>VBJR01000403.1 GCA_005880175.1 Chloroflexota bacterium
GTTTCCGTGATGCGCGCGACCAGGTCCCGGTCCACGCCGTGCGGCGGCGAGTAGGCGCCCATCCCGCCGGTGTTGGGACCGGCGTCGCCCTCCCGCGCCCGCTTGAAGTCGCGGGCCGGGGCCAGGGGCGCCACGCGCTCGCCGTCGCAGATGCCGAAGACCGACAGCTCGGGGCCTTCCAGCCGCTCCTCGACCACGATCGTCGAGCCCGCCTGTCCGAACGCGTGGCGCACGAGCATCGCGTCGATCGCCTCGTCGGCCTCCCGCTCGTTCCCGCAGACCAGCACGCCCTTGCCCAGGGCCAGGCCGTCGGCCTTGACGGCGACGCGGCCGTGGAGCCGGCGCGCGAACCGGCGCGCCGGCTCCACGTCCGTGAACGTCTCGAACCGGGCGGTGGGGACGCCGGCGGCGACCATCACCTCCTTGGCGAACGCCTTGCTGCTCTCGATGCGGCCGGCGTCGCGGTCGGGCCCGAACACGGGGATGCCGGCGTCGCGCAGGGCGTCGCCGACGCCGGCCGCCACCGCGGCGTCCGGGCCCAGGGGCCACGTTGCGGGCGATGGCGGCGGTCCCCCCGTTCCCGGGGGCGACGTACACGCGATCGGCGAGCGGCGACCGCAGGCACTTCCAGGTCAGCGCGTGCTCGCGAGCTCCGGACCCGACGACCAGGATCCTCACGAGACCGGGCGCCGTATGTGGGGCTTCACTCCCACTCGATCGTCCCGGGCGGCTTGCTCGTCACGTCGAACACCACCCGGTTGACGCCGTGCACCTCGTTCACGATGCGGTTCGAGATCCGGGCCAGCACGTCGTACGGGAGCCGGGCCCAGTCGGCGGTCATCGCGTCCTCCGACGTCACCACGCGCACCGCGACCACGTTGGCGTACGTGCGGTAGTCGCCCATCACGCCGACGGTCTGGAGCGGGGTCAGCACCGCGAACGACTGCCAGACCTGCCTGTACAGCCCCGCCTTCTTGATCTCGTCCACCACCACCCAGTCGGCGCCGCGCAGGATCTCCAGACGCTCGGCCGTCACCTCGCCCAGGCAGCGGATGGCCAGGCCGGGACCCGGGAACGGCTGCCGGTACACCATGTCCTCGGGCAGGCCCAGCTCCCGGCCCACCGCCCGAACCTCGTCCTTGAACAGGTAGCGGAGCGGCTCCACCAGCCGGAAGCGCAGGCCCGGCGGCAGGCCGCCCACGTTGTGGTGCGTCTTGATCTTCGTGGCCGAGGCCGCCGTGTCCGGGGCGGTGGACTCGATCACGTCCGGGTACAGCGTGCCCTGGGCCAGGAAGTCGATGTCGCCGAGCCGGCGCGCCTCCTCGTCGAACACGCTGATGAACTCCCGGCCCACCACGCGCCGCTTCTCCTCCGGGTCGAGCACGCCGCTGAGCGCGCCCAGGAACCGGTCGGAGGCGTCCACGAACCGGATGTCGAGGTCCAGGTTGCCGTGGAGCACGTCCAGCACCCGCTGCGCCTCCTCACGCCGGAGCAGGCCGTTGTCCACGAAGACGCACGTGAGCTGGTCGCCGACCGCCCGGTGCACCAGCGTCGCGGCCACCGCGCTGTCCACACCCCCGCTCAGGGCGCAGATCACGCGGCCCGCGCCGACCGTGTCCCGGATCGTCCGGGTCGCGCCGGCGATGAACGACCCGGCCGTCCACGTGCCGGTGCAGCCGCACACCCGGTACAGGAAGTTGCGGAGGATGTCGCGGCCCTGCGGCGTGTGGTGGACCTCGGGGTGGAACTGGATGCCCAGCACCCCGGCCCCGTCGCTGAACGCCGCCACCGGCGCGTTGCTGCTGCTGGCCAGGCCGTGGAACCCGGGCGGCAGCCGCAGCACGTGGTCGCCGTGGCTCATCCACACGGGCAGCTCGCCGGGCAGGCCCTCGAACAGGCCGGCCGGGTCCTCGACGGCCAGCAGCGCCGGCCCGTACTCGCGCTTGCTCGCGGGGGCCACCTCGCCGCCCAGGTGGTGGGCGATCAGCTGCATCCCGTAGCAGATGCCGAGGACCGGCACGCCCGAGCGCAGCACCGAGGGGTCCACCTGGGGGGCGTCGGGCGCGTACACGCTGGCCGGCCCGCCGCTCAGGATGACGCCGGCCGGGTGCCGCTCGCGCAGCTCGGCCCACGGCGTGGTGCCGGGCACCAGCTCGCAGTACACGTTCGCCTCGCGCACGCGCCGGGCGATCAGCTGGGAGTACTGGGAGCCGAAGTCCAGCACCAGGATCAGCTCGCCGGCGCGCGTCGGTGTGGCTGCGGGGGAAACCGTGGTTTCCCCCGCGATCATCGCCCCATCCCCACGTGTTGGGAGCGCTGGTGCAGCTTGCCCTCGCTGGTGATCTGGGGGGCGATGACCATCTCGACGCGCTGGAACTCGCGGATGTCGGCGGCGCCGCACACGCCGAGCGATGAGCGCAGCGCGCCCGCGAAGTTCTGCGTGCCGTCGTCGACGCGGGCCGGGCCGACCAGGATCTCCTCCAGGCTGGCCCGCACGCCGACCTCGATTCGCGTGCCCCGGGGCAGGTTCGGGTCGGGAGTCGCCATGCCCCAGTTGAAGCCTCGCGACGCCGACTCGGCCGAGCCGGCCAGGGGCGAGCCGATCATCACCGCGTCCGCGCCCGACGCGAACGCCTTGCAGACGTCGGCGCCGATCCGCATGCCGCCGTCCGTGATGACCGCGACGCGCCTGCCGGTGCGCCGGAGGTGCTCGTCGCGGGCCGCCGCCACGTCGCACGTGGCGGTCACCTGGGGGACGCCGACCCCGAGCACGCCGCGCGTGGTGCAGGCCGCGCCCGGGCCGACGCCGACCAGGACGCCGGCGACGCCGGTCTCCATCAGCTCCAGCGCGGTTCCGTACTGGACGCAGTTGCCGACCACGACCGGGATCGAGACGGTCCGGCACAGCTCCTCGAACGAGAGCTGGTGATAGCTCCGGGAGCGGTGGCGAGCGGTCAGCACGGTGCCCTGGACGACCAGGACGTCGGCCCCGGCCTCCTCGACCAGGCGGGCGCGCTCCTGGGCTCGGCCGGGCACGGTCGACACGGCGCAGGCGACGCCCGCCGCCTTGATCTCCCGGATCCGCGCCTCGATCAGGTGCGGCTTGACGGGCTCCCGGTACGCGTCCTTCAGGACGTCGTTGACGTCGGCGCGGCTCGCCTCGGCGATGCGCCGGATGACGGGCGCGGAGTCCTCGTAGCGCGCGTGGACGCCGTCCAGGTTCAGGACCGCCAGGCCGCCGAGGCGGCCCATGGCGACGGCGAAGGCGGCGTCGACGACGCCGTCCATCGCCGAGCCCCAGAACGGCAGCGGCAGGGTCAGGCGCGCCCTCCTCCCGATGCCGATCTCGAGACCGGATTCGCTGATTTGGGTCAGGGTTTCGATGGGTGTGCGTACTCCTCGCGGCGGTGGGTGGTTCCAGCGATTATAAGCGCTGCCGGGAGCCGGCTGGAGGGACCGTCAGTTGCGGTCGGGGCCGATGAGCCTGCCCGGCTTCGCCTCGTCGCCGGCGAGCGTGCGCCAGCCGGTGGGGCTGTGCCGGCGCGGGTCCTGGGGGCGTCCGGTCTGCTCGCGCAGCGCCGCCTCGACGGCGTCGGCGAGCTCGTGGACGTCGAAGTCGCCCCGCACCCACTCGGCGGCGAAGGCCTCGACGAGCTGGGTCTCCTCGAGCGGCAGCGGCGGCTTGCCCATCAGCGCGATGTTGAGCGGCCCGAACCGGGTCGGCTTGCGCTTGCCCGCCTCCGGCGCCGTCCGCATCATGTCCAGCAGGCGCTGGACGTCGCTCGGGTAGCGTGCCGTCACGGCCCGCACCGCACGTTGGGCGACATCCGACAGGGGCACGGCACGAT
>VBJR01000244.1 GCA_005880175.1 Chloroflexota bacterium
AAGACGACGACGATCCGCGTGCTCCTCGGCACCCTCGCCGCCACGGAGGGCGAGGTGGAGGTGCTCGGCCTGGACCCGACCCGGCAGGCGCGCGAGGTCCGCGCGCGGACCGGCGTGATGATGCAGAAGAACGGCCTCGACACGTACCTGACCGGCCGGGAGAACCTCAGGCTGTTCGCCCGGCTCCTCGACCTCCGGGGGGCCGACGGGCGCCGGCGGATCGACCAGCTGATCGTGTGGGCGGGCCTCTCGGACGCCGCCGACCGGCTGGTGGACGGGTACTCCGGCGGCATGGAGCGCCGGCTGGACCTGGCGATCACGCTGCTCCACCGGCCCGAGCTGGTGGTCCTGGACGAGCCAACCCTCGGCCTGGACGTGTCGGCCCGCCGGCTGGTGTGGGACCTGGTCCTGGAGCTGAAGCGCTCGGGGGTCACGGTGCTGCTCACCACCCACTACCTGGACGAGGCCAACCGGCTGTGCGACCGGGTCGGGATCATCGTCGGGGGCCGGCTGGCCGCGTGCGGCGCCCCCGAGGAGCTGAAGCGGCTGTACACGGAGTCGTCGCTCGACGACGTGGTCATGCGGCTGGTCGGCGCCGATGCGGTGGAGGTGAGCGCATGAGTGGTGGGGCGACCTGGCAGTCGGCGGCGCGGCCGCCGGTCCGGACCTCGCTCGCGCGGGCGTCCCTGGCGCTGGCCGCGCGCTGGTTCACCAGGCTCCGGCGGGAGCCGGCGGGCCTCACCGCCGCGCTCGTGCAGCCGGCCCTCTGGCTCGTGCTGTTCGGGAACCTGTTCGCGAAGGGGACGGTCGTCAGGGGCACCAGCTACATGGCGTTCATGACGGCCGGCGTCGTGGTCATGACGGTGCTCAACGGGTCGCTGGCGGGCGGGGTGGAGATCCTGTTCGACCGCGAGTCCGGGCTGCTCCAGCGCCTGCTGGCGATGCCCATCTCCTCGCTGTCGATCGTCGTGAGCCGCGCCCTGTTCGTGGTCCTGCTGAGCGCGGCGCAGGTGACGATGATCGTCTGCGCGGCCGCCCTGCTCGGGGTGCGCCTGGCCACCGGCGTGCCGGGGCTGCTGATCGTGCTCGGGATCGGCGTCCTGTTCGGCGTCGGCGTCACCGCGCTGTCGATGGCGATGGCGTTCGCGCTCCGCGGCCACAGCCAGTTCTTCGGCGTCACCAGCTTCATGGGGCTCCCGCTGGTCTTCGTGAGCAGCGCGCTGGTCCCGCTCGACCAGATGCCGTCCTGGCTGGCGTCGCTGGCCGCGGTCAACCCGATGACGTACGCGATCGGGGCGGTCCGCACGCTGGTCCTGCAGGGCTTCCTGTGGGGGCCGGTGCTGTCCACCGCCGCCTTCCTGGCCGCGTTCGACGTGGCCATGCTGGCCCTGGCCGTGGGGGCGATGCGGTGGATGACGCTCCGGGGCGGCGCGGGGCTGGACTGACCCCGCGAGTCGGCCGGCGCGCGGGGAGAAGGCGGTTGGGGCAGCTGACAGGCCGGGGCTCCGCCCGCCACGTGCTTCCAGGCTCCGCCCCCATCACCCGTCCCGGCTTGCCATGAGGTAGGCAGGACGCTGGCACCCCGTCACCCGCCGGCTGGCGTCGGCCAGCACGCCGGGAGGCGGTGCGGCGCGATGCCCCTGCCATCCCGAGGAGGGATAGGTTGAAATGTCGACACTTCAACGTCTCCAGAGGTCGGGATACGTTGAAGTTCCGACAATTCAACCTGACCCCGGACGCATCCGGGACGGCAGCGGCACACCTGCGACCATCACGCGACCCGGTTCACTCCCGGCGTGCATTCCGACGCCAGCGGCCCGGGTCCCGGCGCCCGCGAGCTCTGCGAGCGGGTGCCGGGTGGCCGCGGTGGCAGCCACGCCCTCCTCATGGCAGGCCGGGACGGGCTCTGGGGGCGGAGCCTGGAAGCACGTGGCGGGCGGAGTCGCGGCCGGTCAGCTGCCCCTGACGGGCCTTCATCGCGCCGGTCCCCAGGGCGGCCTCGATGCGCGGGATCCGTGCCCCAGCTACACCGTCGGCTGGAGGCCCATCGGTGCCACCCGCTGCCTGACCACCTCCATCGCCTCCAGCACCCGCCGCTCGTCCTGGCCGGTGAACCGGATGACCAGCTCCCTGGTCTGGAAGTTCGGGTACGAGCCGACGGACACGTCGGGGTGTGACGTCTCCAGCTCCCGCATCACCGGGTAGAAGCGCGCCTCGACGGCGAACACGAACCGCAGCTCGTGCACGACGCCGGCGGTCCGCCCGGTCAGGAACTCCGGCGCCAGCTCCTCCGCGAAGATGCCCCGCAGCTCGGTCGGCACGCCGGGCAGGATGAACAGCCGGCGGCCGTCCGCCCGGTACATCAGCCCGGGCGCCATGCCGCGCCGGTTGCGGAAGACGTGGTCTGGGTCCGCCGGGATGTGGGCCATGCGCCGGTTGCCCTCGGTCACCTGCGCCGAGTCCACGAGCCCGGCGTCGTGCATACGCCGCACCCGGCGCTCGATCCGCTCCAGCACCGGCGGCCAGGTCGTCATCTTCCGGCCCAGCGCGGCGGCGACGGCCTCGAACGTGCGGTCGTCGGGCGTGGGGCCCAGGCCTCCCGAACAGAACACGTCCTCGATCTCCGGGTCGCGGAGGTCGCGCCGGATCTGCTCCACGATCTCTTCCTGGCGGTCGCGCACCGTGGTGATGCGCTTGACCGGGAAGCCCAGCAGGCGCAGCTGCTCGGCCAGCCAGTGCGAGTTCGTGTCCAGCGTGAATCCGGCCAGCAGCTCGTCGCCGATGGGGATGATCGCGGATGCCACGAGGGGGTTATAGCAGCCCGCCGAGCCTAGAATTGGCCGCTGTCGCTTGATCGAGGTAGAGGGGCTCAGCAGGAACTCCAACGGCCGGCCGGTGCTCGCGGACGTGAGCTTCACGGTGGCGCGCGGGCAGGCGCTCGGCCTGGTCGGCCCCGGCGGCGCCGGCAAGTCGATCGCGCTGCGCATGCTCGCCGGCCTGGTCGAGCCGACGTCCGGGCGCGTGACCATCGGCGGCGACGCCGCGCGCACCCGCCAGGCGCGGCGCCGCATCGGCTACCTGGCCCAGGGGGCGCCGCTGGACGACGACATGCGCGTGACGCCGTACCTCCGGACGCTGTGCCGGCTGCGCGGCGTGGCGCCCGCGCTGCGCCAGGCGCGCATCGACGCGGCCCTGGACCGGTGCGGGCTGGGCGACTGCCGGCACGAGGTGATCCGGCGGCTGCCCGCGGACCTGCGGCGGCGCGTCGGGCTGGCGCAGGCCGTCGTCCACGAGCCGGACGCGCTGCTGCTGGACGAGCCGGGGTCGGACGCCGAACTGATCGCGGCCCTGGGCCGCGAGCGCGCCGTCGTGCTGTCCGGCGACGCCGTGGCCGGCGTCAGCGGCGTCTGCGGCCGCGTGCTGGTGCTGGACGCCGGCCGCGTGGTGGCGGACGAGACGCCCGAGGTCCTGCGGGCGCGGCTCCGCGTGGAGGTGCTGGTCGTGGTCCGCGGCGACGCGGCCGCGGCGGAGCGCCACGTGCGGGACGTGGCGGGGGTGTCGGCGGTGGCCGTCGAGGCGCTGGACGGCGGCGAGCACCGACTCACCGTGACCGGCGACCGCGACGACCTGCAGGACGCGATCGCGCGCGCGGTCGTGGCGCACGGCCTGGGCCTCCGGGAGCTGAGCTCGCGCCAGGCGCCGCCGGACGGGGCCGGGTAGTGCCTCCCGAGCCGAGCCGGCCGAAGCGGCCGCGCCGGGGCGCGGGGCCGGCGCCGAGGAGGCGCCGCCCGCGGCCGAAGGCGCCGGTGCCGGAGGTCCCGGTCGAGGCGCCCGCGCCGCCGCCGGAGCCCGCGGCTCGGCCGGAGTCGGTGGCGGTCGCGCCGGCGGCGCCGCCGGCCCCGGCCCGGCGCACGACGTACGAGCTGCTCTGGGACGCCGGCCTGCTCAACGTGCTGGCGCTGGCCGGCCGCGACGTGGCCGCCCTGTTCCGGTGGCCGCCCACGTACGCGATCGGGGCGGCGCTCGTCGTGCCCGTCGCGGTCCTGGGCTACCTGAGGCCGGTCCTCGGCGGCCAGCAGGTCTCGATGGCCGGCGTGCTCGACCGGGTCGCGCTCGGGTCGGCGTTCGTGGTCCCGCTGGTGACCATGCGCCTGCTCGCCGAGGAGCGCCACACGGGCGCGCTGGAGCAGCTGCTCGCCTCGCCGGTGCGGTACTGGGAGGTCGCCGTCGCGAAGTGGCTGGCCGGCCTCGTGGGCTTCCTCGCCGGCATCGCGTTCACGCTCGTCCACGTCGCGCTGCTCGCCGTCTCCCAGCCGGGCTTCGACGCCGGCGCGGTCGCCGGCGGCTACGTGGGCATGGTCCTGGTGGGCGCGGCGTGGGTCGCGGTCGGCCTGCTCGCGGCCAGCCTGGCGCCGGGCCGCGTCGCGGCGGCCGGCGCGGGGATCGCGGCGCTGCTGGCCCTGCAGTACCTGCTCGGCGCGGCCGCCGGCATGCTCTCGCCGCCGCTCTCCGACCTGCTGGACGCCGCGAGCGCCGGCAACCGGGCGGCGGCTCTCGCCGGCGGCCAGGTAGCCCTGCGCGACGTCGTCTACTTCCTCGCCCTGACCGCCGCGGCGCTGTTCCTGGCCGCGCGCGCGCTCGCGTCGAGGCGCTGGCGATGACGCGCTGGGACGTGCGCCTGGCGCTGGCCGCCGCCGGCGCCGTGCTCGCGCTGGTCGCCGTCGACGCGCTGGCCGGGCTCACCCCGCTGGCGGCCGACCTGACCCGGTCCGGCCAGTTCACGCTGACGCCGCGCTCGGTCCAGGTCCTCGGGCAGCTCGACGCCGAGGTGACCGTCACCGGCTTCTTCCGCCCGGACCAGCTGGCCGCCCGGCGCGACGCGGCGGCGCTGCTCGACCTCTACCGCCAGCGCAGCTCGCGCGTCCAGGTGCGCTTCGCGGACCCGGACCAGGACGCGGCGCTCGCGCAGCGCCTCGGCGCCGCCGCGGGCAGCCTCGCGCTGCAGTACCGGGACCGGACGCCGGTCGTGCTGGACGCGGGCCGGGAGAGCGAGTCCGACGTGACGGCGGCGATCGAGCGCCTGCGGTCCGGGCGCACGCCGGTCGTGTGCTGGGCCTCCGGCGACGGCGAGCGCGACCCGCAGGACGCGGACCCGGAGACCGGCTACTCCGCCGCCGCGGCCCTGCTCCGCGCCAGCAGCTACGCGACGCAGCAGGTCGCGCTGGCGCAGCCGCGGATCCCCGCCGCGTGCGACGTGCTGGTCGTGCTGGGGCCGGCGCGGGCGCTGACCGACGTCGAGGGGCAGGCGGTCTCGGCCTACCTGGCGGGCGGCGGCCGGCTGCTGGTGGCGGCGGACCCCTGGATCGACGGCACCATCCTGGCGAGCGTGAACGGGCTGCTCCAGCCGTACGGCGTCGGGTTCGGCGGCGGCCTGGTCATCGAGCCCGACCCGGCCCACGCCGCGGCCGGCGACTCGACCGTCCCCGTCGTGGCCCTGGCCGGCGGCGACGTGTTCCTCCCGGCCGCCACCCCGATCACGGGGGCGCCCGACTCGGGCGCGTCGGCGGCGCTGGCGTCGAGCTCCGCCGGCGCGTTCGCGATCGCGCAGCAGCGCACCGACCTGGGCCGCCGGGTGGGCGACGACTCCGGGCCGTTCGTGCTCGTGCGCTCGGTCGAGCAGCCGCGATCCGCCGGCGTGACGCGGATCGTCGTGGCGGGCACCTCGGGGCTGGCGGAGAACCGGACGCTGCCGCCCGCGGCGTCGAGCGCCAACCCGAGCCTGCTGCTGGCGTCGCTGGACTGGCTGTCGGGGCAGGACGAGCTGCTCGCGATCCCGCCCCGGCCGCTCGCCGCGGCGCCCCTGTCGCTCTCCACCTCCGGGCTGCGCTGGAACGTGCTCCTCGCGCTCCCGCTTCCGCTCCTGGCGGTGCTGGCCGCCGGGATCCCGGCGTTCCTTCGCCGCCGCGACCACTAGAAACGCGAGCCCTGGCGCCGGTCCGTACGGTCGGGTACCTTCACGTGCGATATTGACGTGTCGCGTTATGGATGCAGCGTCGTATACCCTATCGATCGGCAACCAGAGCTTCGACGGCTCCGGCCGCCGCGCTCGGTCCGCGGGCGCCGGTCGGGTCGCGGCGAATTCGGCGTGCGCGTCGGCTCGTGCCGGCCCGTGTTGTTCAAACTCCGGTACCGCCGTCCCCTAGCCCCAGACGTGAACGTGCCAACGAAATCGGCAAGAAGGAAATGAGGGTGTGAATTGATGGACTCGAGTGTGCTCCTGGCGATCGGAGGTGGTGCCGTCGCCGTGCTCTTCGCGGTGGTCCTTATCTTCCTCGTGCTGCGTGAGCCACCCGGCAACGCCCGCATGATCGAGATCGCCGGGGCGATCCAGGAAGGCGCCAGCGCCTACCTGAACCGCCAGTACACCGTCATCGCCGTCATCGGCATCGTGATCGCCCTCGTGATCGGGTTCGCGATCAGCTGGGTGACGGCCATCCTCTACCTGGTCGGCGCCATCCTTTCCGCGGCGGCCGGCTACGTGGGCATGAACGTCTCCGTGCGCGCCAACCTGCGCACCGCGGAGGCGGCCCGCAGCGGCCTGGGCCGGGCGCTGTCGATCGCGTTCCGGGGCGGCGCGGTGACCGGGTTCATGGTGGTCGGGCTCGGCCTGATCGGTGTCTCCGTCTCGTACTTCGTGACGCACAACCTGGACGCGCTCGTCGGCCTCGGCTTCGGCGCCTCGCTCGTGTCGGTGTTCGCCCGCCTCGGCGGCGGCATCTACACCAAGGCGGCCGACGTCGGCGCCGACCTGGTGGGCAAGGTGGAGGCCGGCATCCCGGAGGACGACCCGCGCAACCCGGCGGTGATCGCCGACAACGTGGGCGACAACGTGGGCGACTGCGCGGGCATGGCCGCCGACCTGTTCGAGACCTACGCGGTCACGATGGTCGCGGCGATGCTCCTGGGCTCGCTCCTCTTCAAGGACGTGGCCTGGGTGGTGTACCCGCTGCTTTTGGGCGCGATCTCGATCGTGGGTTCCGTCGTCGGCGCCCTGGCCGTGCGCCTGTACTTCCCGCGCTGGATCATGGGCGGCCTGTACGCGGGCCTGATCGTGGCCGCGATCATCGCGCTGGCCGGCTTCGCCATCGTCACGAACATGTTCGTGAGCAGCGGCGACCTGAAGCCCGTCCACAGCGCGCTCACCACGATCAACGACCCGTCCAACCTGTTCTGGTGCGGCGTCGTCGGCATCGTGACCACGATCGTCATCGTCGCGATCACCGAGTACTTCACGGAGACGCGGTACTGGCCCGTGCACCTGATCGCGCGGCAGTCGGTCACCGGCGACGCGACCAACATCATCGCCGGCAGCGCGATCGGCATGCTGGCGACCGCGCTGCCGGTGATCACGATCGGCGTCGGGATCCTGTTCAGCTACAACCTGGCCGGCCTGTACGGCATCGCCATCGCGGCCGTCTCGCTGCTCTCGATGACCGGCATCGTCGTCGCCATCGACGCGTACGGGCCCATCACGGACAACGCGGGCGGCATCGCCGAGATGGCGGACCTGCCCGAGGAGGTCCGCAACGTCACGGACCCGCTGGACGCGGTCGGCAACACGACCAAGGCGGTCACGAAGGGCTACGCGATCGGGTCGGCCGGCCTGGCGGCGCTGGTGCTGTTCGCCTCGTACACGCAGGAGCTGACGAAGCACGGCCAGACGCTGCGGTTCGACCTCAGCGACCCGTACGTGATCGTCGGCCTGTTCCTGGGCGGCATCCTGCCCTTCCTGTTCGGCTCGCTCGCGATCCTGGCGGTCGGCCGCGCCGGCGGCCTGGTGGTCGAGGAGGTCCGGCGCCAGTTCCGCGAGATCAAGGGGATCATGGAGGGCACGGCCAAGCCCGAGTACGGGCCCGCCGTCAGCATCGTGACGGCGGCGGCGCAGCGGGAGATGATCCTGCCCGGGCTGATCCCGGTCGCGGCGCCCATCCTGGTCGGCCTGATCCTGGGCCCCAAGGCGCTGGGTGGCATGCTGGTGGGCGCGATCGTCACCGGCCTGTTCATGGCGCTGTACATGACCAGCGGCGGGGCCGCCTGGGACAACGCCAAGAAGTACATCGAGGAGGGCCACCTCGGCGGCAAGGGCTCCATCGCCCACAAGGCGGCGGTCACCGGAGACACCGTCGGCGACCCCTACAAGGACACCGCCGGCCCGGCGATCAACCCGATGATCAAGGTCATCAACATCATCGCGATCCTGATCGCGGGCCTCGTCGCGTCCAACTCGCTGTTCCACTAGACGCGGGTGGAAACCCGGCGCTTCGGCCGGACCGGGCTGCGCGTGTCGCGGCTCGGTCTGGGCTGCGGCGGCTTCGGCGGCGTCGGCTCGGAGCCGTCGCTGTTCGGCCGCGGCGAGGACGAGGCGGCGGCGTTCGCGATCATGGACCGGGCGCTGGAGCTCGGCATCACGTACTTCGACACCGCCGACAGCTACGGCGGCGGCCGGTCGGAGGAGATGATCGGCCGCTGGCTGCGGTCGCGGGGCACGCGCGACGCGATCGTGCTCTCGACCAAGGTGTTCAACCGGATGGGGCCGGGGCCCAA
Source organism: Chloroflexota bacterium (assembly GCA_005880175.1). Next base: position 8,605 of record VBJR01000244.1, read on the forward strand.
CGACGCCGGCCTGTCCCGGCGGCACGTGCTGCGGGCGGTCGAGGACTCGCTGCGGCGCCTGCGGACGGACTGGCTCGACCTGTACGTGACGCACGAGGTGGACCCGGAGACGCCGGTGGACGAGACCCTGCGCGCGCTCGACGACCTGGTCCACCAGGGCAAGGTGCGGTACGTGGGCGCGAGCAACGTCGAGGCGTGGCGGCTGACGAAGTCGCTGTGGGTCTCCGACCGGCTCGGCCTCGTCCGCTTCGACGGCGTCCAGAACGAGTACAACCTGCTGCACCGGGGGATCGAGGCGGAGGTGCTGCCGCTGGCGGCGGACCAGGGCCTGGCGGTGACGCCGTTCAGCCCGCTGGCGGGCGGCCTGCTGACCGGCAAGTACGCGCCGGGGCGCGACCACCCGGCCGGCTCGCGGCTGACGCTGCGGCCGGGGCCGTACGAGCCGCTGCTGACCGCGGGGACGTTCCGGGCGATCGACGCGCTGCGCGCCACGGCCGACGAGCGCGGCGTGTCGCCCGGCGGGCTGGCGCTGGCGTGGGTGCTGGGGCACCCGGCCGTGACCGCGGCGCTGATCGGGCCGCGGTCGCTGGAGCAGTTCGCGCCCGCGGTCGAGGCGCTGGGGGTCGGGCTGACCGCCGCCGAGCGGGACCTCGTCGTGGAGCGCATGGACGCGGCGGCCCGGGCCTCGTGATCGACCTGGGCGAGATCCGGTCGGCGCGGGAGCGCATCGCGGGCGCGGCCATCCGGACGCCGCTGGTCCGGCTCGCCGACACCGACGTCTGGCTGAAGCTGGAGGTGCTCCAGCCGATCGGGTCGTTCAAGATCCGGGGCGCCGCCAACGCGATGGCCCTGATGGACCCGGTCGAGCTGGCCCGCGGCGTGGTCACGGCGAGCGCCGGGAACATGGCGCAGGGCGTGGCCTGGAACGCGCGGCGGCTGGGCGCCGGCTGCACGGTGGTGGTGCCGGACCATGCGCCGGACGCCAAGGTCCAGGCGGTCGAGCGACTGGGCGGCCGGGTGCTGAAGGTGCCGTTCGACGAGTGGTGGCAGGCGTTCGTGGACCGGGGCCGGCCGGGCCTGGAGGGCGCGTTCGTGCACGCCTTCGACGACGAGCGGGTGATGGCGGGCAACGGCACGATCGGCCTGGAGCTGCTGGAGGACCTGCCGGACGTCGAGACGATCCTGGTGCCCTGGGGCGGGGGTGGGCTGGCGAGCGGCATCGCGTCGGCGGTCAGGGCGCTGCGGCCGGCGTGCCGGGTGCTGGCGGTGGAGGTCGAGACGGGCGCGCCGCTGACCGCCGCGCTCGCGGCGGGCGAGCCGGTGACGGTGGACTACCGGCCGTCGTTCGTGGACGGCATCGGGAGCAAGACGGTGTTCGCGAGCATGCTGGACCGGGCGCAGCGGCGCCGGGGCGGCGCCGGTGGCGGCGGCCCTGAGCGGCCGGGCCGGCGCCGGCCGGATGGCGTGCGTGGTCAGCGGCGGCAGCATCGATCCGTCCACGCTGGCCGCGCTCCTGACGGGCTGACCAGGCTCCCGCCTCCTTCCGGCGGCGATTCCTCAGCCGTGGGACCAGCCGCTCCAGCGCGTCACACGGACCTCGATCACCGGGCCGGAAGGTGGGCGCTCGCGGTACTGCGGGTACTTCTCACGCAGCAGCCGGATCGGCCCGGCGCGCTCCTCCTCGGCCTCGACGATCCGCGCCTCGCCGTCCGCCCGGACCCACCACAGCCGCTCCCAATCGTCCTCGTAGCGGTCCACCAGCACCGACACGCGCGGGTTCTCGCGGATGTTGCGGAGGCGGCGCAGGTCCGTCGTGCGCTTGGGCTTGTGGTCCACCGCGTGGACGATCCGATCGCCCACCGCCGCGAACGTGAACGGGACGATGTGCGGTCGGCCGTCCGCGCTCGCGGTGGCGAGTCTCGCCACCCGGGCGCGGGCCAGCCGCTCCCGCGCCTCCGGCTCGCTCAGGTCCATCACTCGCAAGTGTGAATCTGGACCTCGCCGGCCGCCGGCTGCTGCAATTGCGGCATGCGCTGCGGAGCACTCCTGGTCACCACCGTCGCGGCGGGCGCGCTGGCCGCCGTGTCCCCGGGCCCCGCGCTCGCGGCCGGGGCCGGTGTCGCCTGCGCCGCCGCCGCGGCCCCGGTCGCGCACGTCGAGCTGAGCGCGGAGACGCGCCAGGCCGTCGCCGCCTACAAGGCCGCGCACGACACCGCGCGCCTGCCGGCGACACGTTCGGCAGGCGCGCGCCGCGTCGCCCGGACCGGCGCGCTCGCCTGCGCGGCCGCCGCCGCCAACCGCGTCGTCCTCGCCAACCTGAACCAGCAGGGCCAGATCACGAACTACTACTGCGGCCCCGCGACCGTTGCGGAGATGGCGACCACGCGGGGCACGCCCGTGGACCAGAGGACGTCGGCGGGCTGGATGGGCACCGACCCCAACAGCGGGACCAGCGTGGACCAGCTCGTCCGGGGCCTCAACCACTTCGTGGGGGACCCCGGCGGCGGTTCGTACGGGTTCGCCTCGCTCGCGTACGACCCGACGTCGGACCAGCGGGCCGGCTTCGTCTCGAACGTGCGCTCGGACCTGACGACGTACGGCGGCTGGCCGGTCGCCGGCGACGCCTGGGAGGTGCCCGGCGGCCCGCACCTGGTCGGCCACCCGGACGTCGAGATCTTCCACTGGATCGAGATCGGCGGGCTGGGCGACGGCGACTCCGCGACGTACTACGCGGACTCCGCGACGACGGTGTGGAGCGGGGTGCCCGCGTACAGCTGGATCGACACGCAGACGCTGGTGACGATCCTGGGAGGGCGCGGCTACGCCTGGTAGTCGGCTGGCCGGGGCGCTGGGCCTGGTGCTGCTGGTGGCGGCGTGCGCCGAGCCCGCTCCGGCAGCCGGGCCGGCGTCCCCGCCGCCCTCGTCACGGCCCGCCGCCCTCGTCCAGAGCTACACGGTCTGCTTCGGGGCGATGCCGGCCGACTGGAGCCGCCGCTTCCAGGCGCGGGACCTGAGCGCGGACTTCCAGGTCGACGCCGTCAGCGATGACGGCCACGCGGCCTTCGGGCGCTCCCGCTCCTCGGCCGGCATGGGCGTCGGGGCCGTGGACCTGGCCACCGGCGCGCTGACGGACATCGCGTCCCTGCCGGCCGGCGCCGCCGGGGTGGGCGCCATGGCCGCCGCCCAGCCGTGGGTCGTCTGGCAGCAGGCCAACTCGGCGACGGACCTCGGCGACTGGTCCGTGCGGGGGTGGGACCAGCGGTCGAACCGGGTGATCGACCTGGCGACCTCGCGCCTGCCGGACGGCGGCGAGGTGTTCGGCCAGGCGCCGCTGCCGGTCGTCGCCCGCGGGACGGCGGCATGGGCCCAGCCGCTGGCCCGGCAGGCCGGCTACCCGGAGGCGCAGGTGGTGCGGTACGACCTGGCCGCCCGCCGGGAGACGGTGCTGGACACCGGGCGTGTCAGCGGGCCGGTGTTCGCCGGCCCGGACCTGGTCTGGGCCCGGGTCGAGGCGGACGGCTCGTACTCCCTCCGGGCCGTGGACGCGGCGACGCTGCGCCCGGCCCCGCTCCCGGCCCGCGCCGGCAGCCCGGGCCAGGTGCGGTACCTCGCCGGCTCGGACCGCTACCTCGCGTGGAGCAGCGACGAGCAGTCGCTCCACGTCTGGCGGATCGGCACCGCCGAGTACGGCGACTACACGACGGACCTCCGCCACCCGCTCCAGTTCCTGCGGCTGGCCGGCGACTTCGTCCTCTGGTATGCCGGCTACCCGTCGAGCGTGCTCGACCTGCGCACGGGCCGGGCGTTCGACGTGCGCGGCTCGGTCGCCGGCTCGGCCGCGGCGATCGCCGAATCCGAGCCGAGCCGGCCGCCGGCCACGAAGAGCGACGTCGTGCCGGCGCGGCTGTCCTCGGCGCCGCTCTCGGCCGCCGCCCGCGTGGACAGCTGCGGGTAGAGCCCCGCGGGCCTACCCCTCGACCAGCGCGACCGCCCGGCAGGGGCTGCCCGTGCCCGCCACCAGCCTCAGCGGCAGCACGACCAGCACCGCGCCCGTCGGAGGCAGCTGGGCCAGGTTGGCGAGCTGCGTCACCCCGTACTTCCCGGCGCCGAGCACGTAGTGGTGGACCGGGAACGCGGGCTCGAACGAGTGCGCGGCGCCCGCGTCGGTGCCCACCGTCTCGACGCCGACCCCGATGACCGGCGACTCCTCCGCCAGCCAGCGCGCGCAGTCGGCGTCGATGCCCGGCGTGTGCGGGCCCGTCTCGTTCGCGTTCAGGAACGCGGCCTGGTCGTGGGCGCGCGCGTCCCAGCCCGTCCGGTAGAGCAGCCACGAGCCCTCCGGCAGCGGCCCGTGCTCGGCCTCGAACGCGCGGACGTCCGCGATCCGGAGCAGGTAGTCGTGGTCGGCGGCGGCCTCGGCCGACTTGTCGATCACGACCGCCGGCCCGACCAGGCGCGCGGGCGGGATGGTCGCGACGTCCTCCCTGTCCCTCCCGGAGATCCAGTGGGTGGGGGCGTCGAAGTGGGTGCCGACGTGCTCGCCGCCCTCGAACCAGTTCCACGACCAGGCCGGCCCCTTCTCGTCGAAGTGGGAGATCGGGTGCGTCTTCCAGCCGGGCGTGTTCGCGAACGGCGGCGGGAGCTGCAGCACGGGGGTCTTCTCGGACAGCGGCTGGGTCAGGTCGATGACGCGGACCCGCCCCGCGGCGAGCCCCTCGACCAGCGAGGCGAGGACCGTCATGGCATCTTCCTCCGGCGTTCTGCGTGAAGTTCGGCCCCTTTCCTGGTGCCGTTCGCCGGGCATTGTATGGTCCCGGACGTGGAGCCAACGGACTTCCGGAAGCTGTTCCCCATCTTCGACCGGCAGGTCTACCTGAGCTCGTGCTCGCAGGGCGCGCTGGGCCGGCCGGTCCAGGCCGCCCTGGAGGAGTTCATGGAGAGCTGGCACCGGCGCGGCAATCCCTGGGAGCTGTGGTGCGAGCGGATGGAGGAGCTGCGGGCCGAGTTCGCGGCGCTCATCAACGCGGAGCCCGACGAGGTCGCGGTCACGTTCAGCGCGAGCACGGCCGTGAGCGCGCTGGCGAGCGCCCTCGACTGGTCGGACCGGCCGCGCGTCGTCACCAGCGACTTCGACTTCCCGACGATGGGCCACGTCTGGCTCGCGCAGCGGCCCCGCGGCGCCCAGGTGGCGTACGCCAGGGCGCGGGGCGACCGGCTGCCGCTGGAGGCCTTCGCGGCCGAGGTGGACGAGCGCACCCGGCTCGTCGCGACCAGCCACGTGTGCTACCGCAACGGGTTCAGGACGGATATCGCCGGGCTCGCCGAGCTGGCCCACGCCCACGGCGCCCCGCTCCTGGTGGACGCGTTCCAGAGCATGGGCACCGAGCCGGTGGACGTGAAGGCGCTCGGCGTGGACGCGCTGGTGACCGGCGCGCTGAAATACCTGCTCGGCACGCCGGGCGTCGCCCTCCTGTACGTCCGCCGGGAGCTGGCCGAGCGGCTGGTGCCGTCGGACACCGGCTGGTTCGGCCAGGCCAACCCGTTCGCGTACGACGTCCACCACCTCGACCCCGCGCCGGGCGCCCGCCGGTTCCAGAGCGGTTCCCCGCCCGTCCCGGCCGTCTACGCGGCGCTGGCCGCGCTGCGCCTCCTCCGCTCCGTCGGGCTGGACGCCGTGCGGGACCAGGTGCGCGCGCTCTCCGACCTGGCGCTCGCCGGCCTGCGCGAGCGCGGTTTCGACGTGATCACGCCGGAAGACCCGGCGTGCCGCGGCCCGCTGGTCATGGTCCGGTGCCAGGACGTCGAGCGGCTGATCGCGCGCCTGGCCGAGCGCGGGGTGCTGTGCAGCACGCGGGACGGCGCGCTCCGGGTCTCCTTCCACCACTACAACACCGAGTCCGACGTGCTGGCGCTGCTGTCCGGCCTGGACGACCTGGGCGCCGCCTGACCCTCCGGCACGGCCGGTACGCTTGGCGCCATGGACGAGTACGCCAAGGAGATCGGCGACCTTGCGGCCCAGATCGACGGGATGATCGAGGAGGAGGCCGACAAGAAAGAGATCGCGGAGCTCCAGATGCAGCTCGAGATCCTGCGGACGCTGTACCGGCAGGCGATGCACCTGCTGGAGTCGGGCCGGCGCAATCCCGAGCTCCGCGAGAGCCTGGCGCTCCGCGGCTACGGCGAGTGGACGCTCGACAACGTGTACGCGTTCGTGTACGAGACGTCGGTCGACCTGCCGGCCGACGGCCACCACTCGTTCCTGGGCGAGATCAGGGACACGGACTTCAGCCGGCTCCTGGCCGGCTCGCCGACGGTGTAACCGCGGCTCAGCTCGGATAGGGCGGCGGGTCGCCCCAGACCGTGCTCAGCCGGCCACGGAGACGGGCCACCACCGCGTAGACGAGGCCGGCGCCGGGAAGCGTCGCCGCCCACCCGAGCACCCGCCACGTCCCGCCCAGCTCGCGCAGCACCCGCCCGATCGCGGCCGCGCCCTGGAACCGCCGGCCCGATGGCTCGATCGCCCACGCCGCGCGGTCCACGTCCTCGCGGCTCAGCCCGACACGCTCGATCAGCCCGGGCTGCTGGTTCGGCAGCGCCGACACCCGGCCGGCCGGCGCGCGCTCGCCGACGAGGCGCGCGCACCGCGTTCAGAAGCCTCAGGTGCCGTCGAACAGGAGCAGGAGGGGCTCGTCAGTCACCTCCTTCCCAAAATAGACTGTCGCCTGTGAGCACGTGGTCGACGGACGAGCTGCCGCAGCGCTACAACGCCGCCGCGGACCTCCTGGACGGCAACCTGGAGGCCGAGCGCGGCGACCGGGCGGCCGTCCGCACGACCGACGGCGCCGAGCTGACGTACGCGGACGTCGCGCGGGCCGCCAACCGCGCCGGGAGCGCGCTCCGCGGCCTGGGCGTCGAGATGGAGAACCGGGTGCTGATGGCCATGCTCGACAGCCCCGAGTTCGCGGCCACGTTCTTCGGGACGATCAAGCTGGGCGCGGCGCCGATCCCGGTCAATACGAACCTGAAGCCGCACGACTACGCGTACTTCCTGAACGACAGCCGGGCCAAGGTCGCGGTCGTGTCGGCCCCGCTGGCGGACGCGATCCGCCAGGTGCGGGGCCAGCTGCGGCACCTGCGCCACCTGGTCGTGGTCGGGGAGGCCGGGCCGGACGAGCTGAGCTACGCGGAGATCACCGGCGCCGCCGACGACGAGCTGGACCCCGCCGACACCAGCCGCGACGACATGTGCTTCTGGCTCTACAGCTCGGGGACGACCGGGTTCCCCAAGGGCGTGGTCCACCTCCAGCACGACATGCGCTACGTCGTCGAGAACTACGCCCGGCCGGTGCTCCGACTCGACGAGTCGGACGTCATGTTCTCGGTGGCCAAGCTGTACTTCGCGTACGGGCTCGGCAACGCGCTGTACATGCCGTTCGGCGTGGGCGCGTCCACCGTGCTCCTGGCCGGCCCGCCCGCCCCGGCGACCGTCCTGGACGTCGTCCGCCGCTTCCGGCCGACCGTCTACTACGCGGTGCCGACCAGCTACGCGAACACGCTGGCGGCCGACCCCGAGGTCTGGGCCAACGCCGACTTCGGCTCGGTGCGCGTGTGCGTCAGCGCGGGCGAGCCGCTGGCGGGATCGATCCTGGAGCGCTGGCGGGCGCGCACGGGCACCGAGATCCTGGACGGCATCGGCTCGACCGAGTGCGGCCACATCTTCATCTCCAACCGCATCGGCGAGGCGCGCCCCGACTCGACGGGGACGGTGGTGCCGGGCTACGAGCTGCGGATCGTGGACGACGCCGGGCAGGAGCTGCCGGCGGGCGAGGTGGGCCGGCTGCTGGTCAAGGGCGACTCCACGTGCTCGATGTACTGGAACCAGCACGACCGGACCAAGCGGACGATCAACGGCGAGTGGATCGACACCGGCGACCAGTACCTGCGCGACGCCGACGGCTTCTACCGGTACCAGGGCCGCAGCGACGACATGCTGAAGGTGAGCGGCATCTGGGTCAGCCCGACCGAGGTGGAGTCCGCGATCAACGCGCACGAGGCGGTGCTGGAGTGCGCGGTGGTGGCGGTGGTGGACGAGCAGCGCCTGGTTCGTCCCGAGGCCTACGTGGTGCTGCAGCCGGGCCGGACGGCGGGCCCGGAGCTGGAGGTGGACCTGCGCGAGCACGTGCGCGCCGCCCTGGCCCATTTCAAGTGCCCGCGCGACTTCCACTTCGTGGCCGAGCTGCCCAAGACGGCGACGGGCAAGATCCAGCGGTTCAAGCTCCGCGGCGGCCAGCGCGTCCCCGCCTGACGGCCGCGCCGGCCGGTCCGGCCCCGGGACACACGAGCACACTGTGGGGATGCACATTGCCGTCATCCCCGGCGACCTGGCCGGGCTGGAGGTCGTCCCCCAGGCCGTGCGGGTCCTCCAGGCCGCGGGTCTCGCCTACGAGTTCGAGGAGTTCGAGGTCGGCGCCGGTCCGGTCCTGCGCGGCGAGCCGGCCATGTCCGAGCACACGTTCCAGGAGGCGTCGAAGGCGGACGCGATCCTGTTCGGCGCGATCGGCGACCCCCGCGTGCCGGACGTGGGCTACGCGGCGCAGGTGCTGCTGCGCATGCGCTTCGAGCTCGACCTGTACGTGAACCTGCGGCCCGCCCGGCTCTACGACGACCGGCTGAGCCCGCTGCGCCAGGCCGAGCGCCGGCCGATCGACCTGCTGGTCGTGCGCGAGAACACCGAGGGCCTGTACGTGGGCATGGGCGGCCGGTTCCGGCGCGGCACGGAGCACGAGGTCGCGATCCAGGAGGACCTGAACACGTACCACGGCGTCAGCCGGATCATCGAGCACGGGTTCCGGCGCGCGACCGGCCGGCTCTGCCTGGTGGACAAGTCCAACGCGATGAACCACGCCGGCGGGCTGTGGCAGGCGCGGTGGCGCGAGATCAAGGCCCAGCACCCGGGCGTCGAGACGCGGCACCTGTACGTGGACGCCGCGGCCATGGAGCTGGTGCGCGACCCGACCCAGTTCGAGGTGATGCTGATCGGGGGCATGGGCCTGGCGCCCAGCGCCAACGTCAACCCGGAGACCGGCCGCGGGCTCTTCGAGCCGGTCCACGGGAGCGCGCCGAACATCGCCGGCCAGGGCGTGGTCAACCCCCTTGGCGCGATCCTGACCGCCGGTATGATGGCTGAGCACCTCGGTGACGGTGAAGCGGCGAAGAGGATCGAAGGAGCGGTGATAGGCGCCATCAGAGCGGGCGAGTGCACCCGTGACCTGGGCGGCGCGCTCTCCACGTCGGAGGCAGGGGATGCCGTGATCAAACGGTTGAAGGACTGACGCCTGTGGGCATGACCATGACGGAGAAGATCCTGGCCCGCGCCAGCGGGCGGGAAGCGGTCCAGCCCGGCGACCTGATCCTGGCCAGGATCGACTTCGCCATGGGCCACGACCTGACCATCCCGCCGGCGGGCCGGATCATGCGCGACCAGATGGGCGCGGAGCGGGTGTGGGACCCGAAGCGGGTGGCGGTGGTGCAGGACCACTTCCAGCCGGCCAAGGACGCTGCCAGCGCCACCCTCGGCCGGATGACGCGCGAGTTCGCGCGCGACATGGGCATCGAGTGGTACTTCGAGGTGGGCCAGGGCGGCATCTGCCACACCGTGCTCCCCGAGCGCGGCCTGGTGCTGCCCGGCGAGCTGGTGGTGGGCGCCGACTCGCACTCGTGCACGTACGGCGCGCTCAACAACTTCGCGACCGGCATCGGCTCGACCGACCTGGCCTGCGTGCTGTCGCTCGGCGAGCTGTGGTTCCGGGTCCCCGAGACGCTGCGGTTCGTGTACCACAACCGCCTCGGCGACTGGGTCGAGAGCAAGGACCTGATCCTGCACGTCATCGGCGCGATCGGCGTGGACGGCGCCCGGTCCAAGGCGATGGAGCACACCGGCGAGGCGCTGCGCCACCTGGACATGGAGGCGCGCCTGACGATGACCAACATGGCCATCGAGGCGGGCGCCAAGAACGGGATCATGGCCTGTGACGAGGTGACCGAGGAGTACCTGCGGGGCCGTGCCCAGCGGCCGTACCAGCCGGTGGCCTCGGACCCGGACGCGGTTTACGAGCGCACGTTGGAGATCGACGCCGAGCAGGTGCCGATCACGCTGGCGAAGCCGATGTCGCCGGACCACACCGCGCCGATCGACGAGGTCGCGGGGACCCGGCTCGACCAGGTGTTCATCGGCTCCTGCACGAACTCGCGGATCACGGACCTGCGCCGGGCCGCGAAGGTGCTGGAGGGCCGGCGGGTGGCGCCCGGCGTGCGCCTGATCGTGACGCCCTCCTCGCACGAGGTGGCCCGGCAGGCGGAGCGCGAGGGCCTGATCCGCACGTTCCTCGACGCCGGCGCCGCCTGGACCACGGCCACGTGCGGCGCCTGCCTGGGCGGCCACATGGGCGTGCTCGGCGAGGGCGAGGTGTGCCTCTCGACGACCAACCGCAACTTCCCGGGCCGGATGGGCGACCCGAAGGCGCTGGTGTACCTGGCCAACCCGGCGGTGGCCGCGGCCAGCGCCATCACCGGCGTGATCACGCACCCGGCTGAGGTGGTGCGGGAGCCGATCAGGGCATGAAGAGGCGGCGCGTAGCAACGGGCTCTGCCCGAGCGAATGAGTCCGTCTTCCCTGTGCGCACCAGCGTCACGCCCGGACCCGGAGGGTTGCGCCGGAGGCGCCTCCAACGTCCCGGACAAGCGGGGGGGTTCCGGAAGGGGGGGCCTGCCCCCTCTTGCCTGAGCCCGGCGGTGGCCGCGGCCAGCGCCATCACCGGCGTGATCACGCACCCGGCTGAGGTGGTGCGGGAGCCGGTGGGGGCATGAAGACGGTGCTGCGCGGCCGGGCCTGGACGTTCGGGAACAACGTCGACACCGACCAGATCATCCCGGCCAAGTACGCGATCTACTCCCTGGACGAGAAGAAGCTCGGCGAGCACGCCATGGAGGGCGTGCCCGACAACGAGGGCTGGTCGCAGAAGGTCGCGCCGGGCGACATCGTGGTCGGCGGCTCCAACTTCGGCTGCGGCTCGTCGCGCGAGATCGCGCCGATCGCCATCCGCGGCGCCGGCACCGCGTGCGTCATCGCGGACTCGTACGCCCGGATCTTCTTCCGCAACGCGATCAACCTCGGCTACCCGATCCTCCAGTCGCCGCGGGCGGCCGAGGCGATCGAGGCCGGGGACGAGCTCGAGGTGGACCTCGAGGAGGGCGTGATCCGCAACTTCACGAAGGGCGACGAGTACCGGGCGGAGGCCTTCCCCGAGTTCATGACGGAGCTCGTCCGGATGGGCGGCCTCGTGCCCTGGGTGCGCAAACGGCTGGCGGAGGCACGCGGTGGACAGCGTTGACCCAGTCGAGCTGCAGGAGCCGCTCGACGAGCTGGTCCGGCCGCCGTCGCGGTTCGCGCACGACCTGACGTTCCCGCCGGCCGACCGGATCCGGGTCTACGACGACACGCTGCGCGACGGCGAGCAGATGCCGGGCGTCGCGATCTCGCCCCGCCACAAGTACGAGCTGGCGCGGGCCCTGAGCGACATCGGCGTGCACGTGATGGACGTCGGCTTCCCAACCGTGTCCGAGAGCGAGCGCGAGACGCTGCGCCTGGTGCTGGAGGGCCGGCGCCGGGGCGAGCTGCGCGAGGACCTCGAGGTGCTGTGCATGATGCGCAGCAACCCGGCCGACATCGACGCGACGATGCGCGTCATCGACGAGCTCGGGTACCCGCGCGACGAGATCAGCTACTTCATCTTCACGTCGGCGTCGGACCTGCACGTGAAGTACAAGCTGGGCCGGACGCTGCTGGCGCGGGAGGGCATCCCGGCCAGCGAGTGGCTGGAGCTGCCGGTCGAGTTCTACCGCGACGCGAACGTGCGCATGATGTGCGACGCGATCCGGTACGCGCGGTCGGCGGGCGCGGCGCTGATCGAGTTCGGCGGGGAGGACGGGTCGCGGGCCGACCCGGACTACGTGAAGCGCCTCCACCGGGAGGGGCTGCTGGCCGGCGGTGCCCGGCCCTCGACCCCGGACACCGTCGGCTGCTACTCACCCTACGCCGTTCGCGACTACATTTCGCAGATCAAATCGGCGACGCCGGACGCGCCGCTCGTCGTGCACTTCCACAACGACCTCGGTCTGGGCGCCTGGAACACGGTGATGGCGCTGGGCAGCGGGGCCGAGGTCTTCACGACGAGCGTCAACGGCATCGGCGAGCGCACCGGCAACGCGCCGATGCACCAGGTGCTGCTGCAGCTGCGCTACCTGTTCGAGATCGAGATCCCCGGCTTCCGGTACGAGAAGCTGCGCGACCTGGCCCACCTGATGGAGCGCGTGAGCGGCATCCCGGTGTCGCCGACGGAGCCGGGCATCGGGCTGAACGTGTTCAGCCATGAGTCCGGTATCCACACGGCGGGCATGCTGATCCACCCCGAGATCTACCAGTTCATCCCGCCCGCCGACCTGGGCGCGGAGGTCCGGTACGTCTATGGCAAGCACTCGGGGGCGATGGTGATCGAGCACGCGCTGCGTCAGGCCGGCATCAGGGCCGATGCGGCGCTGGTCGCCCGCGTCATGGAGGAGGTCAAGCGCGTGCGCGAGGAGCGCGCGGAGCGGGCCGACTTCGTCGAGTTCCAGCACGACTACTACGACCACCTGGAGGGGATGGGCGTCACCGCCGCGGAGGTGGCGGAGATCGCGACCGCCCTGGCCGCCGCCGATGACCCCGGCCGCTGAGGCAGCCGGGGGCTCGCGGCAGGAGCTCCTCCGCATCCACCGCTGGATGTGCGCGGCCAAGGCGCTCGACGACCGGATGCACATGCTCGTGCGCCAGGGCCGGGCGCCGTTCGTGGGCTCGTCCCGCGGCCACGAGGGCATCCAGGTCGCGGCGACCGCGGCGCTGGGGCCCGACGACTGGGCGGTGCTGCACTACCGCGGCCTGGGCAACGCGGTCGCGCGCGGGCTGACGGCGCGGGAGTGGATGCTGGCCGTGTTCGCGCGGGCGGACGACCCGCTGTCCGGCGGCCGCAACATCCCGGGCGGCTGCTTCTCCCACCCGCGCCTGCGGATCGCGCCGGTCTCCCAGGTGGTCGCGACGTGGATCCCGAAGGCGGCCGGGATCGCGTACGCGAGCAAGGTGCGCGGCGACGGCGCCGTCACCCTGTGCACGTTCGGCGACGGCTCGACGTCGAAGGGCGACTTCCACGAGGGCCTCAACTTCGCGGCCGTGCACCGCCTGCCGGTCGTGTTCGTGTGCGAGAACAACGGCTAC
>VBJR01000245.1 GCA_005880175.1 Chloroflexota bacterium
TTCGACGACAACGTGCGGCCCGGCGACGAGATCGTCACCCAGGACGGGGTCAAGATCCTGATCGACGACTTCAGCGGGCCCTACCTGCAGGGATCTGAGATCGACTACGTGGACAGCCTGATGGGAGCCGGCTTCACGGTGCACAACCCGAACGCCGTCCGCTCCTGCTCCTGCGGCCACTCGTTCGACACGGGCGAGGACGCGGGCTCGGCGCACTCCTGCGGCTGCGGGCACTAGGCCGAACCCGACCGACCACGAGCAACCAGGCGGAGGGCTGGCCCGAGGGGCCGGCCCTCTTCATTTGTCGGGGTCTGGCCCCGGTCCCGCGGCCTATTCTTGGAGTGGAGATGACCCGGCTCGGCTCCCAGCGCGTGAGAGAGATCGTCTTCCTGGTGATCGGCGCCTCGACGCCGGTCGGCATCCTGGCCGTCAATGGCTCCGCGTTCATCATGCAGCACCTGTCCCAGTTCGCCGTCGGGATCGCGGTCTGCGCGCTGATCAGCGGGCTGTCGCTCAACGGCCTGACCGGCTGGGTGGTGCTGGGCCGCGCCGAGCGGTTCGCGCCGCAGCTGTTCGCCGAATACCGGATCTGGCTGTTCAGCGCCGCCGTCCTGATCGTGCTCGTGACGGCCGGTGTGGGCGCCTGGCTCACGTACCTCAGCATGCAGCGGCCCGACCAGCTGCCCAACCTCTACGCCGTTCTCACGGCCCTGTGGCTGCTGTTCCTGCCGGTGTTGATGACGTTCGTGGCCAGGAAGCTGAAGAACGGCCTGCGAGCGCGCGTGGAGCTGGCCGAAGCGGGCACGCCGGTCCGCCTCAAGAAAGAGACCCCCGGCTGACGCCGGGGGCCTCTGTTCGGCTGCTCGCCCTACATCATGTCCGGCGGCATGGACGGGGCGGCGTCCTTCTTCTCGGGCACCTCCGTCACGACCGCCTCGGTGGTCAGGACCATGGCCGCGATCGACGCCGCGTTCTGCAGCGCGGACCGGGTGACCTTGGCCGGGTCGACGATGCCCGACTCGAGCATGTTGACCTGCTTGCTGTTCAGGGCGTCCCAGCCGATGCCGGCGTCCGCCTTGCGGACCAGGTCGACGATGACCGAGCCCTCGTCGCCCGCGTTGGCAGCGATCTGCCGGACGGGCTCCTCGAGGGACCGGCGGACGATGTTGACGCCCGTCGCCTGGTCGCCGGTCAGCTTCAGCCCGCCGGCCAGCACCTTCTGCGCCTGCAGCAGCACGGTGCCGCCGCCGGCCACGATGCCCTCTTCCACCGCCGCCTTGGTCGCGCTGAGCGCGTCCTCGATGCGGTGCTTCTTCTCCTTCTGCTCCACCTCGGTCGCGGCCCCGACCTTGATCACCGCCACGCCGCCGGCCAGCTTGGCCAGCCGCTCCTGCAGCTTCTCCTTGTCGAAGTCGGACGTGGTCTCCTCGATCTGGGCCTTGATCGCCTTGATCCGGGCCTGGATCCCGTCGGTCTTGCCCGCGCCCTCGACGATCGTCGTGTCGTCCTTGGTCACGGTGACGCGGCGGGCGCGGCCCAGCTGCTCGATGCGGGTCTGGTCCAGCTTCAGGCCGAGATCCTCGGAGATCACCGTGCCGCCGGTCAGGATGGCCATGTCCTCGAGCATCGCCTTGCGGCGATCGCCGAAGCCGGGGGCCTTGACCGAGCAGGCCTGGAACGTGCCGCGCAGCTTGTTGACGACCAGGGTGGCGTGCGCCTCGCCCTCGACGTCCTCGGCCACGATCAGGAGCGGGCGGCCCTGCTGGACCACCTTCTCCAGCACCGGGAGCAGGTCCTGGACCGCCGAGATCTTGCGGTCGGTGACCAGGATGAACGGCTCCTCGAGCACGGCCTCCATCCGGTCCGGGTTGGTGACCATGTACGGCGAGGTGTAGCCGCGGTCGAACTGCATGCCCTCGACCGTCTCCAGGTCGGTGCCGACGCCCTGGCCGTCCTCGACCGTGATCACGCCGTCCTTGCCGACCTTGTCCATCGCCTCGGCGATCAGCTCGCCGATCTTGTCGTCCTGGGACGAGATGGCGGCGACGTGGGCGACGTCCTCGTGGCCCTTCACCGGCACCGAGACCCGCTTGATCTCGTCGACCACCGCCTCGACGGCCCGCTCGATGCCGATCTTGAGCTGCATCGGGTTGGCGCCCGCGGCGACGTTGCGGAAGCCTTCCTTGATCATCGTCTGGGCCAGGAGCGTCGCCGTGGTGGTGCCGTCACCGGCCACGTCGTTGGTCTTGGTCGCCACCTCGCGCAGCAGCTGCGCGCCGGTGTTCTCGCCCGGGTCCTTGAGCTCGATCTCGCGGACGATCGTCACGCCGTCGTTGGTCACGGTCGGCGCGCCGAACTTCTTCTCGAGCACGACGTTGCGGCCCTTCGGCCCGAGCGTGAGTCGAACGGACTCCGCGACGATGTCGATGCCCCGCCTCAGGCTCTCGCGGGCGTCGACATCAAAAGCAACTGACTTCGCCATGTTGCTAGACGAACCTCCTCGATTGGTTTCTTACTTGGCGCCGTTGCTGCCGACGACGGCGAGGACGTCCTTCTCGCTGATGATCAGGTACTCGACGTCGTCCAGCTTGAACTCGTTGCCGGCGTACTTCGCGTAGAGGACCTTGTCGCCCACCTTGAGCTCGTTGGGCACCTTCGTCCCGTTGTCGAGAATGCGGCCCGCCCCGACGGCCTCGACGATCCCTTCCTGGGGCTTTTCCTTGGCGGTGTCCGGCAGGACGATCCCGCTCTTGGTCTTCTCCTCGCGCTCGACGGGCTTCAGCACGACCCTGTCGCCCAACGGCCTCAGCTGCATGGTGTACTCCTCCGCAGGGGATTTTTTGAGACTGGCACTCACTGGCCGCGAGTGCTTAGCACTCACGCCGGCCGAGTGCTAATTCTAGTCAGCTCCCGCGGAGAACTTCAACCTTCGGGTTCGGGCTCGGGTTCGGGCTCGGGCTGGACCTCGGTCAGCGCCTGGCGCGCGGCCTCCGCCTGGTCCAGCGGCACGTAGACCCGGCAGTCGTCGAGCACGGAGCCGGACCACCAGGTCTGCGGGCTGAGCTGCTGGCGGACCGGTTGGAGGCCGTTCGACTCGAGGACCGCCAGGATCAGGTCGGCCCGCAGGCAGGGCCCACGGAAGACCTCGTCCCAGCCCTCGGGCGGTGGCACGCTCATCAGCCAAGTTTGGCTCATCCGGACGGGCGAGCACCCGACACCGCATGCCAAGATCGTGCGCCATGCGCTTCTACGCGGACCTCCACGTGCACTCCAAGTACTCGCGGGCCTGCAGCCGCGACTGCGACCTCGAGCACCTGGCCTGGTGGGCCGCGCTCAAGGGCGTCGCCGTGGTCGGCACGGGCGACTTCACCCATCCCGCCTGGGCCGAGGACCTGCGGACCCAGCTCGTGCCCGCCGAGCCGGGCCTGTTCCGGCTCCGCGAGGACCTGGAGCGGGAGGTGCTGCGCCGGCTGCCGGCGCCCTGCCGCACGCCGGTGCGGTTCCTGCTCTCGACCGAGATCTCCACGATCTCCAAGCGCGGCGACCGGACGCGGAAGGTGCACCACCTGCTGTTCGCTCCCGACCTGGACGGCGTCGCCGAGATCACCCGGCGGCTGGCCCGGGTCGGCAACCTCGCCGCCGACGGCCGCCCGATCCTCGGCCTCGACCCGCGCGACCTGCTGGAGATCACGCTGGCCGGCGGTCCGGACTGCCACCTGGTCCCGGCCCACGTGTGGACGCCGTGGTTCTCCGCCCTCGGCTCGAAGTCCGGGTTCGACTCCATCGAGGAGTGCTACCTGGACCTCGCCGGCCACATCTTCGCGGCCGAGACCGGGCTGTCGTCCGACCCCGAGATGAACTGGCGCGTGTCGGGCCTCGACCGCTACCACCTGGTCAGCAACTCCGACGCCCACTCGCCGCCGATGCTGGGCCGCGAGGCGACGCTGTTCGACACGGGCCTCGACTACTTCGCGATCCTGGCCGCGATGCGGAACGGCGAGGGCCTCGCCGGCACGGTGGAGTTCTTCCCCGAGGAGGGCAAGTACCACCTCGACGGCCACCGGGCCTGCGGGATCCGGCTCGAGCCGGAGCGGACGCGCGAGCTCGACGGCCGCTGCCCGACGTGCGGCAAGCCGCTGACCGTCGGCGTGCTGCACCGCGTGGAGGCGCTGGCCGACCGCCCGGCCGGGCACCGGCCGGAGCGGGCCCGACCGTTCCAGAACCTGATCTCGCTGCCGCAGGTCCTGGGCGAGCTGCGCGACGTGGGACCGCGGAGCAAGTCGGTCGCCGAGGAGGTCAACGCGCTCATCGGCCGGCTGGGCCCGGAGTTCGGGATCCTCACCGACGTGCCGGTGGAGGAGGTGGGCCGGCTGGGGCCGCCGCTGCTGGGCGAGGCGCTGGACCGGCTGCGCCGGGGCGAGGTGTCGCGCGAGGCCGGCTACGACGGCGTGTACGGCACCATTCGGCTGTTCACGCCGGAGGAGCTGGCGACCGCCGCGGGGCCGATGCTGTTCGACCTGGGGTTCGCGACGCCGGCCACGGCGGCGGCCATCGCCGCCGCGCCCGCGGCGCCCAGCGAGCGGGTGGTCTCACCTGACGTGGCCCCCCTCCATACCCTCCCCCGCGAAGGGGGAGGGGCTTCCGTCCTGGACGGGCTCGACCCGGAGCAGCGGGCGGCGGCGACGGCCGCCGACGGGCCGCTCCTGATCGTGGCCGGGCCCGGCACCGGGAAGACGCGCACGCTGACCCACCTGCTCGCCCACCGCGTGCGCGACCTCGGCATCCCGCCCGACCGCTGCCTCGCCCTGACGTTCACCAGGCGGGCCACCGCCGAGATGCGGGACCGCCTCCGCGCCCTCGTGCCCGAGCACGCGGACCGGATGCTCGTGACCACGTTCCACGGGCTGGGCTTACGACTCGTCCGCGAGCTGCACGACCGGCTCGGCCTGCCCGCCGGCGTCCGGGTGGCGGACGAGGAGACCCGGCTGGAGCTGCTGCGCGAGCTCACCGGGTCGGACGACGGCCTGCGCCGGACCGCCGACCGGCTGAGCGAGGCCAAGCACGGCCGCGACGAGTTGGGCGACCTGACCGACCGCTACGACGCGGCCCTGCGCGAGCGCGGTCTGGTGGACCTCGACGACCTGGTCACGCTGCCGGTCCGGGCCCTGGGCGACGACCCCGAGCTGGCCGCCGCGTACCGGGGCCGGTGGTCCGAGGTGTGCGTGGACGAGTACCAGGACGTGGACCCGGCCCAGTACCACCTGCTCCGGCTCCTGTGCCCGCCCGACGGCAACCTGCGCGTCATCGGCGACCCGGACCAGGCGATCTACGGCTTCCGGGGCGCGGAGGTCGGGTTCTTCCTCCGCTTCCAGGAGGACTTCCCCGCGGCCCGGCAAGTCCAGCTCACGCGCAACTATCGGTCCACGCCCACGATCGTCCGCGGCGCGCTGCAGGCGATCGCGCCGGCGGCGCTGGTGCCGGACCGCGCGCTGTCGGCGATCCGCCGCGACGTGCCCGACGGCCCGGTCGTCGTCCACCGGGCGCCCGACGAGCAGGACGAGGCGGCCACCATCGCCGAGTCGATCGAGCGGCTGCTCGGCGGGACGTCGCTGCTGGCGCTCGACCGGGGCGAGGCCGACGGCCTGCCCCACCTCCAGCTGGCGTTCTCCGACTTCGCGGTCCTCTACCGGACCGCGGCGCAGGCGCAGCCGATCGCTGACGCGCTGGCGCGGCGCGGATTCCCGTTCCAGCGCCGCTCCCACGAACGGCTCATGGACCGGCCCGGCGTGCGGGCGGTCGTCCACGCTCTGCGCGAGGAGGAGCCCGGGGCGCGCACGGTGGCGGCGGCGCTGGCCCGGGCGGTCAGGGCGGCGCTGGACCACGCGACGGCCGACTCGGATGAGATCGTGGCCGCCGCGGAGCTGCTCGGCCCGCTCGCGGCCGACTGCGGCGCCGACCTCGGCCGCTTCCTGACGGAGCTGGCGCTGGGCGCGGAGGTGGACACGTGGGACCCGCGCGCGGACCGCATCTCGCTGCTGACGCTGCACGCGGCCAAGGGCCTGGAGTTCCCGGTCGTGTTCATCGCCGGCTGCGAGGACGGCCTCGTGCCGCTGCGCTGGTCGCGGCGCGATCAGTCGGCGGAGGACGAGGCGGAGGAGCGGCGGCTGTTCTTCGTGGGCATGACGCGGGCGACGACGCGCCTGGTGCTGTCGTCGGCCGCCCGTCGGCCGCCGTCGCCGTACCTCGCCGACATCGACGCGTCGCTGCTGGACCGGCGCGAGGGCGCGGCTCGGCCTCACCGGGAGGTGCGGCAGCTGCGCCTGCTCTGAGGCGCGCCGACGGTACCATGCCGCAGGTGCCGGACAACGGCGATCCGCCGGTTCTCGAGATCGATGGTCTGTGCCGCGCATACGGCGGTCGGATGGTGGTCGACCACGTCGAGCTGGTGCTGCGCCGCGGGGAGATCCTCGGCTTCCTGGGCCCGAACGGGGCCGGCAAGACGACCACCATCCGGATGGTGCTGAACCTGGTCCGCCCAACCGCCGGTCGGATCAGGGTGCTCGGCCACGACGTCTGGCGCGAGCCGCGCCGCGTCCTCCCCCGGGTCGGCGCGCTGGTGGAGACGCCGGCGCTCTACCCGAACCTGACCGGGCGGGACAACCTGCGGGCGTTCGCCGCCGCGGTGGGGGGAGCACGGACGCCGACGATCCGGGAGCTCCTGGAGGCCGTCGGCCTCACCGAGCGCCAGCACGACCACGTCCGGACGTATTCGCTGGGCATGAAGCTGCGGCTGGGCGTGGCGATCGCGCTGATCAACGATCCCGACCTGCTGGTGCTGGACGAGCCGGCCAACGGCCTCGACCCGCTGGGCATCGCGGAGATGCGCGACCTGATGGCCCGCCTGGCCGCCGAGGGACGCGCGATATTCCTCTGCAGCCACGTGCTCCGGGAGGTGGAGGCGATCTGCACCCGCGTGGCCATCGTGGACCGCGGCCGGCTGGTGCACGAGGGCAGCGTCGACGAGGTGCTCGCGGGCACGGGCGAGTTCTGGCTGCGGGTCCCCGAGCCGGCGCAGGTGCTCGCGCTGCTCCGGGCGCAGGAGTGGGGCCGGACGGCTCGCCTCCAGGAAGGCCGGCTCGTGACGCCGTCCCCGACCGGGGAGGGCCGCGACCTCTGCGCCTTCCTCGCGGCCGCCGGGCATCCGCCGGATGCGCTCGACCGGTTCCGCCGCGACCTCGAGGACGTCTTCCTGCGCGTGACGAACGCCGCCGAGGACGTCGGGTGAGCGGATTCCCGGGGCTGGTCGGGGGGGAGCTGCTCAAGATCCGGCGCCAGCCCGTCAACCGCACCCTCCCGCTGATCACGCTGGCCGCCGTGATGCTGGTGGCGGCCCTCTCCTCGGGGGGCGGACGGCAGGCCGGGGACCCGGGCGGGATCGCGCGCGCGGTGCTGGACCCGCTGACTCTGACGCTGCAGGTCGGCGTCGGCATCCCGCTGCTGGTGCTCTCGGTCCGGGTGGTCGGCCAGGAGTACCAGCTGGGCACGGTGCGCGTCCTCGTGGCGCGCGGGACGGGGCGGATGCGGCTGCTGCTGGCCAAGCTGCTCGCGCTCGGCATCACCGCGGCCGCCACCGCCGTGGTGACGGGGACGGTGACGGCCGGCGCCCTCTGGCTGGTGGAGCCCGAGGCGGTGCAGGCGGCGGCAGCGGCCGGTTCGGCGATGCCGTTCGGTCGCCTTCGGGCTGGCCGTCGCGCTCATCTGGTTCCCCGTGGACAACATCGCGCTCCTGGTGCTGCCCGCGCTGACCGTCTTCACGCGCATGCCGCTGTGGGACGGCCTCACGCCGTACCTCCTCGGAGGCAACCTGAACACCATGGTCCAGGCGCTCGAGCCGGGACGGCGTGCGGTCGCCTTCCTCGTGTCCCCGGAGCCGCAGGTGGACGGCCAGCACGCGGTCCTCGTGGTCGTCGCCTACCTGACGGTCTTCCTGGCGGCCTCGCTCCTGCTCACCTGGCAGCGCGACATCCACCACTGACGCTCACCGGCGGGTGCCGCCGGACGCGCGAAGCTGGCTCTAGCCGTCCCGGGTGGGGCCGGCCTCCCGGCGCAGGCCGCGGACAGTGACGTCGATCCGCTCCAGGTTCGCCTCGTACGCGCGGCGGAACCGGGGGGAGTAGATCGAGTCCGACCACATGACGATCGCGTCCTCGCCGTTGTCGGTGTAGTAGCCCTTGCGGCGGCCGATCACCTTGAAGCCGAAACCCTCGTACATGCGCATAGCGCCGTCGTTGGACGTCCGGACCTCCAGGGTGATCCACTTGGCGCCCATGTCGTACGCCGCCTGCACCAGCCCGGCGAACAGGATGCGGCCGAAGCCCGCGTGGTGCAGGTCGCGCCGGACCCCGATCGTGGTCACGTGCGCCTCGTCGTACATCCGCCACATGCCGCCGTACCCGATGATCTCGCTGCCCTCGTCGATCTCGCGGCGCAGCACGATGTAGTACGCGCTATTGCGCGACGACAGCTCGCGGTAGTACGCGTTCCGCGGCCAGGGCGTTGTGAAGATGTGCCGCTCGATCTCCTGCACGGTCGGCACGTCGGCCTCGCGCATGGGTTCGATCGCCAGCTGCTGTCGGATCTGGACCATCAGCCCCGCCTACACCCGAACCGGGCGATTTCCATATGAGTTCAGCTCGAACCTATCATAGCCACGCCCGTCCGCCGCGCCCATGAGCGTCACTCACGCGAAATGGTCGTAGCCGCGCTGGGCGACCTCGACCGGACGGCCGGCCGCGTCGAGCACGACGACGTTCCCATCGCCCGTCAGCTCGCCGACGGGATGCACGCCCGCCGGCAGGGCCGGGCCGCAGCAGACCAGCTCGACCTCCTCCCCGCTGGCCAGCGCGGCCAGCGGGGACGCCCCCTCCGCGCGGGGCATGGCGTCCAGGCGCAGCCGGGCGCCCACGCCGGCCGCGGCGGCGAACTTGTCCAGCTCGGCCAGCAGTCCGTCGCTCACGTCGCCGCAGCAGAGGCGGGCCGCGGCCAGCTCGCCGCCCAGCGCCAGCCGGGGCCGGGGCCGCTCCCACGCCAGCGACGCGCCGCCGAGCGGACCGGTCACGCCCACCGCCCAGCCCGGCCGAGCGGCGGAGCGGGGCACCGGCCGGACCGGCGTGGTGCCGAGCAGCGTCAGCGTGAGCGCGCCCTCGGTCGGGGCGGCGGTCGTGTCGCCGCCGACGATGCGCAGCCCGACCTCGGCCGCCAGCGCGGCCATGCCCCGGTACACGTCCTCGGCCACGCCGGCGGCCCAGCGGCGGGGCATCGAGAGCGAGACCAGGCCGTACGTCGGCCGCGCGCCCTTGGCCGCCAGGTCGCCCAGGGCGAAGCAGAGCGCCCGCCAGCCCACCGCCTCCGGCCGCTGCCGGGCCAGGTCGAAGTGGACGCCCTCGACCGACGTGTCGCACGTGGCGACGGTGAACGTGCCGTCGGGCTCGCGCCAGGCCGCCGCGTCGTCCTCGCCCGGCCCGATCAGGAGGTCGCCGCCCGCCGTGGCCAGGTGCGGCAGCAGCCGCCGGATGAGCTCGAGCTCGGTCACGCCCGCAGCGCCTCCCGCCAGGCCCGGGCCTCGGCCTCCGGGTCGGCGGCCTCGCCCAGCGCGCGGATCGCGCAGACGCGCGTCACGCCCGCGGCGCGCAGCTCCGGCAGGCGCGCGCGGTCGATGCCGCCGATGGCGAACACCGGCACCCGCACGGCGGCCGCCACCGCCGCCACGCCCGCCGGGCCGATCACGCGCTTCTCCGTCTTCAGCGGCGTCGGGTACGCCGGGCCCGTGCCCAGGTAGTCAGCGCCGTCCCGCTCGGCCTCCCGGCCCGCCTCCGGCGTGGAGGCCGACGCCCCGACCAGCAGGCCGGGCCCGGCGGCCCGCCGGGCGGCCGCCACCGAGAGGTCGTCCGGGCCCACGTGCACGCCGTCGGCCCCGCTCAGCAGCGCGACGTCCACGTGGTCGTTGACGACGAACAGCACGCCCGCGGCGGCGCACACGGCGGCCAGCCTGGTCGCCAGCTCCAGCAGGACGCCCCGCGCCAGCCGCTTCTGGCGCAGCTGGACGACGTCCACGCCGCCCTGCAGCCAGGCCGCGACCACGCCCTCCACCGCTCCCGGCTCGGCCTCGGGCGTGATCCCGTAGAGCCGGGCCGCGGCCAGGCGGCCGTGCCTGGCGGTGACCTCCATACCTATACTCCTCGCCGGTGCACTTCAGTCCCGTCGATCCCGTGCTCATCGTGGGGGCCGCGCTCATCGTGGTCCACGCCGTGCGCCGGGGCGGATTCGTACCGTACCTCACGGAGCTGGTCGCCTTCGCCGGCAGCCTCGCGGCGGCGTTCGTCGTGTTCGGGCCGGCGGGCCAGTTCATCCACTTGCGCCTGGGCGTCAACCAGTCGGTGGCGAACTTCGGCACGTTCCTGCTCGTGCTCGTCCTGGCCCACGCCGCCATCCAGGCCCCGGTCAGCCGGATCACGGCCTGGATGGGAAGCCAGCTGCGCTGGCTGTCGCCCGGCTCGCGGATGCTGGCCGACGCGCTGCCCGCGCTGGGCGTCGCGGCCATGGTGGCGGTGCTCGCGCTCTCGGTCGCGGTGGTCGTGCCCATGGGCGGCGTGAAGCCGGCCGTCGCCAGCTCGGTCGTGGGCTCGCAGATCCTCGATCACGCCGGGTTCGTCTCGAGCCCCGTGAGCCGGCTGCTGGTGCCGCCGGCGCCGGCGGCCAAGCCGATCCTGGAGAGCGACCCGCCCTCCAACCCCGGCGAGGACGCGTTTCTCAAGCTGCAGTTCCCGGCCGACCTGGTCACGCAGCCCGACCCCGCCGCCGAGGACCACATGCTGCAGCGGATCAACCAGGCCCGTGCCCAGGTGGGCCTGTCGCCGCTGCACTCGGACCCGCTGCTCCAGCAGGCCGCCCGCGAGCACAGCGCCGACATGTACAAGCGCCGCTACTTCTCGCACCAGACGCCGGACGGCAAGACGCCGTACGACCGCCTGCACGACCTGCGCTTCCACTACGTGACGGCCGGCGAGAACCTGGCGTTCGCGGCCGACGTGGACACGGCCTTCGACTCGCTGATGCAGAGCCCGGATCACCGGGCCAACATCCTCAACCCGGACTTCCGCTGCGTCGGCATCGGCGCCTACAAGGGCCTGAACGGGTATGAGGAGATGTTCACCCAGGACTTCGCCGACTGCTCCGCGTGAGCCGGCGAGGTCCGGGTCGCTACTTGTCCGCGGTGACGAGCGCCTCCGCCGCGACCGGCACGGCCGGAGCGGCCGGCATGACTGGCACAGCCGGCGCGACCGGCACGACCGGCACGCCCAGGGCCGCGGCCCCGACCATCGCGGCCGGCCGCTCCTCCTCGGCCTCCTCCTCGTCGTACGAGGCCCGGCGCGGGTCCCGCAGGCGGAACAGCACCTCCTGGGCCCGGAAGAGCACGTCCATCATCGGGACGACCCGGTAGCGCACGCGGAGCATCTCGTACTCCTCGCGGTTGGGCACGGCGTCCAGGATCTGGCCTGCGCGCTCGCGTAACACGGCGGGGACCCGGTCCACCCCCTGGAGGTTCAGGTCCTCCAGCTGGAAGAGCAGGTCGTCGATCGCATGCACCACCCGGTCGAGCTGCTGCTGGCGCCATCGCCGCCGCAGGTCTTCCTGGCAGAGCCTCTGGATGTCTCGGTTGGCGTCCTCGAGCATGTTCCTCCGTCGAAGCCGCTCCCCTTCCCACCAGTTGCTACGAACTGATGAGCATTGTAGGAAATCAATTCAGTGACTAAGTCACTCATGAGCTGGGGGAAGTTCGACGAAACCCTGGACAGCCCGGGGCCGGAGGACCGCTCAGAAGAGGATCTGGCGGAGCCTCGAGCGCAGGTGCTCGGGCGCCTGGCCCTCGTCGCAGCAGACCTTGACCAGCCGCTTCAGGCCGGCCTTGAGGTGGTAGTGGTCCTCGCAGGGCGGACAGTCCGCGAGGTGGCGGCGGACCTCCGACAGCTCGTCGTCGGTCAGCTCGCGGTCCACGTACGTGTCCAGGTTCTCCAGACAGTCGCGACAGTTCACGCCTCGTCTCCTCCGGCATGCACGATGCCCGACTCCAGCGCGTAGTCGTACAGGGAACGCTGGAGCTGCCGGCGGGCGCGGTGCAGGCGCGACATCACGGTGCCGATGGGGACGCCCAGCACTTCGGCCGCGTCCTTGTACGAGAAGCCCTCGACGTCCACCAGGAGCACCACCTCGCGGTGCAGCTCCGGCAGCTTCTCCACGGCCCGCACCACCTCATCGGCGGCGATGCCGTCCAGCACCTCGGCCTCCGGCACGGCGGAGGGGTCCTTGAGCGTGTCGTACAGCGCGAAGTCGCCGTCGCCGTCCAGGCTGACGTCCTCGGGACGCCCGCCCTTGAAGCGGTCCCAGAACAGGTTCCGCATGATGGCGAACAGCCAGGCCTTCATGTTCGTCCCGACCTGGTAGCTGCCCTGGTAGCGCAGCGCGCGCACGTACGTGTCCTGCACGAGGTCCTCGGCCTGAGCGGGGTCGCGCGTCAGGCGGAGAGCGCCGCGGTAGAGTGTGTCGAGGTAGCCGATCGCCTCCTCGGCGAAGCGGTTGCGTGCGTCGGTGTCTGCTGCGTGCTCGGCCACGAGGACCATGGTAGTCACCTTGGCGGATTGAACCCGGCGGCGCGCACGCGCTATTCCGCGGGGCTGCGGGAGGCGGTCGTGACGCTGGGCCTCGGCCGTCCACGCGTTCCCACCCTCCGGCGTGCAAGTGTCGACAGTTCAACGTCTCAGAGAGTAGTGAGGCGTGGACGGCCGACGCTCACGCGCTACTCTCAGAGGGCAGGTAGCGGCGGGCCACCCGGTTGCCGAGCGACGTCAGCACCTCGTGCGAGATCGTGCCGCTCCACTCCGCCACCTCGTCAGCGGTGATGCCCTCGCCGATCAGCGTCACGACGTCGCCGGGGCACACGCCGGACACATCGGTGACGTCGACGGCGATCGCGTCCATGCTCACGCGGCCCACCAGCGGCGCCCGCCGGCCCCGGACCACGACCGCGCCCCGGTTGCCCCGGCTGCGCATGACCCCGTCCTCGTAGCCGATCGCCACCGTCGCGACCCGGGACGGCCGCTCCGCGAACCAGCCCCGACCGTACCCGACCGACTCCCCGGGCGCGATGTCGTGCACCCGCGTCACCAGCGCGCGCAGGGCCAGCGCCGGGCGCAGGCCGTCCCCGACGAACCCGTACATCGCCAGGCCCGGCCGGACCGCGTCCAGCGCCATGTCCGGGTGGTTCAGCACCGCGCCCGAGTTGGACGCGTGCCGGATCCCGGGGTCCACGTCGAACCGGTCGAGCGCGGCGAGGAACCGGTCGAACTGCTGCCGCGTGAACTCGGGGTCGCTCTCCGATGACGCGAAGTGCGTCATGGTGCCGGCCAGCCGCAGCCGCGAGGACCGCGCGATGCGGCGGGCCAGCGCCGGCGCCTCCTCGGGCGCGCAGCCGAGCCGGCCCATCCCCGTGTCCACCTTGAGGTGCACCGGCAGCCGCGGACCGGCCGGCGTCGAGCGCTCCAGGATGTCCACCATCTCCGCGCTGGAGCACATCACGGCGCAGCCCACCACGGCCGCCGCCGCGCAGCCGGCCGGGGCCAGGCCGCCCATCACCAGCAGGCGCTCGGGCTCGCACAGCTCGCGGAGCTCCAGCGCCTCCTCCGGCGTCGAGACGCCCAGGCCCCACGCCCCGGCGTCCAGCGCGGCCCCGGCGACCGGCAGCGCGCCGTGCCCGTACCCGTCGGCCTTGACCACGCCGATCAGCCGGCAGCCGGCCGGCAGGCGCCGGCGCAGCTCCCGCACGTTGTACCGGATGGCCTCGAGATCCACCTCGGCCCAGCGCTGGGGGGCCGGGACTCCGACCATGCGCAGGGGGACGGCCGCTTCGCGGCTCATCCGCGCAGCTCCTTCATCACCGGCGGTAGCACGGGCAGCAGCTCGGACGCCAGCAGGCCCGACGGCCCCAGCCGGGACTCCAGCAGACGACCGGCCTCCGCGTGCACGTAGACGCCCGTCACCGCGGCGGTGTACGGGTCGGAACCCTGGGCGATCAGGCCGGCGATCAGGCCGCCCAGCACGTCGCCGGTGCCGCCGGTCGCCAGCGCCGGAACCTCGTGCGGGTCCTCGGACAGGCGGCCGTCAGGCGCCGCGACGATGGTCCGCGCGCCCTTCAGCACCACCACCGCCCCCCACTCCCGCGCCGCCGCGCCGGCGACCTCGCGCCGGCTGGCCTGGACGGCGGCGGTCGGCTGGGCGGTCAGCCGCGCCATCTCGCCGGGGTGCGGCGTCAGCACGCGGTCGGGCCCCAGCCCGGGCAGCAGGTGGCGGGCGTCGGCCAGCGCGTTGAGCGCGTCCGCGTCCAGCACCAGCGGGCGCCGGCAGCGGGCGAGCAGCTCGCGGACGAGGGCCCACGTGGCCGGGTGCCGGCCCAGGCCGGGCCCCACCAGGCCGGCGCCGGACGCCTCCAGGTGCTCGACCACCGCCTCCAGCGCGGCCGAGCCCAGCGCGCCGGGCGCGTCCTCGGCCAGCGGCGTCGCCATCACCTCGGTGCACTTGACGGCGAGGATCGGGTAGATGCCCTCGGCGACGAGCAGCCGGACCAGGCCGGCACCGGCGCGCGCGGACGCGGTCGAGGCCAGGTACGCGGCCCCGGTGTAGCCGCGGCTGCCGGCCACGACCGTCACGGTGCCGAACGTGCCCTTGTGGCCGTCCGCCGGCCGCTCCGGGACGTGGAGCGCGGCCGGCAGGGCCGGCTGCGCGTCCGCGCCGTCAGGCATCTCCAGCCACGCGCTCGCGATGGCCACGCCGGCCTGGTGCGTGATGCTGACCTCCACGCGCGCGCCCTGCGCGTCGTCTCCCAGCAGGCGCACCAGCGGGCCGCCGGTGGGCCCCGGCAGCACCTCGATGCGCCGGCGCGGGAAACAGATCGGCGTCCGGTCGAAGCACTTGATGACCGCCTCCTTGGCGGCCCAGCGCCCGGCCAGCCGCTCGGGCCGGCCACCGCAGTACGCGATCTCGTCCGCGGTGAACGTCCTGGCCAGGAAGCCGTCGCCCGACCGGCCGACGGCGCGCTCCATGCGCTCGATCGCCAGCACGTCGATGCCCTGCCGCCGGATCATGGGAGCGCCGCCGAGGCTACTCCACCGTGACCGACTTGGCCAGGTTGCGCGGCTGGTCGACGTCGCGGCCGAGGTCCACCGCCACGTGGTAGGCGAACAGCATCAGCGCCACGCTGGCCAGGACCGCCGACGCGGCCTCGCCGGCCCGCGGCACCTCCAGCAGGTCGGAGGCGATGCCGTCCAGGCTGCGGTCGCCCTCCGAGACCACGCACAGGGCGGGCGCGCCCCGGGCCACGACCTGCTGGACGTTGCTGGCGATCTTGTCGCGCAGCGGGCTGTCCGTGCACACCGCGACCACGGGGAAGCCGGCGTCCAGCAGCGCGATCGGCCCGTGCTTGAGCATGCCGCCGGTGGCCGCCTCGGCGTGGACGTAGCTGATCTCCTTGAGCTTCAGCGCGCCCTCCAGCGCCACCGCGCTGCCCAGGCCGCGGCCGATGAACATGAAGTCACGATAGCCCGCGTAGCGGCGCGCCAGCCGCTCCACGTCGGCGCCGCGGCTGAGCAGGCGGCGGAGCGCGTCGGGCAGGTCGCGCAGCTCCTGGGCCAGCTCCTCGCGGCGCTCCAGGGGCAGGCACCGCCGGGCCGTGGCCAGCCGGAGCGCCAGCAGGTAGTGGCTGACCAGGTGGGCGACGTACGTCTTCGTCGAGGCGACGCCGACCTCCGGCCCCGCGTTGAGGTAGATCGCGCCGCTGGCGTCGCGGGACGCCGTGCTGCCGACCACGTTCGTGACCGCGACCGTCCGGGATCCCCGCTCGGCCGCCTGGCGCAGCGCCACCAGCGTGTCCGCGGTCTCGCCGGACTGCGTGATCGCGACGGTCAGCGCCCGCTCATCCAGCGTCGGGCGGCGGTAGCGGAACTCGGACGCGTCCTGGGCCCGGGCGGGCATCCCGGCCCACTCCTCGATCACGTGCTCGCCGATCATCGCCGCGTGCAGCGACGTGCCCATGCCCAGCAGCCGCACCTCCTCGAACGCCCGCAGCTCCTCGTCCGACGGGTCGAACTCGCTGAAGCGGACGTTGCCGGCGGCGTCCAGACGGCCCCGCAGCGCGTTGGCGACGGCCTCCGGCGTCTCGTGGATCTCCTTGAGCATGAAGTGGGTGAAGCCGCCCTTCTCGGCCTGGCTGACGTCCCAGTCCACGTGCAGGACGCGGCGCTCGACGGGCAGGCCCTCCAGCGTGGTCACGGTCGGGCCGAGCGGCGTCACCGCCGCCATCTCGCCCTCGCCCAGCACCAGCACCTTCTTCGTGTACGGGATGATCGCCGCGATATCGGAGGCGATGAACTGCTCGCCCTCGCCCAGGCCGACCACCAGCGGCGCGTTGAGCCGGGCGCCGACCAGCAGCTCGGGGTCGTCCAGCGAGTACAGCACGATCGCGTACGCGCCCCGCAGCCGGCGCAGCGCCCGCCGGGCGGCGGCCAGGAAGTCGCCGCGGTTGTAGTGCTCGATCAGGTGGGGGACGATCTCCGTGTCCGTCTCGGACACGAACTCGTGGCCCGCCGCCACCAGCTCGTCCTTGAGCTCCTGGAAGTTCTCGATGATGCCGTTGTGGACCACCGAGATCCGGCCGCTGCAGTCGGTGTGGGGGTGGGCGTTGTCCAGTGTGGGCCGGCCGTGGGTGGCCCACCGCGTGTGGCCGATGCCGAGGTTGCCGTGCGGCATGTCGGCTCGCAGCTTGGCCAGCAGCTCGTCCACGCGGGCGTCGCACTTGGTGACGCGGGCGGCGGTGGCGCCGGGCTCCAGCACGGAGACGCCGGCGGAGTCGTAGCCGCGGTACTCGAGGCGCTTGAGGCCGTCCATGAGGATGGGGGTGGCGTCCCGCGCGCCGAGGTAGCCGATGATGCCGCACATAGGTGAGACTCCTGGGGGGCGGTTACTTGGCAGCTGGTATGTCGGGTTGAACGGCCCGGCCGCCGCCCCGGTTACTAGGTCGGGCTGGGCGTCGGGGTGCGGGTGGGCGTCGGCGTGGGCGTCGGGGTGGCGGTCGCAGCCGGCGCGGCCACCCCGGCCGCCGGCGTCGGCGCCGCGCAGTTGAACGCCTGGTAGCCGCTGACGCTGACCGTCACCTGCTGGGGGTCGGCGCTGACGCCGACCCCGGTCACGACGCTCCGGGTGAACCGCTGGCCGAACGTCAGCCCGCTCAGCGGGATGGGGTCGAGCGTCACGTTCGTGATCTTGCTCACCGCGGCGGCGGGCCCGTTGATCGTGACCTGGCCCGGCTGCACGTCCACGCCGCTGATCTGGTAGCCGCACGGCTGCGCACCCTGGACGCGGACGCTGACGGGCACCGACTTGGTCTGGCTGCCGCCCTGCGTGGTGACCAGCACCGAGACCCTGTCCGGCGTCCACAGGATCAGGGGAACGGTCTGGATCGTCTTGCCGAGCTCGATCTCGTGGCCGTTCTGCTCGAACCTGATCTGCTGGTTCGGGCTGTCGGCGGTCGTGGCGGTCGTGATCGGCACG
>VBJR01000402.1 GCA_005880175.1 Chloroflexota bacterium
ATCGCTCTGGTCGGCCGGAGCATGCTGACGCCGAGGCGGCTCGCTGCCGCCGCCGCCGGACTGGTGGCTCTGGGGAGCCTCGTCCAGGCGCCCGCGGCAACAGGAGCGGCGGTGACTCAGGCGGTGCGAACCTGCCAGAGCCTCTCGGCGCTGCAGCTGCCCAACACCGTGGTGAACAGCGCGACGGCGGTGGCCGCGACCTCCACCGTGCCCGCGTACTGCGCCGTCCAGCTCACGGTGAACAACCCGCCGTCCGACGACGCCGTGCGCGTCGGCGTGTTCATGCCCACGTCGTCGTGGAACGGCCGCTTCGAGGGGGTCGGCGGGGGCGGCTACTCCACCGGTTCCCCGACCGTGGCGTGCTCGCCGTTCCAGCAGCCGTGTCCGCTCCAGCAGGGCTACGCCAGCGCCGCCACGGATGGCGGCCACACCGTGTTCGACGGCAGCTTCGCCCTGAACCCGGACGGGACGCTCAACTGGCAGCTGATCGACGACTTCAGCTTCCTCGGCATCCACGAGATGACGATGACGGCGAAGTCGGTGATCGGCGCCTTCTACGGCACCGGCGCCCGCTTCTCCTACTTCAACGGCTGCTCGACCGGCGGCCGGCAGGGGCTGATGGAGGCCCAGCGCTATCCAACCGACTACAACGGCATCGCGTCCGGGGCGCCGGCCATCAACTGGACGAAGTTCATCCCGGCGGAGCTGTGGGGCGAGCTCCAGATGAACCTGGCTCACGACTTCATCCCGCAGTGCAAGCTGGCCGCCGC
This sequence comes from Chloroflexota bacterium, assembly GCA_005880175.1. The sequence continues at coordinate 771 of VBJR01000402.1, forward strand.
CGGCGCGGCCGCCATCGCGGCGTGCGACGGCCTCGACGGGGTGAGCGACGGGATCATCTCGGACTGGCAGGACTGCCACTTCGACGCGCGCACGCTGGTCGGCACGGCCACGCCGTGCGGGACGGTCCAGCTTCAGCGGTCTGGACAACACCGTCACCACCGCCGGCGGAACCACCGCTCCCGCGGCGTTCCCGATCTCCGTCCAGTGGTTCCAGGACTGGCTGGCGCAGAAGCCCAGCCTCGACTGGCAGACGATCACGTTCGACCAGTTCCTGGCCTTCTTCCAGCAGTCGGTCTCGGAGTTCGGCTTCCCGATCGCCACCGACGATCCGAACCTGACCGGCTTCCGCGACGCGGGCGGCAGGATCGTCATCTGGCACGGGACGTACGACCAGCTGATCTTCCCGCTGGGAACGGTGAACTACTATGGCCGCGTCGTCCAGACGATGGGTGGCCTCGATCAGACGGAGCGGTTCGCGCGGCTGTTCGTGGCGCCCGGAGCCCAGCACTGCACGAGCGCCGCGGGGCCGGCCCCGGACGACCCGCTGGGCGCCGTCGTCAACTGGGTCGAGCACCACCGGGCCCCGGACGAGCTGTTGGGCACGAAGCGGGACGCGGGCGGCAACGTCGTGATGACCCGACCGATCTGCGCCTTCCCGCTCGTGGCCCGCTACGAGGGCCACGGCAGCGTCGACGACGCATCCAACTTCGTCTGCAGCAGGACCTTCGGTCGAGGCCGCGGACCCGTCTGAGATGAACCGGTACAACGCGGCCGTCGATCTCCTGGACGGCAACCTCGAGGCCGGGCGCGGCGACCGGGTCGCCATCCGCACGACGGACGACGTCGATCTGACGTCTGCCGAGGTGGCTCGCGCCGCCAACCGAGCCGGCAACGCGCTGCGGGAGCTGGGCGTGGAGATGGAGAACCGCGTGTTGCTCGCGGTGCTGGACGGGCCCGAGTTCGCGGCCACGTTCTTCGGCGCCATCAAGCTGGGCGCCGTCCCCGTGCCGGTCAACACCAATCTGAAGCCCGACGACTACGCCCACTGCCTGCGCGACAGCAGGGCCAAGGTCGCCGTGGTCTCGGCGTCGCTGGCAGACGCCTTCCGCGCGGCACGCGGTGAGCTGCCGTCTCTCCGCCACCTCGTGGTGATCGGCGACGCCGGACGCGGCGAACTGGGCTACCACGACCTCACCGCGGGGGCGCCGGACGAGCTGCAGGCGGCGGATACCTGCCGCGACGACATGTGCTTCTGGCTCTACAGCTCGGGGAGCACGGGCCGGCCCAAGGGCGTCGTGCACCTCCAGCACGACATGCGCTATGTGGTCGATCACTACGGTCGGCAGGTGCTCCACCTGGACGAGTCCGACGTCACGTTCTCGGTCGCCAAGCTCTACTTCGCGTACGGACTCGGGAACTCGCTGTACCTGCCGTTCGGCGTCGGCGCCAGCACGGTGCTCCACGCCGGCCCGCCCCGGCCGGGCGCGGTGCTCGACGCGATCCGGCGCTTCCGGCCGACGGTCCACTTCTCCGGGCCGACCACCTACGCCGCGATCCTGGCCGCCGGCTCCGACCTCTGGGCCGACGCCGACTTCCGCTCGGTCCGCATCTGCGTCAGCGCGGGCGAGCCACTGGCCGGCTCACTCCTGGAGCGCTGGCGCGCGAAGACCGGTACGGACATCCTCGACGGCATCGGCTCCACCGAGTGCTGCCACATCTTCGTCTCCAACCGCATCGGCGACGTGCGTCCGGGCAGCACGGGCACCACGGTGCCGGGGTACGAGGCGAAGGTGGTCGACGAGCGCGACGCCGAGGTGCCCGACGGCCGGATGGGCCGGCTCCTCGTGAGCGGCGACTCCATCTGCTCGATGTACTGGAACCAGCACGAGCGCAACAAGCGCGCGATCCGCGGCGAGTGGATCGACACCGGCGACCAGTACGTGCGCGACCCGGATGGCACGTTCCGCTACCAGGGCCGGAGCGACGACATGCTCAAGGTGAGCGGCATCTGGGTCAGCCCGGCCGAGGTGGAGTCCACGATCAACGCCCACCCCGCTGTGCTGGAATGCGCCGTGGTGGCGGCGGTGGACGCGCAGCGGCTGATCCACCCCGAGGCGTTCGTGGTGCTGCAGCCCGGCCGGAACGGGGACGCGCGCACGGTGTCGGAGCTGCGCGAGCACGTCCGATCCGTCCTGGCCCACTACAAGTGTCCGCACGCGTTCAACTTCGTGGACGAGCTGCCCAAGACGGCGACCGGCAAGATCCTGCGCTACAAGCTGCGCGAGAGTCCACCCCTGTCCACCTGACTCGACGTCCTGCCTACCTCGAGGGCGGTCGCTGGCCCGGACGGGCCGGGACGAGGGGACCTGGTGAGAGAACCCTAATGGCGTTCTCATCGGCCGGTCCGTCAGGCCGCTGATGATCTCTCGGCGTGAGTGCAGGCGACCTCTGGCGCTATCGCTGGCCGCTGGCCCTGGCCGCCTGCCTGACGGTCGTCGAGACGCTGATGGACCTCGCGAAGCCGTGGCCGCTGCTGCTGGCGATCGACCACGCGATCGGGGGCCAGCCGCTCGCGGAGCCGTGGGCCGGCTGGCTGGGGATCGTCCCCGACGGGAGAGCCGGGCTCGCGGCGGTCGCCGCCCTCGCGATGGTCGCGCTGGCGATCGCCCGGGCGCTGGTCGCCTACCTGGCGATGTACCTCAGCGACGCCAGCGCGGAGCGCATCGGCGCCGACGCGCGCTCGCTGCTCCACGCTCGCCTCCTCGACCTCTCGCTCCGCTTCCACCACCGCCAGCGCACCGGGGACCTGGCGGCCCGGCTGACGACGGACGTCGGCCGCGTGCAGGACGCGCTCGTGGACTGGTTCACGACCGTCGTGCCGGAGGTGCCGTGCTCCCGCCGCTGGCGCTCGTGGTCTTCCTGCGCCGGCGCCGGCTGCGCGCGGCCCAGCTGGACTACCGCGACCGCGAGGGAGGGCTGGCCGCCAGCGTCACCGAGTCCATGCGCAACATCAGCCTGATCCAGGCGTTCGGGCTGGAGCCGGCGACGCAGGACACGTTCGCGACCCGCAACCGGGCCACGGCGCTGTCCGGGATGGGCGTCGTCGAGCTCAACGCGCGGTACCAGCCCACCGCCGACGTGATCGTCGCCATCGGTTCGGCCCTGGTCCTGTGGGTGGGCGTCACCCAGGTCATCTCGGGCCGGATCACCCTGGGCATGCTCGTGGTCGTCGTCTCGTACGTCGCCAGCCTGTACGCGCCGGTCCGCGCGCTCGCCCGGCTCAGCGCGACGTTCGGGAAGGCGGCGGCCAGCCGGACGCGCCTGTCCGAGATCGTCGCCTGCGACGAGGTCATGCCCGAACGGCCGGGCGCGCCGGCCCTGGCCGGCCTGGAGCACGAGCTCACGCTGCGCTCGGTCTCGTTCGCGTACTCGCCGGATCGTCCCGTCCTGCACCGCGTGGGCCTGCGGGTGCCCGCGGGCGCCACCTTCTGCATCGTCGGGCCGACCGGCGCCGGCAAGTCCACGCTGCTGAGCCTGATGCTCCGCCTCTACGATCCCGACGAGGGGTCCATCGAGGTGGACGGCCGGGACCTCCGCGCGTTCGACCTGCGCACGATCCGCCGGCGCATGTCGCTCGTCCCGCAGGAGCCCGCCATCTTCGACGCCACGCTACGCGAGAACATCGCCCTCGGCTCCACCACGGCGGGAGAGCCGGAGGTGCGCCGCGCGGCGCGGCTGGCGCGGCTCGACGAGTTCGCGTCAGGCCTGCCCGCGGGCTACGACACCCCCGTCGGCGAGGGCGGGGTCCTGCTCTCGGGCGGCCAGCGCCGGCGCCTGGCGATCGCTCGCGCGCTGGTCCGCGAGGCGCCCGTGCTGCTGCTCGACGAGCCGACGAGCGGCCTCGA
>VBJR01000246.1 GCA_005880175.1 Chloroflexota bacterium
GGCGCCCAGCTCCGCCAGCACGATGTCCGTGCCGCCCAGCGCCCTGATGAACTCGAGCTGGCGACGAAACGCGGCGATCGTCTGCTCCCGCATGCCGTTGATCGTGAAATACGTGCTGACCCACGGCTCGGATACCCGCAGCCCGCGCAGGTCGAGCGCTCGCTTCAGGACCGCCGGGTCGGTCGGGTACTTGTGACCGATGCTGCAGCCCTGATAGCCGGCGAGAGCCATCTCGCTGACACACTGCTCGAACGGGATGCCGATGTCGATCAGGGGGAAGTCGTCGTTCCACCAGAGCGTCGGCGTGATGCCCAGCGAGACCTTGCCGGGATCGAGAAGACGTTGTTCGTCAGACATCTGCGGGAATCCTCGGTGCCTGGGCCCACGAGCCGTACCCGGGTGCCTTGGCGCCGTTCGGGTTCGCGCCGATCGTCGGCCACAGCAGCCCTTCGGTGTACGCGGCCGGCGAGACCACGTGCGTGAAGTCCTGTTCGCGGGTCCCGAACAGCTCCCGCCACGCGCTCGGCAGCTCGTACCAGGTCCCGACGTACCACAGCTTGATGATGTTCCGGGCGATCGGCCCGAGCTTCGCGTCGGCCAGGATCTCGCGGCGCAGCAGCGCGTCGTCCGCGGAGCCACCCTGCTGTGCCGGGAGGCGCTGGTGAGCCGCGAGCAGCTCGTCGAGCACGTCCTGGCCGGTGGCCGCCTCCACGGTGTCGAGGTACGGCCCCACCTGGCCCGTGCCCTGCAGCTCGAACGCGGTGAACGCCGTCAGCCGGACCGAGAGGTCGAGGAACCTCGCCGTCCGTTCGGCCCCGGTCACGACGCCACCTTCTCGCGCAGGCGGGCGACCTCGAACGTGGGGCCCCCGTTGACGCCCTCCTGGCCCGGGATGGGATTGCGCATGAGCTGCTGCATCCCGTCGCGCAGGCAGAGCATCTCGATCACTGCGTCGGCGAGCCGCTGCGGAGCGCCGTTGAACGTCTGCGTCAGGAACGCCAGGAACTCGGCGTAGCGCTGGTTGAAGTCGATGGCGGCGGTGCGCAGCTCGGAACCCTCCGGAAAGTCGTCGATCGTGACGTCCGTCTTGACCGGGTAGACGGCGTCCCAGTCCACGTGCAGCACGGGACCGGTCGGGTTGCCGGCCCGGTCACCCGGCTGGTAGTAGCGCCCGAGCATGAGCTGCTCGAACCGGTGCTCGTGCGACAGCTCGTGCGCCGAGTCGTAGATGCCTCCTCGCAGCCCCTCGCCCTGCTCCGAGATCAGTCGGATGGCCTCGATCGCCGACGCGAGATCGGTCACCGCGGTCAGGTCGCCCCCACCCGAGTAGTAGTTCTCGGGACCGGCCTGCCGCTCCCGATCGCCGCAGAAGAGGGCGTCGCCCATCTGCTGGTGAAGGTGGACCAGGCCCCGCCTGATCTCCTCGTAGAACTCGCCGATGCTCCAGTAGCGCATCCCCGACATCGCGTAGGACACGGCGTACGACGCGGGCAGGTGTGGGCCGCTGTCCGGGTCACGGCTGACGACCCGCTTGTCCTCGTGGGGAGCCTCCGCCGGGCGCTCGATGTCGAGGAACGTCTGGACGGCGTCCCGCGAGAACGCCCGGCGGCTGACCTGGAAGTCGGTCTCGCCGTCGGGCAGGCAGGCCGGGTACGTCGGGATGAAGTCCGCGGCGGTGAGGTCAGGCGTGCCGCCGACCGCGTTCAGGATGTTGGCGGCGAGCGTGAGGTGCAGCATCTCCTCCACGACCACCGTGCGGATGACGTGGGAGGCGTCGGGGTTGCGGCTCGGGTGGAGCGAGTAGAGCGCCGTCAGGTAGGGCGGGATCGTCGCGTGCTCGAGCTGCATGGCGGCGTACAGGTAGGTGTGCAGCTGATCGACGGTCGTGATCTTGTGAGTAGCCATTCAGTTCCCGGGTCCTCAGTGGGTTGCGACCTCAGCCACCGCCGCTTCCCGGCGGAGCTGGGCGACCATGTGCCGTGCGCTCTTGATGCAGAGGGCGGCGATCGTCAGCGTGATGTTGCTCGTGCCGATGGAGGCCATGCTGCCGCCGCCGACCAGGTAGAGGTTCTCGTGGTCCCACGAGCGCTGGTTGGCGTCGACGACCGAGTCCCGAGCGCTCGTGCCCATCACATGGGTGCCGCCCAGGTGGTTGCCGCCGCGGATCGCGAAGCCCTGGCCCTCGTACGTGACGTAGCCGTAGTCCTCGGGGTCGTACCAGGTGTGGTCCGCGGTCCCGGTGCGCTGGAAGATGCGGCGCGACAGCTCGCGGGCGTAGACGACGCCGCGCATCGTGTAGTCCGGGACGCTGTACGTGACGACCGGGCGCATGTTGCCCAGCTGGTCCCGATAGTCGGCGGACACCGTGACCCGGTTGCCGGTGCTGGGCGGCACCTCCACCATGAATGCCAGGAGCAGCTGGTGCGAGATCCGCGCGACGAGCGCCCGGCGCAGCTCGGCGCCGAACTTGTTGTGGTCGTCCACGATGCTGAGAACGTCCGACCACGGGGAGCCCGTCGCCCAACCCCAGCCGTCATTGTGGATGTCGACCGCGAACCCGGCCTGGTCGCGGCGAAACGCCCCGCCCCGCAGGTCCGTGATGCCGCCGGTGCAGATGGTGCCCCGGAACGTCCCGGCGATCTCGGGCAGGAGGCCCCACGCGAGCAGGTACGCATGGTCCATCAGGTTGCGGCCCACCAGTCCGCTCGTGCCGGTCAACCCCGAGGCCAGCAGCAGCCGGGCGTTCTCGATCGCGTTCGCCGACAGCACGTAGAGCTGGCCGCGGACCGTGCCGGTCGTGTGGTCCTTCGAGTCTGGCGCGTGGTACGTCTTGTACTCGATGTGGCTCACCCGACCGCCGTGGTCGACGTGGACCTTGCTCGCCACCGTCTGCGGCAGGATGTCGACGAGCCCGGTCTGCAGCGCTCTGGTCAGCGTCTTCAACGCGTTGTACTTCGCCTGGACGGGGCACAGGGGCACGCAGTTGTTGTTGCCCTGGCAGCGACCGCCCTCCTCGACCTGGCTGGTGCTCACGGCGCCGACCGGCCGGTACCCCTTGCCGCCGTCGTACTTCGGGTTCGGGATGCCGTTGCGCCCCTGCGGGAACGGCCGCACCCGCAGGTCGTACCGCTCGCCGCCCAGCTCCACGGGCATGCCGTCCACGTCGCTGGCCACGACCTTGTCCAGGTACGAGAGGGGCAGACCGCGCATCGGGTACACGTAGCCGGGAGGGAAGCTGATCCCGAGGTAGGCCTGGTCCTCGACGTCCGCGGAGACGCCGATCTCGCGCTCGGCCTCGCGGTAGAACGGCTCCAGGTCCGCGTAGCCGATCGGCCAGTCCCGCCCCTGCCCGTACCTGGTGTGCGTCTCGAAGTCCTCGGGGAGCATCCGGAGCGTCTTGCCTTCCCAGTGCAGGGTCGTGCCGCCGAGCACGCGGGTGTACGTGCTGTCGGTGGCGAAGGGGCCGTTCTGGACGATGTACGCCGAGGCGTCCGGATGTGCCCCGCCGATCGGGTGGACGTCCTTGCTCCGCGGCATGGGCGCGTTGTCGCTCGGCGGGAAGGGCGACTGGTTGTCCTTCGCGGCGGTCGCGTAGAAGCGCGTCAGGTAGGAGTCGTAGGTTTCGGTGTCCATGTCGCCGGCGGGTCCGGCCTCGAGGATCAGGACGCGCTTGCCCGCCCGACTGAGCTCTCCCGCGATGAGCGCGCCGCTGATCCCGGCGCCGACGATCACCGCGTCGTAGAACGTCCCGGACGCCACGTCGTGGTGCGTCCGCCTGGTAACGCCCTTTGGAAAGATCAAGGCAACCCCCTAGTCCTCATAGCCGCATCCCGAGCTCCGCCCGAGCGGACGGATCCCACTCGAAGGTCGGCCCCGCGTTGCGTCCGGGATGGTCCGGCATCGGATTGGCCAGGAGCACGAGCGACTGGTCGCGGAGCTTGAACATGCTGTGCACCGCGGGCAGCAGCGCCGCCGGCCGACCGTTGAACGCCGCGTCGAGCTGCAGCAGCAGCTCGGACCAGGTCCGGTTCGCGCCGGCGGCGGCGGCCTGGAGCCCCGGCACGCGGTACTCCTCGCTGCGCGGGTTGGCGATCATCGGATACACGGCGTCGTAGTCCACCTCGACCGGCGGGCCGGTCGGAGCGCCGGCGTCGTCGGAGCGCCGGTAGGAGCGGCCGTCCCTGAGCTGCTGGAAGCGGTAGTAGTGCGCCAGGTCGCCGTCGTCGTCGAACATGGCGCCCATGTCGCCCTCGCCCTGCTCGACGATCTCGTTCAGGGCGGCGCGCGCGGAGTCCAGGTCGCCGACCAGGATCGAACGGCCGCCGGCGGCGTAGTAGTAGTCACGGGTCACCTGGCGCGTGGGATCGCCACAGAACAGCGTCCGCTCACCGATGTCGGCCGCGGCGGCCTCGAGCTCGCGGATGACCTCGTGATAGAAGTCGCCGATGCTCGCCGGGTGGAACCCCTCGTCCACGTCGAGGCAGCGGGCCCGGTGGCGCTGATGGTTCCTGCCCGCCAGCAGCGGGTGGTCGGCCTCGAGCGCGCGATGGGGATGGGCGGGGTTCTCGACCTTGAGGAACGTGTCGACCGCCTCGCGCGAGAACGGCAGCAGGTGCAGGACGACGCCCGTCGGGAGCTCGTGTGGATAGCGGGGGGCGTGGCCGTCGGCCACGTGCGGCTCGCCGCCGATGGCGTTGAGCACGTTGGCGGCCAGCACCATGTGCAGCATCTCTTCGACGACGACCGAGCGGATGACGAGCGAGGCCTCCGCGTTGGTCATCGGCCGGAGCGAGTACAGCGCGCAGAGATAGGGCGGGATCGTGGACAGCTCCAGCTCGACACCGGCCTGGAGCAGAGCCTTCAGGCGGGCGGTGCTCACGACGCCTGTGCTCACGACGCCAGCTCCGCGACCAGGCGATCCGCGGTCCGCAGCGTGAGGGCCGCCATGGTCAGCGTCGGGTTGGACGTGCCCATGGTCGGGAAGCTGCCCGACCCGAGCACGTACAGGTTGCGGTGCTCCCACGATCTCTGATCGGGGTCGGTCACCGACGTCTCGGGCGAGTCGCCCATCACGTGCGTGCCCGCGAAGTGGCCCATGCCGTGGTAGTGGAAGACCTCGTCCCCGTGCTCCACCGAGGGGAACCAGGTCCCCTCGTCGGGATTCGTGCAGTCCGTGATCCCCGCGCGCTCGAACACCTTCCGCGCGACCTCCGCGGCGGCGGCCATGCCGTCCAGCGTGTACTCCTCGATCCGGTAGCTGAGCACCGGTCTCGGGTTCCCCAGAGGATCCAGGTACTGCGGATCGACGGTGACGCGATTGTCAGCGGACGGCAGCTGCTCGACCGCGAGCGAGAAGCGGATCTGCCGGGACAGGTTCGAGCCGAGGTGGCGCCGGAGCTGCTTCCCGAAGAGGTTCCGGGTGTAGACCGCGTCGGCGACGGTGCTGTCGGGGGCGCCGGTCGTCGAGTGCCAGCCGTCGTTCCCGATGTCGAACCGGAACGCCGCGTGCCGCGCCCGGAACGCGCCGCCCCGCAGATCGTCCAGGCCGGCCGTCGACAGCGGCCCCCGGTACGCCCCGGCCGGCGACGGCATGAGACCCCACGCGTAGAGGCAGGGGTGGTCCATGAGGTTCCGCCCCAGCTCGCCGCTCCTGTTGCCGAGGCCCGACGCGAGCATCAGCTTCGCGTTCTCGACGGCGTGCGCCGCCAGCACGTACACACGGCCGGTCGCGCGATGGACCGTGTGCCGGGGCGAGTCGGCCTCTGTATAGCGCTTGTACTCGACGCTCTGGACGGCGCCGCTCGCCGGGTCCACGTTGATGCGGGAGGCGACCGCCTGCGTCACCAGGTGGAGGTAGCGATGATCGGCCTTCGCGAGCGTCTTCAGCGCGTTGTACTTCGCCTGCACCGGGCAGATGGGCGTGCACGCCGTGTTGCCCTGGCAGCGCTGTCCGATGTCGCGGCCGAGCGCCTGGCCGTCGGTGCGCTCGTCGACCGCGCCGTCGGGCACGAAGTCACCGCGCGGGATGCCGTTGCGCGCGGCCGGGTAGCTCCGGATCTTCAGCGCGAACTCCTCGCTGCCGAGGCTCAGGCGCATGCCGTCCACGGTGGCGGCCAGCATCTGGTCCGAATAGCTCGGCGGGATCCGCCGCATCGGGTAGTCGTAGCCGGGGGCGAACTCCACGCCGAGATGGGCCTGGTCGGCGACGTCGGCGGCCACTCCCAGCTCGCGCTCGGCCTTCCGGTAGTACGGCTCGAGGTCGGCGTAGCCGAGCGGCCAGTCGCGCCCACGGCCGTAGCGGGAATGGAGCGAGAAGTCCTCGGGCAGCATCCGGAGCGCGACGCCGAGCCAGTGCAGCGTCGAGCCGCCGGCGTAGCGCGTGTAGCTGCTGGCGTACTTGTGCGGGCCCTTCTGCACGAAGTACCCGCCGCCGGTGCGCACGTCGTGCGTGTCCGGCTGCGGTGCGCCCACGGCGGCCGGCCAGGGCGCCTCGGGGCCCTTGGCGTACACACCGTAGAAGTCGTCCAGGCGCTTCACATAGCCGTCGAATGTCCAGGCCGCCGCCGGTCCCGCCTCGAGCAGGAGCACCCGGAGCTTCCGGCCCGTCAGGCACTTCGCCACCAGGGCTCCGTTGACGCCGGCGCCGACGACCACGACGTCGTACCGCTGGTCCTCGGTCACGCGTCGATCCTCTCGGGAGGCAGCGCCCACGACCCGAAGCCGCCCGGGCGGGCGGCCATCGGGTGCGCGCCCGCCGCGACCCACTGGAGCCCGGCGACGTAGGCCTCGCCGGAGACGACGCGATCGGTGTCCAGCGGCGACGTCCCGTGCGCCTTGCGCCAGTCGTCGGGCAGCGGCCGCCACGTGCCCGAGTACCAGAGCATGATCAGGTTCCTCGCGACCGGCCCCCGGTCCGCGTGGTCGAGGATCTCCGACCGGACCGCGGCCTCGCGCCGCTCGCCGGCCGGCAGTCGTTCGTACGCGCGCAGCAGGTCGTCCAGGACCTCGTCACACACGACCTGCTCCAGCGTCCGCCGGTACTGGTCGGCGACACCGGTGCCCAGGAGCTGGGCGCGGTCGAAGCCGGTCAGGAGCGCGGACAGATCAAAGAAACGCTCTGTACGTTCAGACGACACCACTACCTCACACGCACGCAACCTCGCTCCGAATGACTTCTGCCATGCCGCGGAAGCCACTCGCCTCGTCGCGATGGTAGCAGGGGCCCGAACGGTCTGCAGGATACGAGTTCAGTTTTTGACACCGCCGACAGGTATCTGCCAGCCTGCCAGCCATGCCGGACCTCGTGGGAACTTGGAAGCTGGTCTCGTGGCGGCGCATCGTGGACGGCGAGAAGGTCACGTATCCGCTGGGCGAGCATGCGACGGGTGTGCTGGTCTATGCGCCCGACGGAGCCATGGCGGTGACGATGATCGCCTCGGACCGCCCATCGATGCCCGACAACGACCCCCTCGGCGGTGACGAGCGGAAGCGCGCCGAAGCCTACTCGACCTGCCTGGCCTACGTCGGAACGTACGAGCTTCGAGCTGACGAGGTCGTGCACCGGATCGACGTGAGCCTCTATCCCAACTGGGCCGGCGACGAGCAGGTCCGCCCGTTCACGTGCACGGAGAACAGCCTGGTCCTGCGTACGCCGCCGGTGCACGGCGAGAGCGGGACGGTCGTGAACGAGATGGCCTGGGCTCGCCAACCCCCGACAGCGCGGAGCTGACAGAACGAGCCGCGCCGCGAGCGCGGCTGTGTGTCGTCGTGCTCGTGGTTGATCGCGAGATGACGGTCAGATGAGCGAGCGGGGACGGGGGGTCACGCGACCGTGTATTGAGCAAATGGCAAGAGCGGGACCGAGCAAAGAAAGGCTCATCAACAGGAGGCCGTGATGTCCGTCGTGGTGGAACAGATCGCCACCGACCCGGCCAGGCGCGACATCGCCTGGCTCCACCAGGCGCTGCAGTCCGCGATCGCGCTCGAGCATTCGACGCTGCCGCTCTACCTCTCCGCGATGTTCTCGCTGGAGGTGCAGAACTACCCGACGTACAACGCCATCCGCAGCGTGGTCATGGAGGAGATGGTGCACATGGCCATCGCCGCCAACATGCTGGCGGCGATCGGCGGCTCGCCCCGCATCGAGGACCTGGATCCCTGCTATCCGTGCGTCGGCCTGCCCGGCGGCGCCGAGCCGGACCTGCACATCGGGCTGGCCCAGCTCTCGCGCCGCCAGATCCAGAACTTCATGCGCCTGGAGGCCCCGCTGTTCCTGCTGCCCGACAGGTACCGCAAGGAGGGCTACCCCACGATCGGCCGGCTCTACACGGCGATCAAGGAGGCCATTGTCGCCAACGCGCCGGCGGTGCGGAACTCCTTCGCCGCCGGCGGACCCGCGAACCAGGTCGGCGACAACATCGGGTTCACGACGATCACCGCGGCGGGCGGCGACCCGGTGGACCAGCTCGACCAGGCCATCGACGAGATCCTGGCCCAGGGCGAGGGCTCCACGTCCGACACCATCCAGGCCGGACCGGAGTACGAGAACGAGGAGTCCCACTACGGCAAGTTCGCCGAGCTGTGGTACGGCGCCCGCTACCAGGAGCCGAACCCGCCGGTGACGCTGAGCCGCAAGACCGAGCCGGAGTTCTTCAAGGGCTCCAGGATCACGTGGCCGGTCGTGGTAAACACGCTCGCGGTGCCGTCGGACGGCTACGCCCGCGTCCTGGCCCGGGACCCGAACGGGGTCGCCGTGACCAGGGACCTGGAGGCGTTCGACACCGTGTACACGCGGATCATGGCCGAGCTCGACACGATGTGGAACGGGCCCGCGGACACCCTGTGGCCCACGTTCGGCGAGGCAGTGAAGGGCATGACGGACCTGCGGGTGCTGTCCTGCTTCAACATCCTGCGCTACCACGTGCCGCCGCCGATCGTCGCCGAGCTGCCGCGGCTGTACCCGGACGAGTACCCGTTCCTGTCGGAGTACACGGACCTGGACAGGCCCGTCTTCTACGGCCCGCGGTTCCGCAACCAGGCGGCTCCCGGGGCCTGACGCCGCGCCGGGAAGGTCCCTCCCCGGCGGCCACATCATCGGCTGCGGCCACCGAGCCGCGATGAGAAGGAGCGTAGACATGCCTGACATCAAGTCGGTTGGAGTGCTGGCTTACCATCACTGCAGCGAGTCGGACACGATCATCCCCTGGGAGATCCTGACCGGCGTCAAGGTCTACCTGGAGACCGAGAAGAAGAAGGGCCCGCTCGACGTCAAGCTGGTCGCACTCAAGCCGGGCATGGTGGAGATGCAGATGGGCTCGCACGTGGAGCCCCACGCGGTGCTCGGCGACGAGCTGTACGACCTGTTCTACGTCCCCGGCGGCCGTGGCTCGGGCCCGGCGACCAAGGACCCCGTCATCCTCGGCGCGATCAAGCGGCACTATGACAACGGCAAGTTCCTGGCCGCCAACTGCGTGGGCGTTGGCATCCTGCAGCGGGCGGGCGTGCTCGGCAAGACCCCGATCACGTGCAGCCCGCCCGTCTACCGCCGGCTGAAGGAGGAAGGCGCCAACGTCGCCGATCCGCGGCCGATGTGGCTGGGCGCGCCGGAGGCCCGGATCTGGACCACCGCCGGCGCCAGCGCCATCAACGCGGGCACCGTGGCGATGGTCAACTACCTGTTCGGCGACGAGATCGGCCACGAGATGTCGATGTGGTTCGACACGCGGGGCGAGACGGGCTACCAGCTCTTCGAGCGGCGCGGTCGCGAGTACTACGGCTACCCGGCCGCCGAGGCGAAGATCCAGGACGAGACGGCGGACATCCTGCTGCCGCCGCTCCCGGCCATGGCCCACCACCGCTAGCGAACGCGGACGGAGCGCGCCCGGGCGTCCTCGGCAGCCGGGGCCCTTCGAGCGCCTCCTGAAGGCGCTGGTCAGGAACGTCCGGAAGAACGAGCCCGGCACCACGCTGTTCGAGCTCGTGCGGTCGCAGAACGCTCCGCGCACCTACCTGGTGATCGAGCAGTACCGGGACCAGGACGCGCTTGCGCTCCACTCCCGGTCGGACTACCTGAAGGCGACCGTCCCGGAGATGATGACGTACCTGGAGGAGGAGCCGAAGCTCGACTCCTTCGACCCGGTCGAGTAGGCGAGGAGGCCGCCGTGACCGTTCCCACCTACTTCCACATCGGCGTGATCGTCCCGGACCTCGAGCGGGCGGCGGCCGACTTCTCCCGGGTCCTGGGCCTCACCTTCACCGATCCGGCCGTGGTCCACGTGCCCTGGTTCGTCGATCCGACGCCGCACGAGCACACCGTGCACGCGGTGTTCTCGGAGGACGGGCCGCCGTACTACGAGCTGATCCAGGCCGCCGGCGACGGCATCTTCTCCGCGAAGGAGGCCGGCCAGATCCTCTACCTGGGCATGTGGGAGTCCGACATGGCCGGCAGGATGCGGACGCTTCAGGAGAACGGCATCGGCATCGACGCCCAGCTCAAGGCGTCCGAGGACGCCGTCCCCTTCTGCATCATCACCAGGCCGGACGTGCTCGGCATCCGCCTCGAGTACGTGGACGAGAGCGCGCACCCGGGCATCGAGCGCTGGGTCCACACGGGCAAGTTCGAAGGCCTCTGACGCCGCGTCGGACGGGCCTCAGCACAATCGGCCGGATCACGTCAGCGGCCGCCGCCGCCGACGGCGGCGAGCAGCTCCGGGCGCCGCGAGCGCAGCCGGAGGCCCAGCTCCCGCTTCGCGGGCGAGGATGCAGAATTGCCGGGTGCGAATCGGGCTGCTCGGGCCGTTCGAGGTCCGGACCGGCGATGGGACCGTGGTGGCGGTCCCCGGTGCCCGCTTGCGTGCGTTGCTGGCGGCGCTCGCCCTGGAGCCTGGCCGGATCGTCTCCCGGGAGCGGCTCGTGGACTGGATCTGGGGGCCACGGCCGCCCACTGACGAAGCCAATGCGGTGCAGGCGCTGGTATCCAGGCTGCGCAGGGTGCTGCCGGACGGTGTGATCGAAGCCGAGGCCGGCGGATACCGGTTGGCGGTGGCTCCCGATGTCGTGGACGTGAGTCGTTTCGAGCACCTGGTGAGGCGGGCTCGTGCCGCCGAGCCCGCGGAGCGTTCGGACCTGCTGCGCTGTGCGCTGGAGCTGTGGCGCGGGTCGGCCATGGCGGACATCGCGCTGAGCGGCAGCGATGCGTTCGACGCCGCGGTCGCGCGGCTGGACGAGCTGCACCTCGCCGCGCTCAGCGACCGGGTGGATGCCGACGTTCGCCTCGGCCGCGGTTCGGAGGTGGTCTCCGAGCTGACCGAGCTGGTTGCCACGCATCCGTTGCGGGAGGGGTTCGTCGCGGCGCTGATGCGCGCCCTGGCCGCCTCCGGACGAAGTGCCGAGGCCCTGACCGTGTACCAGCGGACCCGCGAGCGGCTGGTCGAGGAGCTGGGCGTCGACCCGTCGGCCGAGCTCTCCGCGCTGCACACGGCGGTGCTGCGGGGCGAGCTGGGCGAGCGGACGGAGAGCCGCAGGACGAATCTGCGAGCCGAGCTCACCAGCTTCGTCGGCAGGGACGACGACGTCGCCGCGGTCGCCGGTCTGATCTCCGGCCGCCGGCTGGTCACCTTGACGGGGCCGGGTGGTTCGGGCAAGACGCGGCTGGCCACGGAGACCGCGCGGACGCTCCTCGGTGACCTGCCCGATGGCGCGTGGTTGGTGGAGCTGGCCCCGGTGCGGGCGGGCGACGAGCTGGCGCAGGTCGCCCTCGCCGCGATGGGCCTGCGTGACCAGCCGCTGCTCGGTGGTGGCTCGGGTGGGGACTCCATGGATCGGCTCGTCGCCGCGGTTCGGGACCGCGGAGCTCTGCTGATCCTGGACAACTGCGAGCACGTGATCGACGCGGCCGCCGACTTCGCGGACCGGCTGCTCAGGGAGTGCCGGCGGCTGCGGATCCTGGCCACGAGCCGGGAACCGCTCGGGATCACGGGAGAAGCGCTGTGGCAGGTGGAGCCGCTCGCGATGCCCGCGGCGGGGGCGCGCACCTCCGACGTCGCCTCCGCGCCCGCGGTGCGGCTGCTGCTGGACCGCGCCGGCGCGGTGCGCAAGCACATCGGTTCCGACGAGGAAACCCTGTCCGCCATGGTGCGGATCTGCCAGGCGCTCGACGGCATCCCGCTCGCGATCGAGCTCGCCGCGGCGCGGCTGCGCACGATGTCCCTCGACCAGCTGGCGAGTCGGCTCGACGACCGGTTCCGGTTGTTGACCGGGGGGAGCCGCACGGCGCTGCCCCGGCACAAGACGCTGCGCGCGGTCGTGGACTGGAGCTGGGAGCTGTTGACAGAGGCGGAGCGTGCCGTGCTGCGGCGGCTCGCGGTGTTCTCCGGCGGGGCGAGCCTGGAGGCCGTCGAGCGAGTGTGCGCCGACGACGTGCTCGCCGGGCAGCAGGTGCTCGACCTGTTGACCGCGTTGACGGAGAAGTCTCTCCTGGTCACCGGCGAGGGAGCGCCGCGCTACCGGATGCTCGGCACCATCAGAGAGTACGCGGCGGAGCGCCTCGCCGAGGCCGGGGAGACCGAGCTGCTGCGCCAGGCGCACCTCGGCTACTACACGGAGCTGGCGGAGACGGCTGACCCGCACCTCTGCGGGGCGCCATCGCCGATGGGCGGGCCCACGAGGCGATGCGGCTGGTCGCCGCCGGCGGCTGGTACTGGCTCCTCGGCGGGCACAGGGTCGAGGGCACGGAGTTGAGCATCGCGGCCGCCTCGCTGGCCGGTGAGGTACCCGACGAGGTCCGGGCGACGGCGTACCTCGTCGTGGCGGTGTTCGTGACGTCCCGTCCCGGCCACGATCAATACGACGCGCAGGAGTGGATCCGCGAGTCGTACCGGCTCACCCGCCCCGGTCCGCTTCGGAACCCGCTCCTCGGGTTCGTCGAGCCGCTGTACGTGGCGCTCCTCGAGCCTTCGGAGCTTCCGTCCGCGTTCGAGACGCTGCTCGCTGACGGCGACCCGTGGGTGCGCGCGCTGGCCAGGCTCGACCGGGCTCGATTTCGGCTCAAGTTGGGAGCCTCGGACTCCGACGTGGACGCCGACCTGGAGGCTGCGCTCGCCGCGTTCCGCGCCGTCGGTGAGCGGTGGGGGATCTCGTTCGCGCTGACCAGCCTGGCCGAGCGGATCGCCACGCGCGGCGAGTTCCTCCGCGCGTGCGAACGCTACGAGGAGGCGGTCGAGGCGCTGACCGAGGTGGGCGCG
>VBJR01000247.1 GCA_005880175.1 Chloroflexota bacterium
TCGAGCTCGCCGCCTGATCTGCGCGCGCGCGGCCGCTGGCCGCTGCCGGACCAGCCGAGGGTGGCGATCGTCGGCGCCCGGCGGCCGAGCCCGTACGGCGAGGCCGTGGCCGAGCGGCTGGCGACGGACCTGGCCCGGGCCGGCGTGGTCGTGGTCAGCGGCCTGGCGATGGGGATCGACTCGGCCGCGCACGAGGGCGCGCTGCTGGGCGAGGGCTGCACGGTCGCGGTGCTGGGCACCGGCGTGGACGTCGTCTACCCCGCGTGCAACCGCGGCCTGACGGAGCGCATCCTCGACGCCGGCGGCACGCTCGTCAGCCAGTTCCCCGACGGGACGCCGCCGGCCCGCCCCAACTTCCCGCGCCGGAACTGGACGATGGCGGTGCTCTCCGACCTCGTCGTGGTGGTCGAGGCGGCGGTGGGCTCGGGCGCGCTGATCACGGCCGAGGCCGCGCTGGCGCAGGACCGGACCGTCATGGCGGTGCCGGGCAGCGTCTTCTCGGCGCTCAGCGTCGGCTGCCACCAGCTGCTCCGCGACGGCGCGGGGCTGGTCCAGAACGCGCGCGACGTGCTGGCGGAGCTGCGGGGCCCGGACGTCGTGCTGGACGACCCACTCCGGCCCCCCGACCGCCTCGGGTTGGAGGTAGCATCGGCCCAGGGACGGGACGCGCTGCTCCCGCACCTCTCCGACACGCTGCCCGTGGACGCAGGCGACCTGGCGCGAAGGTTGGGGCTTGCGTTCTCCGATGTGGTCGCTAGACTGACGCGGCTCGAACTCGACGGCGTCGTCCGCCGGAGCGGCGCCGGGTACGTTAGGGCGCATGGCCGGGGAATGAGACGAGCTGCGAACGGGTAGGAGTTTCGCTGTGGCAGAAGGTCTGATCATCGTTGAGTCGCCCGCGAAGGCAAGGACGCTGAAGCGGTTCCTCGGGGATCGCTTCGACGTGCGCGCCTCGATGGGACACGTCCGCGACCTGCCGGAACGGGAGCTGGCGGTGGACGTGGACGCGAGCTTCCAGCCCCGCTACGAGGTGGTCGAGGGCCGGAAGCAGACCATCGGCGACCTGAAGAAGGCGGTGAAGGGACAGGGCGAGGTGATCCTCGCCTCCGACCCCGACCGCGAGGGCGAGGCGATCGCCTGGCATCTCTCCGAGGTGCTGGGGCTGCGGGAGCCCAAGCGCATCGAGTTCCACGAGATCACGAACGAGGCCGTCCAGCGGGCGCTGGGCGCGCCCCGGACGATCGACATGCGGCTGGTCAACGCCCAGCAGGCGCGCCGGATCGTGGACCGCCTGGTGGGCTACCGGCTGAGCCCCTTCCTCTGGAGCAAGGTCCAGAAGGGCATCGGCGCGGGCCGCGTGCAGTCGGTCGCCCTGCGCCTCGTCGTGGACCGCGAGGACGAGATCCGCGCGTTCACGGCCGAGGAGTCGTGGACCGTCGACGCGATCCTCTCCCAGATCGACAGCGAGCAGCGGTTCAAGGCCCGCCTGGCCCGGCGCCTGGCGGAGCCGGAAGTGAAGCTGGAGCTGAGGACCGAGGCGGACGCCCAGGCGGCCATCCGCGAGCTGGAGGGCGCCGAGTACCGCGTCGTCTCGATCGACAAGAAGCAGCGGAGCAAGAACGCGCCGCCGCCGTACATCACCTCGACGCTCCAGCAGGACGCGTCCAGCCGCCTGCGCTTCTCGCCGAAGAAGACGATGCGCCTGGCCCAGGACCTGTACGAGGGCATCGAGCTGGGCGCCGAGGGGTCCACCGGCCTCATCACGTACATGCGCACCGACTCCACCCGGATCTCGGCCGAGGCCGAGGGCAAGGTCCAGGAGTGGATCAAGGGCAACCTGGGCGACAAGTACCTGGGCAAGCCGCGCAAGGAGAAGGCGCGGCCGGGCGCTCAGGAGGCCCACGAGGCGATCCGGCCGACCGACCCGAACCGGCGGCCCGAGGACATCCGCCAGTTCCTGTCGGCGGACCAGCACCGCGTCTACGAGCTGGTCTGGCGTCGGTTCGTCGCCAGCCGCATGGCGGCGGCGCAGTACTCGGGCACCACGGTGGACATCGAGGCCGGCGCGTTCGGCCTGCGGGCCAGCGGCTCCGTGCTCACGTTCGACGGCTTCTACCGGGTGTGGGGGCGGGACGACGAGCGCGAGGAGCAGCTGCCCGACCTGACCGACGGCGAGCGGCTCGACTTCCACGGCCTGGAGCCCGAGCAGCACTTCACCCAGCCGCCCCCGCGCTACACGGAGGCGACCCTGATCAACGAGCTGGAGAAGCGCGGGATCGGCCGGCCGTCGACGTACGCGACGATCGTGGGGACCATCCAGGACCACACGTACGTCGAGCAGAAGGAGCGCCGGCTCCACCCGACGCCGCTGGGCGAGGCCGTGAACTCGATCATGGTCGGCCACTTCCACGACATCGTCGACGACCGCTACACCGCCGACATGGAGGTGCGGCTCGACGAGGTGGAGCAGGGCCGCGTGGAGTGGGTCCCGGTCGTCGGCGACTTCTACCTGCCGCTCGAGCGCATGCTCAGCGCGGCCAAGGAGGCGATGCCCGCCGAGACCGGCGAGGAGTGCCCGGAGTGCCACGAGGGCCAGCTCGTCCTCAAGGCGAGCCGGTTCGGCCCGTTCAAGGGCTGCTCGCGGTACCCGGCCTGCCGGTACCGGCAGGCGGTGCTGCCCGGCGGCGAGCCGGACCAGCCCAAGCTCCTGGACGAGAAGTGCCCCGAGTGCGGGCGGCCGCTGCAGGCCCGGCGCGGGCGGTACGGCGAGTTCGTCGGCTGCTCCGGCTACCCCGAGTGCAAGTACGTGCAGCGGGACCAGCAGAAGACCGAGGCGGTGCCGACCGGCCAGACCTGCCCCGAGTGCAACCAGGGCGAGCTGGTCGAGCGCCAGGGCCGGTACGGCCCGTTCGTGGCGTGCAACCGGTACCCGGAGTGCAAGTACCGGGCCAACAAGGGCAAGGACGGCGCCGTGCGGCCCCGCCAGGAGGCGAAGGTGCTGGACGAGCCCTGCCCGCTCTGCGGCAAGCCGATGGTCGAGCGCCAGGGCCGGTACGGCCCGTTCAAGTCGTGCAGCGACTACCCGAAGTGCAAGGGCCCCCAGCGCGCCGGAGGCCGGGCCAGGGCGACGGTCTAGGCCGCCCTGCGGGCCGATTGGGCGGCCCCGCATCCGGGTACAATCTCACCGCCAGCTCCCCGGAGTGAGCTGAGTACGCACGCCTGGAGCACACCCCTGTCCCGCGAACGCGGGCCGAGCGCCAGGCGGAGGCACCCAACAGGGAGGTAAACAGATGTCTCAGGTCACCCTCAAACAGCTGCTCGAAGCGGGCGTCCACTTCGGACACCAGACCAGCCGGTGGAATCCGAAGATGAAGCAGTACATCTTCACGGCCCGCAACGGCATCCACATCATCGACCTGCAGAAGACCGTCAAGCTCCTCGACGACGCGCTCGACTTCGTCAAGGGCACCGCCGCCAGCGGCCGGCCGGTCCTGTTCGTCGGGACCAAGAAGCAGGCGCAGGAGACCATCCAGACCGAGGCCGCCCGGTGCGGCATGTTCTTCGTGAACAGGCGCTGGATGGGCGGCATGCTCACCAACTTCCAGACCGTCAAGAAGCGCATCGACCGGCTGCAGGAGCTGCGCAAGCTGCAGCAGAACGGCCAGTTCGAGACCCTGCCGAAGAAGGAGGCCAAGAAGCTCACCGACGAGCTCGACCGGCTCATGTACCACTTCGACGGCATCGCCGACATGCGCCGGCTGCCGGGTGCGGTCTACGTGGTCGACCCGCGCAAGGAGCACATCGCGGTGACGGAGGCCAACCGCCTCAACATCCCCGTGGTGGCCATCACCGACTCCAACTGCGACCCGGACCTGATCCAGTTCGTGATCCCCGGCAACGACGACGCCATCCGGGCGGTCAAGCTGCTGACCGGCAAGATGGCCGACGCGTGCCTGGAGGGCCGGCAGGTCGCCATGGAGCGCGGCGAGCAGCTGCCCTCGATGGAGGAGCGCGAGTTCCTGGAGACGCCGCGGTACGACCTCATCGAGGAGTACCTGGAAGACGAAGAGGACTACCTGCCCGACGTGTCCGAGGACGAGTTCCTGGGCCGGGCGGATGACGAGGAGGCTCGCTAGTGGCTGAGACGAGGTCCATCTCGCTCAACGACGTGAAGAAGCTCCGGGACATGACCGGCGGCGGCATGATGGACTGCCGCAAGGCGCTGGAGGACAGCGGCGGGGACCTGGACAAGGCCGTCGCCCTCCTGCGCGAGCGGGGGATCGCCAAGGCCGCCAAGCGGGCCGACCGGCAGACCAGCAACGGCGTGGTCGAGGCGTACCTGCACCGCACCAGCGACGACTACCCGCCGCAGATCGGGGCCATGGTCGAGCTCAACTGTGAGAGCGACTTCGTGGCCAAGGGCACCGACTTCCGCTCCCTGGCGCGCGACCTGAGCCTCCACATCGCGGCGTCGGCGCCACGCTGGATCGCCCGCGAGGATGTCCCGACGGAGCTGCTCGACGAGGAGCGCCAGATCCACCGGCGCAAGGCCGAGCAGGACGGCAAGCCGGCGCAGATCATCGACAAGATCGTGGACGGCCAGATCGAGACGTTCTTCAAGGAGAACTGCCTCCTGGAGCAGGCGTTCATCCGCGAACCGGGCCTGCGCATCTCCGACCTGATCGCGCAGACCGGCGCGAAGGTCCAGGAGAACATCACGGTCCGCCGGTTCAGCCGGTTTAGCATCAAGGAGGCATAAGGAGCCGCCTTGGACGGAAAGCCTCGCTATCGCCGCATCCTCCTCAAGTTGAGCGGTGAGGCGCTGGCCGGCGACAGGGACTACGGCGTCGACTTCCAGGTCGTCCACCGCGTGGCCAAGGAGGTCAAGCGCGTGCAGGACCACGGCGTCGAGATCGCGCTGGTCGTGGGAGGCGGCAACATCTTCCGCGGCCAGGCGGTCGCCGAGCGAGGCTTGGACCGCGCGACCGGCGACTACATGGGCATGCTGGGCACGGTGATCAACGCCCTGGCCCTGCAGGACGCACTCGAGAAGCTGGGGCTGCCGGCCCGCACCATGTCCGCCATCCAGATGAACCAGGTGGCGGAGCCGTACATCCGGCGGCGCGCGGTGCGCCACCTGGAGAAGGGCCGCGTGGTGCTCCTGGCCGGCGGCAACGGCAACCCCTACTTCACGACCGACACGACGGCGGCGCTGCGCGCCGTCGAGCTCGAGGCGGAGGTCGTCATGAAGGCGACCAAGGTCGACGGCGTGTACACGGCCGACCCTTTCCGTGACCCCACCGCGACCAAGTTCCAGCGTCTCGACTACATGGAGGTGCTCAACCGGGGCATCGACGTGATGGACAACACGGCGCTCACCCTCTGCATGGACAACGGAGTGCCGATCGTCGTCTTCGACATGCTGAAGGAGGGCAACATGGAACGGGTGGTCTGCGGCGATCCGATCGGCACGCTCGTCGGAGTTGGCGCATGAGCTGTGCAAGAGGGGGCGGGCCCCCCCTTCCGAAACGCCCCCGCTCGTCCGGGACGTTCGGGGCGCCTTCGGCGCTGCGCTTCGCGCCCGGAGCTGGCGACCGGCATCGCGGGAAGACGGCCTCACACACTCGGGCGGCCTGGCGATCTCCTCTGAGCTGGCAGGTGGGCGGCAGATGAGCAGCGACAACGTGGACGGCATCCTGAAGGAGGCCGAGGTCCGGATGGCGAAGTCGATCGAGCACCTGGAGCAGGAGCTGCAGTCGATCCGGACCGGGCGGGCCAACCCGGCGCTCATCGAGCGTGTCCAGGTGCCCTACTACGGCACCCCGACCCCGCTCCGGGACCTCGCCCAGATCTCCGCCCCCGAGGCGCGCATGCTCGTCGTCCAGGTCTACGACCGGGGCCAGATGGGCACGATCGAGAAGGCGATCCGCGACGCGGGCATCGGCCTCAACCCCGCCAACGACGGCGAGGTGATCCGCGTGCCGATCCCGACCCTGACCGAGGAGCGGCGCCGCGAGTACGTGAAGATGGTCAAGCAGCGCGCCGAGGAGGCGCGCGTCTCCGTCCGCAACGTGCGCCGGGAGGAGCTCCAGCTGATCCACCAGCGGGAGCGCGCGGGCGAGATCCCCGAGGACCAGGCCAAGCGTGCCGGCGACCAGCTCCAGAAGATCACCGACGCGCACACCGGCCGGATCGACGCCATCGGCCAGCGGAAAGAATCCGAGGTGATGGAGGTCTAGCAATGTGCAAGGTGGGGCAGGCCCCCCCTTCCGGAACCCCCCCGCTCTTACTCACACACTCGGGCGGAGCCCTTGTTTACGGCAGCCAGCGACTCCTTCCAAACGTCAGTCCCCGGGCGCACCGCCGGTGAGCGCGGCCCAACCGGACCCGGTCCCCTCCATGTCGGTGATGCCGGCGGGCGTCCCCGCGCCCCCCAAGCACGTCGGCATCATCATGGACGGCAACGGGCGCTGGGCCCGCAAGCGCAACCGGCCCCACTCCTTCGGCCACCGCGCCGGCGTCCGCGCGATCAAGCGCGTGATGTACGGCTGCGAGGAGCTGGGCGTCGAGGTGCTGAGCGTCTACACGTTCTCGACCGAGAACTGGTCGCGTCCGCGGGCCGAGGTCCGGTACCTGATGCGCCTCTTCCACGAGGCGTTCCGCCGCGAGCTGGACGAGATCCACGAGCGCGGCATCCGGGTCCTGGTCAGCGGCCGCCGGCCGGAGCTGTCGCCCGCGATGCAGCGGCAGATCGCCGACGCGGAGGCGCGCACGGCGGCCAACCGCAGCGGGGTGCTGAACGTGTGCCTCAACTACGGCGGGCGCGCCGAGCTCGTGGACGCGGTGCGCTCGCTGGTGGCCTCCGGCGTACGTCCCGAAGATGTGGACGAGCGCATGATCGCCTCCCACCTCTATCATCCCGATCTACCCGACCCCGACCTGATCGTGCGGACGGCCGGGGAGAGTCGGATCAGCAACTTCCTGCTGTGGCAGTCCGCCTACAGCGAGATTCACGTAACGGACACCCTTTGGCCCGACTTCGACATCCAGGACCTCGAGCGAGCGATCCGGGACTACCAGGGCCGGACGCGCCGCTTCGGGGGCCGGCCGGCCGAAGAGATCGCGCTCGCGAAGTGACGGCCGCGGTGCGGGGCTGGGCCAGCAGGCTCCGGGCGGCCGGGAGTCTATGTCGTGGTCCTCGTGATCGGCGGCCTGGCGGTGTGGGAGTTCCGGGGCCTGTCCGACCGCATGGGCTACCGGGCGCCGAGCTGGCTGCTGTACCCGCTGGGCCTGGTGTTCGCCTTCAGCGGCACGCTGCTGAACGCGGTCCCGCTGGAGCTGGTGCTGTCGATCACGCTGATCGCCGGCCTGTCCGTGTTCCTGGTCCTGCCCGGGCGACGGGAGGGCCTGGGCCGCTGGGCGATGGGCCTGGCGGGCGCGGTCTACATCGGGCTGCCGTTCAACTACTACCTCCGGCTCTACGACGAGGCCCACCGGGCGCCCGGCGTGGCGTGGGTGGGGATGGTCGTGCTGACGGTGGTGGTCAGCGACGCCTCGGCCCTCCTGGCCGGCATGTGGCTGGGCCGGCACCCGTTCTTCCCGGCGATCAGCCCGAAGAAGACGGTCGAGGGCGCGCTGGCGGGCCTCCTCTGCTCCGTGTCAGTGATGGTCGTGGGCGGGATGCTCCTGCTCGGGCTGCCCATCTGGCACGCGGCCGTGCTCGGCCTCCTGATCGGCGTCACGGCCCAGGCGGGCGACCTGGTCGAGTCGCAGATGAAGCGGCTGGCCAGGGTCAAGGACTCGTCCAACCTGATCCCGGGTCACGGCGGCGCCCTGGACCGCCTGGACTCGGCGCTGTTTCCGCCCATCGTCGTCTTCCTCTACGCGTCGTACCTTCACCTGCTGTGAGCAGAGCAAGCGGGGAAGGGCCCCGGCGCGTCGCGATCCTCGGCGCCACGGGCTCCATCGGCCGGCAGGCGCTGGACGTCATCGACCGCTATCCCGACCGTTTCGAGGTGTTCGGCCTGGTCTCGGGCCGGCGGCCGGCGAGCCGCCCGGCGCCGTACGTGATCCAGGCCGGCGACCCGGACTGCGACGAGCGCGTGCTGGAGCTGGTGACCCACCCGGACTGCGACGTGGTCCTGGTCGCGATCCCCAGCGCCCGGGTGTTGGCCCCGACGCTGGCCGCGCTGCGCGCCGGCAAAGTGCTCGCGCTGGCCACCAAGGAGGTCCTGGTCATGGCCGGCCACCTGGTGATGCCGGCCGCGACGCGGCCCGACGCCGTGCGGCCCGTGGACTCCGAGCACTCGGCGATCTGGCAGTGCCTGTGGGGCGAGTCGCCGGCCAGCGTCAGCCGGCTGCTGGTCACGGCCACGGGCGGCCCGTTCTGGAGCCGGCCCGAGCTCGACCTGCGCGAGGTGACGCCCAGCCAGGCGCTGAAGCACCCCAAGTGGTCGATGGGCCCCAAGATCACGATCGACTCCGCGACCCTGATGAACAAGGGCCTGGAGGTGATCGAGGCGCACCACCTGTTCGGGGTGGCGCTGGAGCGGATCGAGGTCGTCGTCCACCCGCAGGCGCTGATCCACTCGATGGTCGAGTTCGTGGACGGGTCCACCAAGGCCCAGCTCGGCAACCCCGACATGCGGCTGCCGATCGCGCTCGCGCTGGCCTACCCGGAGCGGCTGCCGGACGCCGTGCCGCCGACCCGCTTCCACGAGGTCGGGACCCTGGAGCTGCACCCGCTGGACCAGGTGCGTTTCCCCAGCGTGCGGCTGTGCCGGGAGGCGGCCGCCCGGGGAGCGCCGTACCCCGCCGTGCTCAACGCGGCGAACGAGGAGGCGGTCGCCGGGTTCCTGGCCGGCCAGCTCCGGTTCACCGACATCGTGGCGCTGGTGGAGTCCGCGCTGGGCGCCTGCGTCGGGGAGGGAGGTGGCTCGCTGGAGGGCATCCTCGCCGCCGACACCCTGGCCCGGGAGCACGTCCGCGCGCGAATCGGTAAGGTCAGGACGTGACCACTCCACAGGACGTGCTCGGCGCGCTCGCCACGCTGGGTCGGGTGGCCGCCATCGTGGCCCTCTTCCTCCTGCTGGTGGTGCCCCACGAGGGCGGCCACTTCGCGATGGCGAAGCTCTTCGGCGTCCACGTCCGCGAGTTCTCGGTCGGCATGGGGTCCCGGATCTGGTCGACCGTCCGCTCGCAGACGCTGTACGCGCTGCGGGCGTTCCCGCTCGGCGGCTACGTGCGGCTGGCGGGGATGGAGCCGGACGACTACGAGGACCCGCGCGGCTTCCACTCGAAGCCCGCGTACCAGCGCCTGCTGATCCTCCTCGGCGGTCCGGTCGTCAACTTCGTCGTCGCGATGGCGCTCATGACTGGCGTCGCGCTGACGACGTACGTCAACGACGATCCCGGCAAGGTCGTCCTGGTCGTCAGGGACAGCCCCGCGTACTCCGCGGGCATCCGGCCGGGCGACAGCGTCCGCGCCGTGGGCGGGCAGTCGATCCAGGCGCCCGACGACATCCGGCGGGCCGAGGACGGCAGGCCGGGCCAGGCGCTGCCGTTCACGGTGCGGCGGGCCGACGGCAGCACGTTCCAGGCCCAGATCACGTCGAAGTACGACACCTCGGCGAAGCGCTACCTGATCGGGATCCAGACGGCCACGGTCGTCACGCCCGGCCAGGCCGTGCTCACGGGCGTCACGTTCCCGTTCGTGTCGGCGGCCGCCATCGGACAGGGCGTCTGGCAGGTCGCCACCGGCCAGGTGCCGGGCGGCTTCTTCGGCCCGTCCGGGTTCGCCGGCCCCATCGGCTTCAGCTACCTCGCGTACCACGCGGCCGCCGAGGGCGTGGTCAACTACCTGGTCATCGCGGCGCTGCTGTCGATGGCGCTCGGAATCACCAACCTGCTGCCGCTGCCAGCGCTGGACGGCGGCCGCATCGTGGTCGTGCTCCTGGAGAAGCTGCGGGGGCGGCCGTTCGATCGGGAACGCGAGATGGCCGTGCAGCGGGCAGGCCTGCTCGCGCTGATCGCGCTCATGGCGTTGATCGCGTTCTTCGATGTCCAGCGCATCGCAACGGGCCAGTTCCCAGGGACTTGAGACATGCAAAGGGGGGCAGGCCCCCCCTTCCGGAACCCCCCCGCTTGCCGGGGACGTTGGGGGCGCCTGCGGCGCATCGCTCCGCGTCGGCAGGCAACGCTCGCGATCGCGGGAAGACGGACTCACGCGCTCGGGCGAAGCCCTTGCTTGCGGCGCCATCCGCTCGTTCCGGAACCTGGCAGGTGCCCCGGGCCGCGTTCTCCAAGGAGCCGTAGATGCAGCAGCAGCAGACCTCCATACCCGCCCGCCGGAAATCGATCCCCCGCGACGTGCGGGCGGCGCTGAACCAGATCGCGGCGCTGAAGGACGCGGGCTGCGAGATCGTGCGGCCGGCCGTGCCCGACCACCACGCGGCGGAGGCCATGAAGGAGATCGTGGCCGGGTCGCCGCTGCCGATCATCGCCGACATCCACTACGACCACCGGCTCGCCCTGATGGCGCTCGAGGCCGGCGTGCACGGCCTCCGCCTCAACCCGGGCAACATCGTGGACCGGGAGAAGGTCGAGCGCGTCGTGAGGGCCGCCAAAGAGCGCGACATCCCGTTCCGGATCGGGGTGAACGCCGGCTCGCTGCCCGAGGAGGTGCACCGCAACCTGCGCGAGGCGAACGCGATCGACCGGGACGACCGGACGCGCACCGCGGAGCGGATGGTCGAGGTAGCGCTGGGCCACTGCAAGATCCTGGAGGACCTCGACTACGGGCCCGGCCACATCAAGGTCAGCCTGAAGGCGACCGACGTCTGGACCAACGTCATGGCCAACCGGCTCTTCGCCGAGGCCCGGCCCTACCCGATTCACCTGGGGGTGACCGAGTCGGGGCCTGTCCAGGCCGGCAGCATCCGCAGCGCGGTCGGCCTCGGCATCCTGCTCGGCGAGGGCATCGGCGACACCATCCGGGTCTCGCTGGCGACGGACGACCCCACCGAGGAGATCCGGGCCGGCTACGAGATCCTGAAAGCGCTCAACTATCGGACCGAGGGCGCGACCCTGATCGCCTGCCCGACGTGCGGCCGCCTGGAGTACGACATGGTGCCGACAGTGAAGGCGGTCGAGGCGCACCTGGCGAAGATGCGCGTGCCGGTCACGGTTGCGGTGATGGGCTGCGTCGTGAACGGCCCGGCCGAGGCGCGCCACGCCGACATCGGCGTGACGGGCGGCCGCGGCAAGGGCGTGATCTTCCGCAAGGGCAAGCTCTACCGCACCGTGCCGCAGGAGGACCTGCTCCCCGTGCTGCTGGAGGAGATCGACCGGGTCGCCGCCGAGAAGGCGGACGAGCTGGGCCTGACGGCCCGGGTGTAGCCGTGGACCTGGGGCGGATCGGCCTCTGGAGCTGGCTCTCGGCGACCGACCTCGACTCCACGGTCGGGGCGGCCGCCGAGCTGGAACGGCTGGGCTGCGGCACGTTCTGGTTCCCGGAGAGCCCGGCTTCGTTCGACTTCGCCCGCGCCCTGCTCGAGGCGACGAGCCGGATGGTCGTCGCGACGGGGATCGTCAGCATCTGGAAGCACTCGCCGGACGAGACCGCGGCGGCGTACCACGCGCTGGCCGAGGCCCACCCGAACCGGTTCCTGCTCGGCCTGGGCGTGAGCCATCACTTCCTCGCGGACGGCCAGTACCGGCGCCCGCTGTCGAAGATGCGCGAGTACCTGGACGCGCTGGACGCCATGGAGCGGCCGGTGCCGGCCTCCGCTCGCGTGCTGGCGGCCCTGGGGCCGCGCATGCTGGAGCTCGCCCGGGACCGGTCGGCCGGCGCCCATCCGTACCTGGTGACCCCGGAGCACACGCGGCAGGCGCGGGGGGCCCTCGGCCCCGACCGGGTGCTGGCCACCGAGCAGGCGGTCGTGCTGGAGACCGACCCGGAGCGGGCCCGGGCGCTGGGTCGCCAGCACCTGGCGATCTACCTCCGGGCGCCGAACTACACGAACAACTGGCTGCGGCTCGGCTTCACGGAGGCCGACTTCGCCGACGGCGGCAGCGACCGGCTGGTGGACGCGCTGGTCGCGTGGGGCGACGCGAGCGCCATCCGCGAGCGGGTGGCGCTCCACCAGGAGGCGGGCGCCGACCACGTCTGCCTCCAGATCCTGACGGGGGAAGCGGGCCTGCCGGTCGAGCAGTGGCGGGCGCTGGCGCCGGCGCTCCGGTAGCGTCTCGGCCGGGGGCTGGTGCTATGCTGGCCACCCATTCCGCTATGCGGAACTCCCTCACGTCGGTCGCCCACGCCACCCGGATCCTGCTGCTCCTGCGCGAGCACGAGGCGCTGCGCGTCTCGGAGGTGGCGGACTCGCTCGGTGTGGCCCGCTCGACGGCACACCGCCTGCTCACCACGCTGTGCCAGCAGGGCTTCGTCGCCCAGGCCCGCTCGCGCGGCACGTACCGGGCCGGCCCGCAGCTGGTCGAGGTGGGCCTGGCGGCGCTGCGCGGGGTGGACGTGCGGCGCGTGGCCCACGCCCACCTGGAGGCGCTGAGCGCGGAGCTGCGGGAGACCGTGAGCCTGATCGTCGTGCAGGGCGCCACGAGCTGGTTCCTCGACTCCGTCGAGAGCATGGAGCCGCTGCGGGTGACGTCGCGGACGGGCCACTCGACGCACGCCCACTGCACGTCCGGCGGCATCGTGCTGCTGGCCGAGCTGAGCCCGGACGCACTGCGCCGGGTCTACCCGGACGAGGCGCTGCCGACGGTCACCGACCACACGATCGGCAGCCGCGCGGCGCTGGAGGCCGAGCTGGAGCGAGTGCGCCGGCAGGGCTACGCGACCAACTTCGAGGGCGGCCAGGTCGGGGTGTCGGGGGTGGCGGTCCTGGTCCGCGACCCGGAGGGACGGCCGCTGGCGGCCGTCGCGGTGTCGGCCCCGAGCGCCCGACTCACGGACGAGCACGCGGCGCGCTACGCCCGCGCCGCCCGCGAGGCGGCGGCGCGGATCGAGCACGGCCTCCAGGCGTAGGGCGTCAGGCCGTCGCGGTCGCTCCGGCCCGGCGGCTCAGGACGCGCGGCGCCGTCTCCGGCAGCGCCAGGGCCAGCAGCCCGGCGATCGCGACGCAGACGACCGCGATCAGGTATGCGTTGGGCAGCCCGAAGTGGTCGCCGACGGTGCCGGCCAGCAGCGGCAGCAGGAACGTGCCGATGACCACGCCGACCAGGTTGACGCCGCCCATCGTCGTCGCCCGGTGCTCCTCGCCCACCAGCTCGACCACGTACGTCGCGCTGCCGAGCGGAATGATCGCCGCCTCGAAGAACGCGTTGGCGGTCAGGAGCGCCGTCGCGATGCCGATCGGGAACTGGCCGATCACGTAGACGCCCAGCAGCACCGCGCTGAGCAGCGCGCCCACCACGATCGTGGGCTTGCGGCCGACGTAGTCCGACAGCGCCGGCAGGAGCAGCGTGCCGGCGATGGCGCCGATCGTGCTGATCGCGACGACCCGGCCCGCGAGCACCGGGCTGGCGTGGAGGACGCGCTGCAGGAACAGCACCTGCACGACCACGCCGACCTGGAGCCAGCCCAGCGCCCCGCTCTGGATCAGCATGAGGAGCAGCACGCGGCGGTCGCGCACCAGGCCGAAGGCGTGTCGCCAGTCCAGCCGCTCCGGCCGCTCCTTGCGCGGCGGCTCCCGCATGACGAGCCACAGGAGCAGCACCACGACCAGGAAGAAGACGCCGGCGATGGGGAAGACCCACCGCCAGCCGAGGGCCAGCGCCAGCGGCGCGAAGATCAGCCCGGCGATCACGCTCCCGAACAGCGGGTAGCCGGACGTGAAGATCCCCGCGACCAGCGCCCGGCGGTCCGGCGGGACCTCCTCGGCCAGCGTGGACTGGCCGTTCGGCCACCCGACGCCGTCGCCGATGCCCACCAGGTCGCGGACGACGAACAGGGCCAGGAAGCTCCCGGCCAGGCCCTGGGCCATCGTCATCACGCAGGCGAACAGCGCGCCCGGCACGAGCACGTTCCTGCGCCCGTACCGGTCGGACAGCCAGCCGGACAGCCAGCTGGAGATCGCCCACGTCGCCGACGTGCCCGACACGAGCAGCGACACCTGGGTCAGGTTCAGACGGAAGTCCTTCACGATGAAGGGGAACAGGAACTGGATGCCCAGCCGGTTGACCCCGACCAGGCCCCAGAAGCCGAACAGCAGGCCGACAAGGATGAACGGGTACCAGCGAGACCTCGCCATCGTCCTCTCCTCCCACTCGACCGCGTCACCGCAGATTGCGCGCTAGCGTAGCATCTCGTTCCGTGGTGCGCCCCTGCGTCGTCGCCAATTCCTCTCCGCGGAAATGAGCGCGCCGCTCAGCACCACGCTGGTCGGCAGCTACCCGCAGCCGGAGTGGCTGGTGGACCGCCGGCTGCTGCGCTCGCGCATGCCCGTGCGGGTGCGGGCCAGCGACCTGTGGCGGGTCCCCGCCGAGCTGCTGGAGCAGGCCCAGGACGACGCGACGGTGCTCGCGCTGCGCGACATGGAGCGGGCGGGGATCGACGTGGTCACCGACGGCGAGATCCGGCGCGAGAGCTACTCGAACCGGTTCGCGACCGCGCTGGACGGAATGGACGTCGAGAACCCCGGGGTGGTGCCGGGCCGGACCGGGCGGCCGACGCAGGTGCCGCGCGTCACCGGGCCGATCCGGCGCCGCGAGCCGGTGCTCGTCCGCGACGTCCGGTTCGCCCGGGCGAACACCGACCGGCCGCTCCGCGTCACCGTGCCGGGGCCGTTCACGATGGCGCAGCAGTGCCAGGACGACCACTACGGCGACGAGCGGGCGCTGGCCATGGACCTCGCGGCGGCGGTGAACGCCGAGGTGAAGGACCTCGAGGCGGCCGGCGCCGACGTGGTCCAGATCGACGAGCCGTACCTGCAGGCCCGGCCCGAGCGCGCCCGCGTCTTCGCGCTGGAGGCGATCGAGCGGGCGCTGGACGGCGCGCGCGGGCCGACCGCGCTGCACACCTGCTTCGGCTACGCGTACGTCGTGCGCGACCGGCCCGACGGCTACCCGTTCCTGGACGAGCTGGCCGACTGCGCGGCGGACCAGGTGTCGATCGAGTCGGCCCAGCAGCGGCTGGACCCGGCGATCGCGCGCCGGCTCGGCCGCAAGACGGTGATCCTGGGCGTGCTGGACCTGGCCGACGAGAGCCCGGCGGAGTCGCCGGAGGAGGTCGCGAGCCGGATCCGGGCCGCCCTGGCCCACGTGGAGCCCGAGCGCCTGATGCTGGCCCCCGACTGCGGGATGAAGTACCTGCCGCGGGACGTGGCGCTGGGCAAGCTGCGGGCGCTCGTCGCCGGCCGCGACCTGGTGCGTGACGAGCTGGCTTGACAATCTACCGTCCGGTCGGTCTAATTGGAGCCGCGGAGGCGCGGCGCGGGAAGCGCCGGCGGATCCGGTCCGGCCCGTGGGGAGGGAGAGGAAAGGAGAGAGCCAGCGTCGCGCTGGACCGGAACGGACGGGCCCTGGCCGGACCCGGAGTCGGAGCGGCCCGCCGCGCCCCACGTCACGACTGAAGGTGGCTGAAGCGAAGGCGGTGCGGCGACGGCCCGGCCGTCCCCGGCAGGAGGGACCGAGCCCGGTCTACCTGGAGCGGCGGGAGGAGATCCTGGCCCGGGCGAGCGAGGTGTTCGACGTCAAGGGCTACGACGCGGGCACGCTGGAAGATGTCGCGCAGGCCATGGGCATGCGCAAGGCCGGCCTCTACCACTACGTCAGCTCCAAGTCCGAGCTCCTGTTCCTGCTGTTCGACCGGGCCTGGGAGCTCGGCTTCCAGCGCATGGCCGGCGTCGAGGAGATCGCCGACCCGGCCGAGCGGCTGGCGGAGGTGATCCGCCGGCACGTGAGCCTGATCGCGGAGCGCAAGAGCCTGTTCACGGTGTTCCTCGGGCGCCGGCCCCTGTTCGACGAGGACGGCGAGCGCGCGTTCCTGGAGAAGGAGCGCCGGTACGTCGGCATCTTCGCGCGGGCCGTGCGCGACGCGGCGGCGGCGGGGCTGATCCCGCCGGTCGACCCCCGTCTGGGCGCGATGGCGCTGCTGGGCATGACGAGCTGGGTCTACAAGTGGTACGACCCGGCCACGGCGACGGCGGAGCGGATCGGCGACGAGTTCGTCCGGCTGGTGCTGGGGCCGCGGCCGGCGGCCGGGTAGTCGCCGGCGGCTCCGCCGCACCGGCCGCCGTATCCTGGGCTTTGTGGCCACCTTCCAGACGTTCGTCGGGACTCGCGCCGGGGTCGTGCGCCTGAACGGCGGCGCTCGGCCGCTCGGGCTGGCGGACCACCGCATCAGCGCCATCCACGCCTTCCGGGCCGGTTCGGGCGACGTCGCCCTCCTGGCCGGGAGCTACGGCCAGGGGCTGTTCCGCAGCGCCGACGAGGGCCGGACGTGGGCACTGGTCGGCGACGGGATGACGGCGCCGGCCGCCCGGACGATCGGGCCGGACCCGCTGGTGCCGGGCACGATCCTGTGCGGCACGGAGCCGGCGCGGCTGTTCCGCAGCGCCGACGAGGGGGTGACCTGGACCGAGCTGGACGGCGTCCGCGCGCTGCCGGTCCACGAGGAGTGGTACCTGCCCTACTCGCCGCGAGCCGGCGCCGTGCGCAACGTCTACGCGCCCCCGAGCGGCGGTGGCGTGCTGCTGGCGGCGGTCGAGGTGGGCGGGCTGCTGCGCAGCGCGGACGGCGGGGCGACGTGGGCGATCGGCCAGATCGGGCCCAACGACGACATCCACCAGATCACGGGCGACCCGAGCGACCCCGAGCTGCTGTGGAGCTCGCTCGGCTACGCGGCGCTGCGGTCCCGGCAGCGGGGCCAGGGCGCGCCGCCGCTGGGCGGCGTCGGCCGCTCGCGCGACGGCGGCGCCACGTGGACGGTGCTGCACACCGACTACACGCGGTCGGCGATCGTCCCGCCGGCCCGGCCGGAGGTGCTCCTGGCCGGCCCGGCGCCCGAGGTGGGCCGGAACGGGCGGATCGTGGTCTCGGCCGACCAGGGCGAGTCGTGGGAGGCGGCCGCCGCCGGGATCGAAACCCCGATGCCGGACATGGTCGAGCTGTTCGTGCCGGCGCCCGACGGCTCGGTCTACGCGGTGTGCTCGGGCGGCCGCCTGCTGCGCGCGGCGCCGGACGAGTGGCGATGGGGCTCGGCGCTCCCGGCCGGCCAGGCGGACGACGCGGTGTCGGTGAGCTTCCTGGAGGGCTGACGCCGGCGCCTCCGGGCTCATTGTCCGTTTTTTGTCCGCCTGCGGCCGCCACCATGGCGGCGGTGAACAGGCCGCGGATCAACCCGAGTCGACACTTCCTGGTCGAGATGCAGCTCGACGACATCTCCTGGGACGAGGTGGCGGCGGCATGGCAACATTGCGAGTTGGACCGGGAGTCGCGCGACCACCCGGGCTTTCGTGTTCGCACGTCGCCGACGCTGCCCGATGGGTCGCGTGTTAGCGTGGTTGGCAGGGTGCACCAGGACGGCATGGCGCTCGACCTGATCACCACCTGGAGGTCGCGGTAAGCATGAACGTGAGCATCGATCGGTTCGCCGACGCTGCGAGGATCCGCTTCGGCGCGGAGACGCCGGTGCCCGGCGGCAGCCGGGAGGTGGCGCCCGGCGTGCGCCTCGACTTCGACGAGAACGGCGACGCCGTCGCCATCGAGATCCTCGGGCTCACGCGGCGCGGGCTGGACCCGCGCGAGGTCAGCGTGACCGTCTCGACGGCCGACGACGTCGAGCCTCTGCCCGACGACCACCCGGCCAACAGGGCGCTCGCGTAGGCGACCAACCTGCCGATCTCGGTCGGCTGAGGCCGCGCCGGCGAGCGCCGGGGTGGCCGTGGCGGCCGGCGCTCGCGCATAATCCACACGCAACATGGAGCAGACGGCCATCCGCACCGACCCGACCGAGCTGGCCTGGGCAGGGGCGGCCGCGCCGTGCCCTAGGTAGCCCGCGCGGAGATCGGCTTCGGCGCGGGCGTTCGAGGCACCTCACCGGATCGAACGAACACACCTGGGGAGACCACGATGACCGAGACCACAATGACGGCGGAGACCAACGAAGGCGGCGGCTACGTCAAGGACATCACCCGGATGTCCGACGACTTCGATCGCTGGTACACCGACGTCGTCCGCAAGGCGGAGCTCGCCGACTACACGCCGGTCCGCGGCTGCATGGTCATTCGCCCGTACGGCTACGCCATCTGGGAGCGCATCCAGCGGGCGTTCGACGACATGATCAAGGCCAGCGGGCACGAGAACGCCTACTTCCCGCTCCTCATCCCGGAGGAGCTCTTCATGAAGGAGGCCGAGCACGTCGAGGGCTTCACGCCGGAGGTGGCCTGGGTCACCGAGGCGGGCAAGCACGGCAAGCTCGACCAGCGCCTCGCCATCCGGCCGACCAGCGAGACGATCATCGGCACGGTGATGCGACGGTACATCCACTCCCACCGCGACCTGCCGCAGCTCATCAACCAGTGGTGCAACGTCCTCCGGTGGGAGATGCGGACCCGCCTCTTCCTGCGCACGGCCGAGTTCCTCTGGCAGGAGGGCCACACGTTCCACGCCACGGCTCGCGAGGCCCAGGAGGAGGTCGACCTGATCCTGGGCTACTATCGCCAGCTCTCCGAGGAGTGGATGGCGGTCCCGGTCCTCGCCGGCATGAAGAGCGAGAGCGAGAAGTTCGCCGGCGCCGTCTACAGCAAGAGCACCGAGGCGATGATGCGCGACGGGCTGGCCCTCCAGACCGGCACCTCGCACTTCTTCGGCCAGAACTTCAGCCGCGCGTACGACATTTCGTTCACCAACAGCGAGAACCAGCGCGAACTCTGCCACACCACCTCATGGGGCATCTCGACCCGCCAGATCGGCGCCGTGATCATGGCCCACGGCGACGACGCCGGGCTGATCCTGCCGCCGCGGCTGGCGCCGGTCCAGGTCGTGGTCGTGCCGATCTACCGCGACGCGGCCGGCCGCGAGCTGGTCGCGGACTTCATCGCGACCTGGAGGGGACGAGTCGAGGCCGAGGGCGTCCGCCTGAAGGTGGACTGGTCGGAGGGCCGCCCGGGCGAGAAGTTCAACCACTGGGAGCTGAAGGGCGTGCCGATCCGGCTCGAGGTCGGGCCGCGGGACGTCGAGGCGCGCCAGGTGACCATGGTGGACCGGCTGAACCGGCAGAAGCGCCCGGTCCCGTCGATCGGGCTGCACGAGGCGGTCCGCGACGAGCTGGTCCGGTTCCAGCGGGCGCTGTACGAGCGGGCCCGCGACTTCCGCGACGCCAACACGTTCGAGGTGGCCACCCTGGCCGAGCTGGTCGAGCACTACCGTGAGGGCACCGGCTTCGTCTGGGCCCCGTGGTGCGAGAGCGCCGAGTGCGAGGCCCGGGTCAAGGAGGAGACGGGCGGGGTCACGACGCGCAACCTCGACGCGGACGCCCGGCTGGAGGGGGCCACCTGCCTCGTCTGCGGGCAGCCGGCAGCTCGTAAGGTCGTGTTCGCAAGGGCCTACTGATGCCGGATCCAACCGAAGCCTGTCCGAGCGGTGGCCTTCGGCAGAGTGGTCCCGGCTAGATTCGGCAGAGTGACCGGAGCGAAAAAACGGTAAGAACAAACGAAGTGGTGAGCATCTCGGAACTGCTGCGTATCGCGGATCACCTCGCTCCCGCCGACCGGGAGCTGGTCCAGCGGGCGTATGCACGCGCGTCCGAGGCTCACGTCGGACAGCACCGGATCTCCGGCGAGGAGTTCGTGGAGCACCCGCTCCAGGTCGCGCGCATCCTCGCCGACATCGGCCTGGACGCCCAGACGCTGGCCGCCGCCCTCCTCCACGACACGGTCGAGGACACCGAGCTGACGCTGGACGAGGTCGAGGCCGAGTTCGGCAGCGGGGTCGCCCGCCTCGTCGAGGGGGCGACCAAGCTCACGCGCATCGAGTTCCGCTCCGACCAGCAGCTCCAGGCGGAGAACATCCGCCGGATGCTGCTGGCGATGGCGGACGACATCCGCGTCGTCCTGATCAAGCTGGCCGACCGGCTCCACAACATGCGCACGCTGGACGCCCTGCCCGAGCCGCGGCGGCACCGGATC
>VBJR01000248.1:0-2527 GCA_005880175.1 Chloroflexota bacterium
TGTTCGAGGCCCCGACCGTGGCCGAGCTGGCCCGTGAGGTGGAGCGGCTGCTGCTCACGGAGCTCGCCGCCGAGCGGGCGCCACGGCCGCCGAGACGAGACGACGAAGCAGCTCACCAGGAGGTGGTCGCACGGTGATCCAGGACAGACGACGGTCCGGCGCGGGCGCGCCCGCGGCGGCGATCGAACCGACGGCCGAGCAGCGAGCGCTGCTCGAGCTGCGGCTGCGCGGCGAGGGCGCGGCCGGGCCGGCGCCGCCCCGGCGCCGCCGGCCGGCATCGCCGGTCCCGCTCTCCGCCGCCCAGGAGCGGCTGTGGTTCCTGGACATGTTCGTCGCCGGGAGCCCCGTCTATCACTCCCGGCTGGCGCACTGGCTGTCCGGCCCCCTGGACGTGGACGCGCTGAACCGGAGCCTCGACGAGGTCGCCCGCCGGCACGAGGTGCTGCGGACGCGATACGAGGACGGCGGCGACGGCCCGGTCCAGGTGGTGGACCCCGAGGCCCGGCTCGTCGTGACCGTCACGGACGTCAGCGAGGTCCCCGAACCGCTCCGGGAGGCGCGCGCGCTGGAGCTCGCCCGGCATGCCGCTGTCCGCCCGTTCGACCTGCGGACCGGGCCGCCGGTCCGGGCCGACCTGGTCCGGCTCGGCGAGCGCGACCACCTGCTGGTCGTGACGTTCCACCACATCGTCGTGGACGGCTGGTCGGCGGGCATCTTCGAGCGCGAGCTGAGCGCCCTGTACGGCGCCTTCGCGGCCGGCGAGCCGTCCCCGCTCCCCGAGCTCCCGCTGACGTACCTGGACTACGCGGCCTGGCAGCGCGAGCAGCCGCCGGATCCCGGCCTCGAGCGCCGCCTCGACTACTGGCGGGCGCGGCTCGCGGACCCGCCCGCGCTGGAGCTGCCGGGCGACCGGCCGCGACCACGGGTCCCCACGCTCCGCGCCGGCCTGGAGTCGCGCACGCTGCCGGCGGACGCCGCCGCGGCGCTGCGCGCGCTCGCCCGGCGGCTGCGCGCCACGCCGGCCATGGCCGTCCTCGCCGCCCTCGCCTCGCTGCTCGCCCGGCGCACCGGCCAGAACGACGTGATGATCGGCATGGCGGTCGCGAACCGCGAGCTCGCCGAGTGCGAGGACCTGATCGGCTACCTGACCAACCTGCTGGTCCTGCGCACCGACGTGTCGGGGGCCCCGACGTTCCGGGAGCTGATCGGCCGCCTGCGCGAGACGTGCCTGGACGCGCTCGCCAACGACATCCCGTTCGAGAAGCTGGTGGAGAGCCTCCAGCCCGAGCGCAAGCACTCCGGCAACCCGCTGACCGATGTCCAGGTGAGCTTCGTGCCGCCCCGCGCGCCGATGGAGCTGCGGGGCCTCACGTGCCGCCCGACGGGGCTCGAGGCGCCCACGCACACCGGCCAGCCCCTCACGCTGTACGTCACCGACGACCCCGACGGCGCCGGGACCGGGACCCGCCTCGACCTCCTGTACCACAGCGACCTGTTCACGCCCGAGCAGATGGCTGGACTGGCCGACCAGCTCGTCCAGCTCCTGGCCGCCGCGGCGGCGGCGCCCGACACGCCGGTCGGCGAGATCTCGCTGGTGACGCCGGCGGCCCGCCGGGTCCTGCCCGACCTGTCGGCGGCGCTGGACCGGCCCCGGTACGTGCCCGTGCCCGACCTGTTCCGCGGCTGGGCCGACCGCGCGCCGGACCGGGTGGCGATCAGGCACGCCGGCCGGGAGACGAGCTACGGCGAGCTGCGCGAGCGCGCGGAGGCGGTCGCGGGCCACCTGCTGGCCGGGGCCGCGGGGCCCGGCGAGCGCGTGGCGGTCGGCGGCGAGCCCAGCCCGGGCCTGCTCGCGGCCTTCCTCGGCGCCCTGATGGCCCGCGCCGTCGTCGTGCCGCTGGACCGCCGGCTGCCGCTGCAGCGCCAGCGCCAGGTGCTCGAGATCGGCGGCGCCCGCCGCCTGCTCTGGGCGGGCCCCGCGGCCGGGGCGGGACCGCTCCTGGCCGAGCTGCCCGACGTCGCCGCCACCTGCCTGGAGGCCGCCACCGGCGTGCTGCCGGGCGCCCCCACGGGCGGCGGGACCGCCCTCCCGGCGGTCGAGCCCGCGGACCCGTGCTACATCTACTTCACGTCCGGCAGCACCGGCGTCCCGAAGGGTGTGCTGGGCCGCCACGATACGTGGAGCCACCTGCTCACCTGGCAGCGCGAGCGGTTCCGCGTCGGCCCCGGCGACCGCAGCGCCATGACGACCCGGCTGTCCTTCGACATGGTCCTCCGCGACCTGTTCCTCCCGCTGACCAGCGGCGCCGCGCTCTGCCTCCCGGACGAGGACCTCGTGCTGGACGTGCCGCGCGCGCTGCGCTACCTGGAGGAGGAGCGGGTCACGGTGCTCCACCTGGTCCCCGCGCTCGGCCAGCGGTGGCTGGACCACCGTCCGGGCGACGTGTCGCTGCCCGACCTGCGCTGGACGTTCTTCGGGGGCGAGCCGCTGCCGGACGCGCTGGTGCAGCGCTGGCTCGCCGCCTTC
>VBJR01000248.1:2654-8500 GCA_005880175.1 Chloroflexota bacterium
AGCTGGGCGAGATCTTCCTCCGCAGCCGGTTCTGCACGTACGGCTACATCAACGCCCCCGAGGAGCAGGTGGTGCGCTTCGTGCCCAACCGCCGCCGGCCCGAGGCCGACGACATCCTGTATCGCACGGGGGACTCGGGCCGCCACCGGCCGGACGGCATCGTGGACGTGCTCGGGCGCCGGGACGACCAGGTCAAGATCCACGGCGTCCGCATCGACCCGGCCGAGGTCCAGGCGGTGCTCGCCCTGCACCCCGACGTGGCCGAGGCGGGGATCAAGGTCCACCGCGGCGGCGACGGCGAGGCGATGCTCGTCGCGTACTACGTCGCGGGCGGCGGGGATGGCCTCACCGGCCCACGGCTCCGGGCCTGGCTGGCGGAGCGGCTGCCGGAGGCCATGGTGCCGCGCGCGTTCACCCGGCTCGACAAGCTGCCCCTGCTGCCCAACGGCAAGCTGGACAAGCGTTCGCTGCCCGAGCCCGAGCTCGGCGTGGACCCCGCCGACGACGCCCAGCCGAGCACCGACACCGAGTGGGCCGTGGCCCGGATCTGGGGCGAGGTGCTGGGACTGCCCACCGTCGGTCTGCGCAGCAACTTCTTCGCCCTGGGCGGCCACTCGCTCAAGGTCGTGGACCTGGTGAGCCGCATCCGGGAGACGTTCGCCGTGGACCTGCCGCTCCGGGTCGCGTACGAGAGCCCGACGGTGGAGGAGACGGCCAGGGCGATCGAGCAGTGGCAGCGGGACGAGCTGGTCCACGCCGCCGCCGGCCTCCCCGAGGAGGGCGACGAGGTGGACGCCCTGCTCCGCGCCCTCGACGAGCTGGAGGGCACGGGTCGATGAGCCGCTACGGCGCCACCACCGCCACCTGGCTGGGGCCGCCCGGCCCCCGGCCGGAGGACGTCGCCCTCTACTGCCTCCCGTACGCGGGCGGCGGGGTCGGCGTCTACCGCGAGTGGCGCGGCCGGATCCCGGGCGTGGAGGTGGTTCCCGTGCACCTGCCCGGCCGGAACGGCCGGATCCGCGAGCGGCCGTACACGAGCGTGGACGAGCTCGTCGGGGACCTGGCCACGGCCATGGAGCCGCGCCTGCACCGCCCGTTCGCGGTCTTCGGGCACAGCATGGGGGCGCTGCTGGCCTTCGAGCTGACCCGGCAGCTCCGCCGCCGCGGTCTGCCCCGGCCCCGCGTCCTCTTCGCGTCGGGCGCGGTCGCCCCCCAGCGGCGGCGGCGCAAGGAGGTCGCCAGCGACCCCAGGGAGCTGATCATGCGAATACGCGACCTCGGCGGTCCGGGCCTCGAGGCGCTGAGGAACCCGGAGCTGCTGCGCCTGGTCCTGCCATGGCTGCGGGCGGACTTCCAGCTCGTGGACGGCTACGTCTACCAGGACCAGCCGCCGCTGGACTGTCCGATCCACGCCTTCTGCGGCAGCCGCGACCCCGAGGTCAGCGGGGAGGACGCGGAGGGATGGCTGGCGCAGACCAGCGCGGGCGGCGCCGTCCGCGTCCTGCCCGGCGACCACTTCTTCCTGGACGAGAGCCGGGAGGCCCTGCTCGCCGCCGTCGGCGGCGAGATCGGCGCCGTCTCGGCCGCGCGGGAGGCCTGAGAGATGACCGACCTGGCGACACGGCTCGAGCGACTGTCCAGCGACCAGCGGGCCAGCCTGCTGCGCCTCCTGCAGGGCCCCGGCGCCGAGCGCGGCCCGCGGCTCCGCCGGCGCTCGCCGGCCGAGCCGCTGCGGCCCTCGTACGCCCAGCAGCAGCTCTGGTTCGTGGACCGCCTGGGCGCCGGCCGCGCCCGCAACAACGTCATCGCGGCCCGGCACGCGGTCCTGCGCACGGCGTACCGGGAGGTGGACGGGCAGCCGCAGCCCGTGGTGGCGGCGGCCCGGCCCGTGGACCTGCCGGTGGTGGACCTCTCGGGCCTGCCGGCCGGCGAGCGCGAGCGGCGGCTGGCGGAGATCGTCGCCGAGCAGGAGGCGACGGCCTTCGACCTGGAGCGGCGCGTGCTCCGGGCGCTGCTCGTCGCGCTGGCGCCCGAGCACCACGTCCTGGTCTGGTGTGTCCACCACATCGCCTGGGACTCGGGGTCGCGGCGCGTCTTCTTCGCGGAGCTCGGCGCGCTGTACCCGGCGTTCGCGGCCGGCCACCCCGCGTCCCTGCCCGACCTGCCCGTCCAGTACAGCGACTACGCGGCCTGGCAGCGGGAGACGCTGGAGGACGCCCGCGGCGAGGAGCTACGCGCGTACTGGCGGCGCCGGCTGGCCGGCGTCGAGGCCTTCGCCCTGCCCACGGACCGGCCGCGCGGCCGGGGCACGAGCTTCCGCTCCCGCCACCTGGTCAGGTACGTCGAGCCGGACGCGCTGGCGGGCGTCAAGCGGATCTGCGGGAGCAGCGGCGCGACGTTGTACGTGGTGCTGCTGGCCGCGCTCGACGCCCTCTTCCACCGGTACACCGGGCGCCGGGACATCGTCATCGGCGCCGCCAACGCGGCGCGCCCGGCGGCCGAGCTCCGGCCGCTGACCGTGGCCGACGCCTTTGCCCACCAGGCGCTGCCGTTCGAGCAGGTCGTCGGCGCGGTCAACCCGGACCGCGACCCCGCCCGCAACCCGCTGTTCGAGGTCGAGTTCACCGTCTTCGAGAACGACATGCGCGAGGGCATCCCGGCGGGCGACCTCGTGCTCGAGGTGGAGCGGGTCCCCAACACCGCGCTCCGCTTCGACATGAGCGTGCTCGCCTGGGAGGACGGCGACCGGCTGTGCCTCTGCATCGAGTACAACGTGGACCTGTTCGACCAGGCCACGGTGGACCGGCTCATCGACGGCTTCGCCGGCGTCGTCCGCCAGGTGGCCGCGCGGCCGGAGGCGCGCGTCTCCTCGCTCGAGATCCTGGGCACCGCCGAGGTCCAGCGGCTGACCGCCGAGTGGGCCCTGGGTCCACGCCGGCCCGGGCCCGGGACCACGCTCGACCGGGCCTTCGCGGACCAGGTGGCCCGCACGCCCCACGCGCCGGCGCTGACCTGCGCGGGGACCACCCTCACGTACGCCGAGCTCCACCGCCGGGCGAGCCGCCTGGCCCGCCGCCTGCGCGCGGCCGGCGTCGGCCCCGAGCGGACCGTGGGGATCGCGCTCGACCGCTCGGTCGAGATGATCGTCGCGGTGCTGGCCGTCCTCGAGGCGGGCGGCGCCTACCTGCCCCTCGACCTGTCCCACCCGGCCGAGCGCCTGCGCCACGCGCTGGCGGAGAGCGGCGCCGAGGTGGTGGTGACGCACTCGGCGCTCGCCGGCCGCATCCCCGCGCCGGGCCTCCGCGCGGTGCTCGTGGACGGGGCCGGAGCGGAGGACGGCGGCGACGCCCTCGCCCCCACCGCCCGGCCGGAGAACCTGGCCTACGTGCTCTTCACGTCCGGCAGCACCGGGGTGCCGAAGGGCGTGATGGTGGAGCACCGGTCGGTGGTCGCCTTCGTCCGCGGGATCGCCGGGGCGTACGGGATCGACGGGCGGGACAGCCTGCTCCAGTTCGCGGCGCTGGGCTTCGACGTGTCGGTGTTCGACGTCTTCGCCGCCCTCCTGACGGGCGCCCGGCTCGTGGTGGCCGGCGACCGCGAGCGCGCCGAGCCGCGCCTGCTCACCGAGCTCCTGCGCTCCGAGCGCGTGACGGTCGCGGAGCTGCCGCCCGTGCTCCTGCCCCTGCTCGATCCGGACCTGCCGGACCTGCGCCTGG
This sequence comes from Chloroflexota bacterium, assembly GCA_005880175.1. The sequence goes on from VBJR01000248.1 coordinate 6,371, forward strand.
TGTCCGTGGGCGGCGAGACGTTCCCCGGCCAGCTGGTGGAGCGGTGGACGCGGGGCGGGCGCCGGTTCGTGAACGGCTACGGGCCCACCGAGACGACCGTCGCCGTGACCCTGAAGGAGTGCGCCGGGAGCTGGGAGCGGACGCCACCGATCGGGCGGCCGATGGCGAACCACCAGGCGCTGGTGCTCGACGGCGGCCTGCGGCCGCTGCCGCCCGGCGTGCCGGGCGAGCTGTGCGTCGCGGGCGCCGGCGTCGCCCGCGGCTACGCGGGCCGGCCCGCGCTGACGGCGGCGTGCTTCGTGCCCAACCCGCACCCCACCGTGCCGGGCGAGCGGATCTACCGGACCGGCGACCTCGCCCGCTGGCTGCCGGACGGCGACCTGGAGTTCGCCGGCCGGCTCGACCGGCAGGTCAAGGTGCGCGGGTTCCGGGTCGAGCTGGCGGAGGTCGAGGCGGTGCTCGGCGGGCACCCCGCGGTCGTCCGCTGCGCCGTCGAGGTCGCCGGCGACGGCGGCGGGACCTCGCTCGTCGCGTACGTCGAGCCGGCGGCCGGCGCGGGCGCGACGTCCGGCTCGCTCCGCGACTACGCGGCGGACCGGCTCCCCGCGTACATGGTCCCGGCCCGCGTCGTCGTGCTGGACCGCATCCCGCTGACGGCGAACGGCAAGATCGACCGGCGGGCGCTGCCGGCGCCCGACGACAGCCGCCCGGACGGCGTGGCCGCGTTCGTGGCGCCGCGCACGGAGCTGGAGCGGCGGATCGCCGCCGAGGTCTTCGCGGCGGTGCTGGAGCTGACCGGCGTCGGGGTGACCGACGACTTCTTCGCCCTCGGCGGCAACTCGATCCAGGCCATGCAGGCGGTGTCCAGGCTGCGGTCCGTGGCCGGCGTGGAGGTCCCGCTGGCCGACTTCTTCGAGACGCCGACCGTGGAGCGCCTGGCCGGCGCGCTGGAGGCCGGGCGCTGGGCGGCCGGCACGGACGAGGGCCGGCTGGGCACGACGCTGGACGGTGTCGAGCAGCTGTCCGACGAGGAGGCGCGGGAGTACCTGGCGCTGCTCGAGGAGGTTCAGCCGTGAGTGGGACGAACGCCCTGGAGTCGCGAATCGGCGCGCTCTCCGAGGAGAAGCGGGCGCTCCTGGAGGTGCTGCGGGCCGCCGGCGAGCCGGCGGCGCTCGCGCCCCGGACGCCCTGGACCGCGGCGGCGCCTGCCACCGCGGCCCAGCGGCGCACCTGGCAGGTGCAGGAGCGCGACCCGGCGGACACGTCCGCCAACGTGCGGATGGCGGTGCGGCTGGAGGGCCGGCTGGCCGTGGCGGCGCTGGTCGCGAGCGTCGAGCACGTCGTGGGCCGGCACGAGGCGCTGCGCACCGGGTTCCGGGCCGACGGCGAGGACCTGGTCCAGGTCGTGCGCGGCCCGGACGAGGTCGGCATCGCGGTGCGGCAGCGCCCGGGCCTGGACGCCGCCGGCCGCGAGGCCGAGGCCATGCGGCTGGTGCGGGAGGAGGCGGACCGGGCGTTCGACCTCCGCCGCGACCCGCTGCTGCGCGCGAACGTGGTCTCGTTCGACGAGACCGACCACGTGCTCACGCTGACGGCCCATCACGCCATCATCGACGGCTGGTCGTCGGCGATCGTCACGCGGGAGCTGACCGCGGCCTACACCTCGCTGAGCCAGGGCGAGACGCCCGGCGACGCGCCCCCGCCCGCGCTGCAGCTGGCCGACTACGGGGCGTGGCAGCACGCCTGGCTGCGCGGCAGGGGCCGCCTGGAGCAGCTGCTCCACTGGCGCGCGCGCCTGCGCGGCGCCCGGGCCCTGGACCCGCTGCTGCCGGGCGGCCCCGGCTTCGAGCGCGGCCACCTGACCCTGTCCCTCGGGCTCGAGTCGTCCCGCCGCGTCCGCGGGCTGGCGGGCGCCGAGGGGGCGACCGTCTACATGACGCTGCTCGCGGCCTTCGGCGCGCTCGTGGCACGGCGCTTCGGCCGGAACGACCTGGTGATCGGCACCCCGATCGCCGGCCGCCGCGACCGCCGCCTGGAGGACTCGGTCGGGCTCTTCACGAACGTGATCCCGGTCCGTCTCGACCTGTCCGGCGGGCCGACGTTCCGGACCCTGCTGCGGCGGGCCCGGCA
>VBJR01000248.1:8515-27874 GCA_005880175.1 Chloroflexota bacterium
TCATGTTCGCGCTGCACAACTTCCCGACCCGGCCCGGCTCCTTCGCCGGCCTGCGCGGCCGCGACCTGCGCGACACCCCGTCCCGCCTCCTGGAGTTCTACAGCCCGACGGCGGCCCGGGTGGACCTCAGCCTGGGCATCGGCGACCGCGCCGACGAGCTGGGCGGGGTGCTGGAGTACAACCGGCGCACCGTCGGCGACGACCACGCCGCCGCGCTCGCCGGCGAGTACGCCCGGCTCGTGGCCAGGGCGGTCGAGACGCCGGACGCCGCGCTCGAGGGCCTGGCGCCGTGAACTTCGCGGTGTCCTCGGAGGCCGGCGCCCTCCTGGCGGAGGCGCGCGCCGTCCTCTCGTCGCCCGCGGGCGAGCGCCTGGTGGCGGCGCTGGCGGCCCGCCGCGACCGCGACCCGCGGCCGCTGTTCCGGCTCCTCGGCGAGCGCGCGCTGCTCGCGCCGCACTGGCCGCGCGACCTGGGCGGCCGCGGATGCCGCCTCACGGACGCGGCCGCGGTGTTCGAGGAGCTCGGCCGGCTGGGCGTCCCCGACGCGCTGCACGTGATCTCGCTCCAGACGGTCGGCGGGCTGCTGCTGATGGCGGGCACGCCGGAGCAGCGCCGCCGGTACCTGGCGCCGATGGCCCGCGGCGACGCCTACGCCGCGGTGCTGTTCACCGAGCGGGCCGCCGGCTCCGACCTGGCGGCCGTCGAGACGACCGCCAGCGCCGACGGCGACGGCTTCGTCCTCTCCGGCAGCAAGACGTTCAACCTGGTGACCGGCTACACCGACCACGGCCTGTGCCTGGCCAGGAGCTCCTCCGGGTCGTCCCGATACGATGGCCTGACGCTGTTCATGGTCCCCCTGGACCGGCCGGGGGTGCGGGTGGTCGCGATGGAGAGTATCGCCGACGACTGGTTCCACGAGGTCGAGCTGGACGACGTCCGGGTGGACGCCGGCGCGATCGTGGGCAGGCCGGGGTCGGCGTGGCCGCTGCTGATGCGCGGCCTGAGCCTGGAGCGCACGGGCCTGGACTGCTGCGCGAGGGCCCGCCACTGGCTCGACCTGGCGTGGCGGGCGGCCGAGGGGCACGGCTGCGACGCGGGGGTCCTCGCCGGGCTCTCGCGACTCGAGGCGCGCCTCGACGCCGCGCGCCTGCTCACCTACCGGGTGCTGACGCGCATGGACGCGGGAGCGGCGCCGGACGACCAGGTGGCGGCGGCCAAGTGGTACTCGGCCGAGGTGGCCTTCGCCGCGGCCGCGGCCGCGCCTGAGCTCCTGGGCGGGCGGGTCCTGGACGTCCCGGGCCTCGAGGCGGCCTACCGGGAGGCGGCCGGGCTGCGGATCGCGGGCGGCACCGCGGAGATCGTGCTGGAGACGTTCGCCGCGATGCGGACGGCCGGCGCGGACCCGGGAGGGGACCTGTGAGGATCACGACGGAGCCGCTCGAGCTGCAGGTACGCGGCGCCGTGCGCGACGCCCTGACGCCGGCGCACGGCCCGGACGGGCCGTGGGCCCGGCTGCTCGAGGTCGGAGCGCAGCGGTTCGGCCTGCCGGCCGAGCGGGACGGGTTCGACCTCGGCCAGGGAGTGCAGGCCGCCGTCTGCGAGGAGCTGGGGAGGGCCCTGGCCGGCTCGCCGTACCTGGACACGATGCTGGCCGCCGACTGCCTGGGCGGGGTGGCCGCGGACGGCCTGGCGGCGGCTACCGCGGCGGCGCGGCTCGCCCTGATCGCCGGGGGACGGCTCCGCGTCGCGGTGGCCGCCGGCGAGCCCGGCGGCGACCCGGCGGACGCCCTGCGGGTGGATCGGGCCGGCGGCGTGTGGAACGGCGTCACCGGCCCGGCTCGGGGCGCCGCGGACGCCGAGGAGCTCCTGCTGGTGCTGGACACCGGCGCGACGGCGAGCCTGGCCATGGTGCCTCGCGACGAGCCCGGCCTGGCGCTCGACCCCTGCCCCGCGTTCGGGCCAGGCGCCTGCCGGGTCCGGCTCGACCGGGCCGAGATCGGCGCCGGGCAGGTGCTGGCGACCGGCGCTGCCGGCCACGCGCTGTTCGCGGGCGCCCTGGAGCGCGCCCGCGTCCGCCAGGCCGCCTACCTCTGCGGCATGGCCCTCGGCGCCCTCGAGGAGGCCGTGCGGCACGCGGGCGCGCGCCGGCAGTTCGGCCGCCGCCTGGTCGACCTGCAGGTCGTGCAGCACGGCCTGGCCGAGCTGCTGGCGCGCCTGGACGCCGCCCGGCTGCGCGTCCGGCACGCGGCGTGGTCCCTGGACTCGGGCGTCGCCGGCGCCGCGGCCGCGCCCGAGTCCCTGGCCATGGCGGCGGAGCTGGCGCTGGACGCCAGCCGCGCCGCGCTCCACGTGCACGGGGCCAGGGGCATGGCCGCCGAGTGGCCCGTCCACGGCTACTACCGCTGGGCGATCGTGGAGGCGCACCGGCTCGGGTCTCCGCGCCGGCTCTGGGAAGAAGCCGGCCGCGCGCGGCTGGCGGAACGGACGGGCCCGGCATGATGACGGACCGCGACCGCCCGGCTGCCGCGCTCTGGCTGCGGCGCCCGTTCCTGCTCTTCTGGAGCGGCTCGACGCTGTCCTTGTTCGGCAGCCGGTTCTCGATGCTGGCCATCCCCCTGATCGCCGTGCTGACCCTGCACGCGTCGCCGGGGCAGATGGGCGCCCTGTCGGCGCTGGAGCTGAGCCCGTACCTGGTGTTCGGCCTCGTCGCCGGGGCCCTCGTGGACCGCGCCGACCGGCGCCTGGTGCTCGTCCTCAGCCACGCCGGCCGCGCCGTCGTGCTGGCGAGCATCCCCGTCGCCGCGGCGACCGGGGTGCTGAGCATCGCCTACCTGTACGCGGCCGGGATCCTGATCGGCTTCATGACCCTCTTCTTCGACATCGCGCACCAGTCGTACCTGCCGGCGCTCGTGGACCCCCGCCAGCTGATGACCGCCAACAGCAGCATCCAGTTCAGCCGCTCCGCGGCCGACATGACGGGGGCGGGGCTCGCCGGGCTGCTGGTCCAGGTGCTGCCCGCGGCGCTGACCGTCACCGTCAACTCGGCCACGTTCCTCGTCGCCGCGCTCACGGCGGGCGCGATCGGCGTCCGCGAGCAGCGGACGAGCGCGCCGCGGCCGGCGATGGCGCGGGAGGTTGGCGAGGGGCTGGCGGTGGTGGGCCGGGACCCGGTGCTGCGGCCGCTGGCGACGAGCATGACGATCCTCTACCTGCTGGTGGCGTCGGCCTCCACCCTGACCGTCCTGTACGCCACGCGCGAGCTGGGGGTGGACCCGGCCCTGATCGGGGCCGCGTTCGCGATCGGGAGCGTCGGCACCCTGGCCGGCGCGCTCGGGGCGGGCGCGGTGACCGCGCGCTTCGGGATCGGGCGCGGCCTCCTCGGCGCCGCGCTGGTCGGCGGACTGTCGCCGCTGCCGCTGGCGCTGGCGACCCGGTCCACCGGGTTCGTCGCGCTGCTGGCCGCGCAGGTGCTCCTCGCGCTCGGAGGGACCGTCTACGGCATCGGCCAGAACAGCCTGCGGCAGGCGATCACGCCGGCGGAGCTGCGCGGCCGGATGAACGGAGTCATGCGGTTCATGGGCGTGGGCGGCCAGGCGGTGGGCAGCCTGGCCGCCGGGCTCCTCGGCCAGACGATCGGGCTCCGGCCCACGATGGCCCTCGCCGCCAGCGGCGCCGTGGCCGCCTTCCTCGTGCTGTTCCTCTCGCCCGTCCGGTCGCTGGTCCGCATCCAGGGCCCGGGATCACCCAGACAGGAGGCATGACCAGATGTCTCGCGACGCCCTTCTCTTCCTGAACGACCGGGAGGCGCGGATGATCGACGCCCTGTGCGCCCGGATCGTGCCCGGCGACGACGCGGACCCGGGCGCGCTCCAGGCGGACGCCACCTGCTACATCGACCGGACGCTGGCCGGCCACCACCGGGACCTGCAGCCGCTGTACCGGGCGGGCCTCGGGGCGCTGGAGGAGCGCTCCCGGAGCCGGTTCGGAGCCGGCTTCCTGCAGCTCGACGCGGGCCGGCGGGACGCGCTCCTGGCCGAGCTGGACGCGCGCGCCGGCGGCGACGAGGAGGACGTCCCGGCCCGGTTCTTCGCCCACCTCTGCGAGCACGTGCTGCAGGGCCTGCTGTGCGATCCCGCGTACGGCGGCAACCGGGACAAGGTGGGCTGGCGGCTGATCGGCTACCCGGGCGCGCAGTGGGGGTACTCGGAGGAGCAGATGCGGCCGGACTTCGACGCGACCACGATCGAGCCGATCGGCATCGACGAGTTGCGCCGCCTGCACGCGGCGGGGGACTGACGTGGCGCTGCAGGAATACGTCTCGAGCACGTACGGCGACCGCATCGCCGAGCTGTACGACTCCTGGTACCGGGACGAACCCGACACGGCGGGAACGGTGGAGGCGCTGACCCGGCTGGCCGGCCCCGGCCCGGTGCTGGAGCTCGGCATCGGCACCGGCCGCATCGCCATCCCGCTCGTCGAGCGCGGGATCGAGGTCCACGGGATCGAGCTCTCGGAGCCGATGGTCGAGCGGCTGCGCGAGAAGCCCCTGGGCCGCGACATCCCGGTGGCGATGGGCGACTTCGGCGACGTGGCGGTCGAGGGCCGCTACTCGCTGGTGTTCTGCGTCTTCTCGACGTTCTTCTGCCTCCCCGACCAGGAGTCGCAGCTCAGGTCGACCTGGCCCGCTTCGAGCGCCGCCAGTCGGTGCGCATCGGCGAGGCGTCGGCCGACCACGTGGTCCTGGTGGCCACCAGGGTGGACCCGGCGGCGCAGACGCTGGTGATGCACCGGGTGATGCTGTCGGACACCGGCGTCCGGGTCGTGCCCGGCGTGGTGCGGTACGCGTGGCCGTCCGAGATGGACCTGATGGCGCGGATGGCCGGCCTGCGGCTCCGCCAGCGGACGCAGAGCTGGAAGGGTGAGCCGTTCACGCGCAAGAGCACCAACCACGTCTCCGTCTACGAGCTGGACCCCGGAGCCCGCTGATGGTCGCCGCGCCGGCCCCGCCCGGCTCCGACGGCCTCCCGTTCGCGGACGTGCTCCGCGAGTGCCGGCTGCGCGCCGGCCTCACACAGGCCGAGCTGGCGCGGCGCTCCAACCTGGGGGTGCGCACCATCAGGGACCTCGAGCTGGGCCGCACGCTGCGTCCCCATCGCGATTCCGTGCAGCTGCTCGCCACCTCGCTGGGACTGTCAGGCGGCGCTCGGGACGCGTTCTCGCGAGCGGCCGTTCACAGGGCCACGACACTGACAGCGGCGGCGGACGTGGCGTCCGCCACGGTGCACCTGGCCCAGCGAGCCCTGCACCTGCTCCACATCGCGTGCGCCAGCTATCGCAAGGCGGAGATCGTCCTCCGCGAGCTGGACGACAGTGCGGCGGAATCAGCGATGCACAGAGAGATGCTGCTGGTCGCGCAGCAGCTCGGACAGACGACCGCACTGATCATTTCCGCCTCCGGTTCCGCCGCTCTTCACAGTACGGAGCTGCACTACAGTACTCGTAAGCGTAGTCAACTGTTGCAAGGAGGCTCATAGCAGTGCAGACTCGTAAGGACAGCAGGCCGACCGCCCCGAAGTCGCTCGCCAGCGAGCACATGGCCCGGATCCGCAAGATCAAGCGGTCCTATCGTGACCTCGCTCGCTCCAAGGCCGGCTGGTCGGCGCTGGAGCAGAGCATCCTCGGCGGCTGCTGAGAGACGCTGGATGCGCGGGCTATCAGAGATGACACGGATGGCACATCCGACGACTGCTGACGGCTCCGCGTGGTCGGGCGCTGCGGTGTCTGGAGCTTCGGCTCCAGCACCGGCGGCGCCGGCCGCCGCCCTGGTCGCAGAGCACGACGAGGTCGTGGCGGCGTTCGCCGACTACGTGCGGGAGATGGAGACCGCGCACGGTCCGCGATCGACCGCGGCGATGGTCGCGCGGTACGAGTACCTGCTGACGCTGACCGATGTCCTGGCGCACGAGCCGGACCCGGGCGGCGCGCTGGCCGGCGAGTGCCAGCGGCTGCGCGCGGTCATCCAGGAGCACTTCGACCGGGGGATGACGTCTCCCGGCGGCGGCTGGCCGCCGTCGCGCGTCGTCGAGACGTCGCCGCCGCTCATCGAGTTCGATCGCGCGTACTACGAGGAGCACTACGGGCGATACACCCGCAGGGTCGCGTCGCGCACCGTCTCGGTGGACGCCAGCACCGCCCCGTCGGTCCCCCGGCTGGAGACGCTGCTGTTCGTCGTCACCGCCGACTACGGGCTGGTCGTCTACCTGCGCCCGCTGACCATGGAGGACATGGTCGTGGGCCGCAACCCGGCCCTCCGCGGCGGGGTCCTGGTGCGGCACCCGATGCTGGTCCCGGAGCAGCTGACCGCGCGGGCGGCCGGCGAGCTGGTCCTGATCGGGCGCGACCGCGTGCGGGCCATCGTCGCCAACAACCGCTCCGGCAACTTCCGGCCGCCGCCCGGCAGCGCGGCGATGCTCCGGGAGGCGGCGCGCCGGCTGTTCGGTCTGCCTCCCGAGGCGGTCACCGTCTTCACGGTCGCGGCCGCGGACGGCGGGGGGCCGCGGCAGGGATGACGGCGCCGGAGGTCAGCGTCGACGACCGCTTCGTCCTGCTCGAGCACGACGCCGGGTGGTCGCGCACGTTCGACGCCGAGCGGGCGCGCCTGGTGCCGGCGCTGCGCGACCTCGCCGTCGTGATCGAGCACGTCGGCGCGACCTCCGTCCCGGGCGTCCGCAGCCAGCCGGTGGTGGACGTCCTGGTCGGGCTGCGCGACCCGGCGGACCGCGACGCGGTGACCGGCCAGCTGGTCGCCGCCGGGTACGAGCGGAGACCCGCGTTCGACGGCGACGGCCTCCGCTACCTCCGCCGGCGCTGGCTCGGCGACGGCGACACGATCGTGTGCGCGTGGGTGGCCCCCGTCGCCGGCGACTTCTTCGTCCGCCACGTCGCCTTCCGCGACCGGCTCCGGGCGAGGCCGGACCTGGCCGCGCGGTACTCGAGCCTCAAGGCGAGGATGGCGGCCGATCCCGGCCAGCCGCACGCCGCCTACGAAGCGGCCAAGCGGGCGTTCGTGCAGGAGGCGATGGAGCACGATGACTGTTGAGACCGGTTCCGATCGCGTGCTCGCGACCGCGTCAGCGCTGCGGTCGCCGAGCTTCGCCGCGTACTGGACGGCCAGGAGCGTGTCGTTCCTCGGCTCCCAGGTCACCTACCTCGCGCTGCCGCTGACCGCCATCCTGGTGCTGAAGGCGTCGCCGCTCGAGGTGGGCGTCCTGGGGATGCTCCAGTACGTCCCCTTCCTGCTGCTCGGGCTCCCGGTGGGCGTGTGGGTGGACCGGGTGAACCTCAGGGCCCTGCTGGTGTGCTGCGACCTGGGGCGGGCGCTGGCGTTCGCGGCCATCCCCGTCGCGGCCGTGCTCCACGTCGTGAACGTCCCGCTGCTGTGGGCGGTCGCGGCGGTGGCCGGCTGCCTCACGGTGCTGTTCGAGATCGGCGCCCAGGCGTTCCTGCCCCGGCTCGTGACGACCGAGCAGCTCGTGTGGTCGAACAGCCGCATCGAGGTGAGCCGGGCGGTCTCCCGGATCGTCGGACCGGCGGCGTCGGGGGCGCTGATCCAGGCGCTCACGGCGCCGGTGGCGATCGCGGTGGACGCGGTCAGCTTCGTCGTCTCGGCCGCGGCCATCGCGGCCGCGCGGCCGCGGCACGTGGAGCGGGAGCCGGCCGGCCGGGCCGAGCCGCTGCGCGCCCGCGTCGCGGCGGCGGTGCGCATCGTGGCGACGCAGCCGGTCGTCCGCGCCCTGACCGGCGTGGAGGCCGTCTCCGCGATCTGCGAGGGCGCGATCGCCGCCGGGTTCTTCCTGTACATCACGAGGGACCTGGGGATGACGGCCGGCGCCGTGGGCCTGATGGTGGGCGCCGGCAGCGTCGCCAGCATGACGGCGGCGCTGTACGTGCCGGCGGTCGTCCGGCGCCTGGGCGCGGGGCGCAGCCTCCTGCTCGGCGTGGCGGTCATCGTGCCGGCCACCTGGCTCATGCCGCTGGCCTCGGGCAGCCTGGTCGCGCTGTTCGTGGTGTTCGCGCTGGCGATCACCGTGCGCGAGTCGGGCAAGAACGTGTTCAACGTCACGGCCAACTCCCTGTACCAGCAGCAGATCCCGGCCGAGCGGCTGGGCAGCGTGACCGGGGTCCTGCAGACCCTGCTGACCGGGGGGCTGGTGCCCGTCGGGTTCCTGGCCGGCGGCCTCGCGGCGTCGGCGGTCGGGATGCGGACCACGCTGGTCGCGGTCGCCGCCCTGTACGTCCTGGCGCCGCTCTTCCTGCTCGCTCCCGCCGTCCGGGCGTTCTTCACGCGGCCCGAGACCGCGGCCGGCACCCCGGCCGCGACCTCCGAGCCGGCGGCGGCGGCGTCCCGATGACCCGCGCGCGCGCCGCGGCCGGCGAGCGGATCTGCGACACCCTCGTGGTCGGCGTCACGGGCGCGATCTCGGCGGGCATGGTCCCGACGCTGCTCTCGATGCTGCGGCTCAACGAGCTCGTGTCGGAGATCCACGTGGTCATGACCGCGGCGGCGAGCCAGTTCGTCACGCCGCGCCTGCTCGCCGTCGCCTCCGGCAGCCGCGTGCTGGCGGACGGCGAGGGACGCGAGGGCGAGGGCCAGGCGCTGGCCTCCCACGTGGACCTGGCGAAGCGTGCCGACCTGCTGATGGTCGCGCCGGCCAGCGCGAACACGCTGGCCAAGCTGGCCAACGGGTTCGCGTACGACCTGCTCTCCCTGACCGTGCTGGCCTGCACCTGCCCGGTGGTCCTGGTCCCGTCGATGAACGAGGCTGGAGCCGATCGTGGGCTGCATGCCACCACCCGGCCGCGTGATCGCGGCGCTCCAGGAGATCGCGGCCAGGCGCGCCGAGCCGGTGCCGGTGCGGGCCCGGGCGGGCGCCCGGTGAGGGCGGCGCGGGCCGACGCGGTCGTCGTCGGCCTCGGCGCGGCCGGCGGGCTGGTGGCCGCGGAGCTGGCCCTCGGCGGCCTCCGCGTCGTCGGCCTCGACCGGGGCCCGAGCCAGACCGACGCGGACTTCCGCTACAAGCAGGACGAGATCAAGTACTACGTCCGCGGCACGGGCATCCCGGGCCGCGGCGCGGACCCGATGACCTGGCGGTCCGACGCGGCCACGCGGGCGGTGCCGCTGCCCTGGGCGGCCGAGGTCTACCCGTTCGCCGACCCGCTCCACCTGCCCCCGGCGGAGGGCACCGGCGGCGGATCGGTGCGCTGGACCGCCGCGGCGTGGCGGTTCCGGGAGGCCGACTTCCGGATGCGCAGCGCGATCGTGGAGCGCTTCGGCGCCTCCGCCCTGCCCGAGGGCTGCACGCTCGCGGACTGGCCGATCGGCTACCGCGACCTGGAGCCGTACTACGACCGGGTCGAGTGGGAGCTGGGCGTCTGCGGCCGGGCCGGCAACGTCGGCGGGCGCATCCTCGCGGGCGGCAACCCGTTCGAGTCGCCCCGGCGCCGGGGCTACCCGATGCCGCCGCTGCGCCGGGCGATCGCGTCGCGGCCGTACGCGGGCCGCGCCGCCTGCACGTACTGCGGGCACTGCCACGGCTATCCCTGTCACGTGGGCGCCAAGGCGTCCACGCACCTCTCGCTGCCCGCCGCCGTCGCGGCCGGCAACCTGGACGTGCGACCGCACGCGCGCGCGACCCGCGTCCTGAGGGACGCGGCCGGCCGCGTCCGCGGCGTCAGCTACGTGGACGTCATGAACCGCACGGTGGAGGTGGCATCGGAGGTCGTGGTCCTGGCGTGCTACATGCTCGAGAACACGCGCCTGCTGCTGCTCTCCGGCATCTCCGGCGGCGGGCACGCCGGCCGGCACTACATGACGCACAACTACGGCGACCTGCGCGGGCTCCTGCCCGAGTGGACGAACCCGTTCATGGGACCGCAGGTCGCCGGGAGCGTGGTCGACGACGTCACCTCGGAGCTGATCCCCGACAACGACGCCGGCGTCGTGTGGGGCTCGCCGGTCATCGGCGAGGGCGGCGACGTCCAGCCCATCGAGGCGGCGCACATGCGGCCGGCCGGCGTGCCGCGCTGGGGCGGCGGGCTGAAGCGGTGGCTGCGCGAGAGCTACCGGCACCTCTACCAGATGTGCAGCCAGACGACGAGCCTGCCGTCGCCGGCCTCCTGGTGCGACCTGGACCCCGAGCTGCGCGACCCGCTCGGCCTGCCGGTGCTGCGCATCACGCACGAGTGGAGCGACTACGACCGCCGGGCGGCCGAGTACATGATGGGCGTGAAGCGCCGGCTGGCCGCCGAGATGGGCATGACGGACTGGTGGGAGGCGCCCGCCGCCCCGCGCTACCACGTGTCCAACCACGAGGCCGGCACGTACCGGATGGGCGAGGATCCCGGCTCGTCCGTGGTGGACCGCTTCGGACAGAGCCACGAGTGCTCCGGGCTGTACCTGACCGGGGGCGGGCTGTTCCCGAGCTACGGGTCGTACAACCCGACGGAGACGATCCAGGCGCTGGCGCTCTGGAGCGCGGACCACATCCTGGGCCGGTGAGCGGGCCGCGCGACCGCTGGACCCTGAGCGGGTTCGGCGACGAGATCGCGAGCGACCTGGAGGAGCAGGTCGCCGGGCTGCGGGTGCTCGACGTGACCCGGCTGGAGCTCCGATCGGCGTGGGCCACGAACGTGGTCGAGCTGGACCGGGCGGCGCTGGACCGGACCGCGGCGGTGCTGAGCGACGCGGGGATCGGGGTCTCCGCCATCGCCTCGCCGGCCGGCAAGTCGCCTGTCGAGGGCGACCTCGCGCGCGAGCTGCGCCGCCTGGACGCCGCCTTGGACGCCGCGGAGCGGCTCGGCACGAGCGTGGTACGGGTCTTCTCCTTCTACGTGCGGGGCCGGCCGGCGGCGCACCGGGACGAGGTGCTGCGGCGGATGGCGGCCATGGCGGCGAGGGCGTCGGCGCGGGGCGTCACGCTCGTGCACGAGAACGAGTCCGGCATCTACGGCGACGTGCCCGAGCGCTGCCGCGACCTGGTCGAGTCCGTGGGCTCGCCGGCGCTGCGCGTCGCGTTCGACCCGGCCAACTTCGCCCTGGCCGGCATCCGGCCGTGGACGGACGCCTGGCCGCTGCTGCGCGAGCACGTCGTCCACTTCCACGTCAAGGACGCGGTCGCCGTGGCGGGCCGCCAGCCGGCCCTGCTGCCGGAGGCCGCGGTGCTGGACTGCATCCGCCCGGCCGGCGAGGGCGACGGCGAGCTGCCCGAGCTGCTCGCGGCGCTCGACCGCGAGGGCTACGCCGGCGTGCTGACCGTGGAGCCACACCTGCGACGCCGCCTGCCCGACCGGGACGGACCCGCCTGCTTCGCGGTCGCGGTGGCGGCCCTGCGGGACCTGCTCGCCTCCCACGCGGGCTCCACGCGGATCACGGCGGGGTAACGATGGGCCCAGCTGTGGGATGCGGACGACCCCGGCGCTGGGAGCCCTGCTGGTCGGCGCCGGCCACGCCGTGGCGATGCCCCTCCTGGGCGGTTCGTGGTGGCCCGTCGCCGTCTCGCCCCTCGTCGGAGGCGGCCTCGGCCCCGCCTTCACGGCCATGCCCGCGCTGATCGCGTCCGCCACCCCCTGGTTGCAGCTATCCGGAACCGACGATGTTCGCTCGAGAGGAGGGACCGCCGTGACCGAGACCATCGCCGTCAGCTGCTCGTGTCGTGAAGCGTGCGAGCCGGTGGCGGCTCCATGAGCCAGAGCCTCACGCTCGCCGGCATCTCGTTCGTCGTCGGCGTCCTGACGGGCCTGACCGGCGTCGGCGGCGGCGCTGTCCTGACGCCGGCCCTGATCCTGCTGGGCATCCCGCCGCTGGCCGCGGTGTCCAACGACCTCGTGGCCTCGCTCGTGATCAAGCCGTTCGGCGCGGTGGTCCACGCCGGCCGCCGCACGGTCGAGCCGAGGCTGCTGTTGTGGCTCTCCGTGGGCTCAGTGCCGTGCGGGTTCATTGGCGCGCTCGTGGTGACGCTGATCCCCGGCCCCCAGCATGCGAACGCGGTCGTCAAGGCGCTGGTCGGCGCCACACTGGCGCTGGTCGCGGTGCTGCTCCTGCTCCGGCTCCACTCGAGCCGCCGCACGCCGGCGCATTCCGACGAGCCGGTGCGCGTCCGCCGGGTGGCGACGGTCGCGCTGGGTGCGGCGGCGGGACTGCTCGTGGGCATGACCTCGATCGGCTCGGGCTCGGCCGTCGCCGCCGGGCTGCTGCTGCTCTATCGACGCCTGCCGGCGGCCAGGATCGTGGGAACGGACGTCGCCCACGCGATTCCGCTCGTCGCCTCCGCGACGGCCGGCCACCTGCTGTTCGGCCAGGTGCACCTCTCGCTCGCGGTCACGCTGGTCGGCGGCGGCGTCCCCGGCGTTCTGATCGGGTCGTACCTGACCGGCAGGATCCCCAACAACGCTCTGCGAAGCGGACTGGCGGTGCTGCTGGTCGCCACGGCGACGACGCTGCTGTCGTCCTCGATCGCACTGGTCGTGGCCGCATCGGCGGCGGCCGCGGCCCTGGCGGCCACGATGGCGGTCGTTCGCGCGCCCGGCCAGCTGCGCGTCTGGCCGGTGAGGTGAGCGTGGGGGGGTGGTGGGCGGCCCGGGACTCGAACCCGGGTGGCCGCGATCAACGTCGCCGCCCCCGCCATTCGCATGACCGCCTCCGCAAGGACCGCATGCTGGGCGACCTGTGGATCGCCGTTGGCCGGCGGCCCGCGGCGCCGTCTTCTGTTACGCCTCGGGGATGTCGCGGCCGAAGGCTTCCGGGGTCACGGTCTCTGGTTCCGGGCCGCCGCGTATTCCCGTGTTCAGTCCGTCGAGCGTTTTCAGCTGGTCCTCGGTGAGCTCGAAGTCGAAGACGTCGAAGTTGGCGGCGATTCGTTCGGGATTCACCGACTTCGGGATCGCCGATCGTCCCTCCTGGAGGTGCCAGCGCAGCATGACCTGGGCCGGCGTCTTGCCGTGCTCGGCGGCGACCCGGCCGATGAGCGCGTCGTCGAAGGTGCTGTTCCCGTTCCCGCGGTAGCTGGTGATGCCGCCCATCGGCGACCAGGCCTGGGTCAGGATCTTCTGCGCCGCGTTCGCTCGCTGCACGTCCGGCTGCGTGAAATACGGGTGGACTTCGACCTGGTTGACCGACGGGACGATGCTCGACCGCTCGAGGAGCGCCGCGAGGTGCTCGGGCATGAAGTTGCTCACCCCGATCGCGCGGACGCGTCCCTCCGAAAGGAGCGTCTCCAGGGCGCGGTAGGCCTCGACGGTCCTGTCGAACCGAGTCGGAACCGGCTGGTGCAGAAGCAGCAGGTCGATCTGCTCGACGCCGAGCTTGCCCGCGCTCTTCTCGAAGGCGTGCAGCGTCTCGTCGTAGCCGTAGTCGCTGATCCACACCTTGGTCTCGATGAACACCTCGGACCGATCCAGGCCAGAGCGCCGGATGCCGTCGCCGACCTCGCGTTCGTTGAAGTACGACGCCGCGGTGTCGATGAGGCGGTAGCCGACTCGGAGTGCTTCTTCGACCGAGGCCGCGGTCACGTCCGCAGGGGTCTGGAACACGCCGAAACCCAGCGCTGGCATCTCCACACCGCTGTTCAGGGTCAGGTCCATGCTCGTACCCCTACGGCGCGGCCCACGCCGCCGTGGCATTGGCTCCTCGAGTGCCGGTGTGCGGCGATGGCCACATCAGTCCTCGGTGATCTTCTTGAGTTGGGTGATCGCGGTGACCGCGTTGGGCCAGCCGGCGTAGAAGGCCAGATGCGTGATGGCCTGGACGAGTTCATCCCTGGTGAGCCCGTTGTCCAGAGCCCTGCGCAGGTGCGAGCCGAGCTGCTCGGTGCGGTAGAGCGAGACCAGAGCCGCGACCGTCACCAGGCTCCGGTCCCGCGGGGAGAGCCCGGGATCGGACCACACCTGCCCGAAGAGCACCTCGTCGGTCAACCGCACCAGCTCGGGCGCGGTCTCCCCGAGCAGCTGCTGGGCCGGGGTCTTCCCGGTATCGGTCATCCGCTCATTCTCTCCCACCATGGCGCCGGACCCGCTCGCGGAGGGCATGGCCGGTGCGCCTATCCGACCGCCACGGTCGTGGACAGCCGGAGGTCTCGCGACGACGCGCCCACCTGCACGACCGACGTGCCGGACGCGATGACCCAGGCCTGCCGGTCCACCGACCAGTAGGACAGGACGCGGCTGTCCACGTGGAGCGTGACCTCGGCCGTCTCGCCGGGCCGCAGCGTGACCCGGGCGAAGCCGCCCAGCGCGCGGTCGGCCATCGGCACCGGCGCCGATGACGGCGCCCCGACGTAGACCTGGGGCACCTCCGACCCGGTCCGCCACCCGCTGTTCCGCACCCGGAAGCTCACCTCCAGCCCGCCATCCTCCGTTCGCGCGCGCAGGCTGGAGTACGAGAACCGGGTGTAGGACAGGCCGGCGCCGAACGGGAACAGTGGGGTGATGCCCTGGTGGTCGTACCACCGGTAGCCGACGAGGATCCCCTCCGAGTACTGCTCGACGGTCTGCCCGGCCGGAGCGCCCGCCAGCGGCACGCCCGGGTACCGCTCCGCCGAGCCCGCCACCTGGGTATCCGCCTCCGAGGCCGGGAACGTCACCGGGAGCCGGCCGCCCGGATCGGCCCGTCCGAGCAGGACGTCGGCGGTAGCCGCGCCGCCCTCCTGGCCCGGATACCACATCTCGAGGACGGCCGCGACGCGATCGACCCACGGCATCAGCACCGGGTCGCCCGTGTCGAGCACCACCACCGTGTGAGGATTGGCGGCCGCGACCGCCTCGATGAGGGCGTCCTGGCTGCCGGGCAGCGACAGCGATGCGCGGTCGCGGCCCTCGGTCCCCTCGTCGTAGGCGAACACCACCGCGGTTCGAGCCCGCCGGGCCGCGGCCGCCGCCTGGTCGATGTTCGCCTGGCGCACCTCGGGCGTCACCCACGCGAACCGGATCTGCAGCGGGGTCAGCGCACCGGCGTTCCCGGTGATCACGACGCCGTAGGCGACGCCCGCTGTCAGCTGCGCCGAGCTGTTCGAGTTGGTCAGGCCGTCGATCGTCGGGATGAGGCTGCCGCCGGCGAAGCCACCGGTCGACCCGCTGGCGACCACGGTCCCGTCCGGAGCCCGCACCGTCAGCGAGGCGGCGCCGCCCGCTCCCTGCACCTTGAGGTCGTACGCACCGCTGGTCGGGACGGTCAGCGTCCCCGTCCACGTCGTGCGCGAGCCCGCCGGCAGAGCGGCCGAGCCGGTGAAGTCGACCTGTGGGTCCACGGTGGTCGCACCCGTGGCCACGTCCGTCCGGAGCAGGCCGGCGCCGGCCGCACCGCCGGGCGGGGTCAGCGCGCCCCGGGTCACGGGCACGCCGTCCAGGTCGTCGCCGACCGCGAAGTCGATGCCGGCACCGGACGCCTCGCTCCGGAGCGCCGCCAGGGGGCTGATCTCGCGCGCGGTGAACCCGGCCACGCGGGCGCTCCCGCCGCCGCCCACCAGCAGCTGCCGGGAGGTCGGCCCGATCACCGCCAGCGAGCGGAGGCTGGCCCCGGACAGGGGCAGCACCCCGCCCTCGTCCTTCAGCAGGACCGCACCGGCCTCAGCCACCGTTCGGGCGACGCCGGCGTCCGCGTCGACGTCGATCGGCGGCCGCGGCCGGCTGACGACAGGTGCGCCGGACGGCGACGCGCCGTCGAGCAGACCGAAGCGGTCCATCGTCGAGAGGATGTGGCGGACGGCGCCGTCGACGATCGACCGGGGGATCAGGCGATTCACGACGTCGGCCCTGACCGTCGCGAAGTTGTTGCTCGCGAACTCCTCGTCGAGGCCGGCCTGGAGCTGGAACGCCGCCGCCTGCCCGGGCGTGGTCTGGCCCGACGTCACGTCGCCCGAGGCCACGTTGCGCGCGGCGCCGTAGTCGGACAGGACCCAGCCGGTGAAGCCCCACTGCTCGCGCAGGATGTCGGTCAGGAGCGCCCCGTTGGAACAGGCGTGCAGGCCGTTCACCAGCGGGTACGCGCACATGACGGCGCCGGCACCGGCGTCGATCGCCGCCTGGAAGGCCGGTAGCTCCATCTCGTGCAGCGTCCGGTCGTCGACCTCGACGTCGACGTTCATCCGGTTGGTCTCCTGGTTGTTCTCCGCCAGGTGCTTGATCGTGGCGATCACGCCCTGGCTCTGGACGCCCCGGGTCTCGGCGGTCACCAGGTCGCTCTGCAGCAGCGGGTCCTCGCCCAGCGTCTCGAAGTTGCGGCCGGCCTGCGGGACCCGGACCAGGTTGACCATCGGGCCGAACAGCACGTCCTGGCCCACGGCCCGAGCGTCCCGACCGAGGACGACGCCGTACCGCCGGGCCAGCTCCGTGCTGAACGAGGCGGCCATCGACACCGGCGCCGGCAGGGCCGTGGTCGGGGTGAGCGGGTTGCGGACGCCGGCCGGTCCGTCGGTGAACCGGATGGCGGGGATGCCGAGCCGGGGCACGCCGGGCACGAAGCCCGTCGCGCCGTTGGGCGTCGGGTCCGGCACGCCCGCGCCGGGCGAGCCGGTGAGCATGGCGATCTCCTCGTCGAGCGTCATCGCGTGCACCAGCGCGTTCACCCGGGCCACGTCGATCGATGCGCGCGGCAGCGGCGGCAGGGCGGCGCCGGTGGCACCGGCCGCGCCACCGCTGACGGCGAGGAGGACGGTTGCCGCGGCGAGCAGCACCCGCCCGCGCAGTGATCGAAGCCTGCCGATACCGGTCATGTCCACCCTCCCTCTTCTCGGTTGCCTCAGCTCTCGCACGCGAAGGACGCCGGCCCCGGCTCGACGTCGATGGAACGTCCGTCCGGCAGCTCCACCCGGGCGGTCGTGCCCGGGGGGATCACCACACGCAGGTGGAAACGACCGCCCTCGATTCGCCACGACGACTCGATGCGCCCGTACGGCGAGTCGTGTGCGGCCTCCGCCCACTCGATCCTGCGGCCAGGCCGCGGGCGGATGGCGAACCTGCGGTAGCCAGCTCCGTCGTCCGGCAGCTGGATGCCGGCCACTCGCGTGTGCAGGAAGGAGATGACGGCGCCCTTGCTGTAGTGGTTGAGCGATGCGTGCGGGACACCGTCGCCGTCGATGCCGTCCCACTGCTCCCAGATGGTGGTCGCGCCCCGATCGATCATCGACAGCCACGACGGCGCGGTGTCCTGGAAGAGGAGCTCGTACGCGAGATCCAGGTGGCCGCTGTCCGCCAGGACCGGCAGCAGGTCGGGTGTGGCCAGGAAGCCGGTGCCGAGGTGGGTGCCCGCCTCGCGGACCAGCGTGACCAGGTTGGCGGCGGTCGGCGCCCGAAGCTCGTCGGGGACGAGCCCGAACGCGAGGGCCCTGACGTGGTTCGCCTGCGTGTGCGGACTGATCCGCCCGTCGGGCCCGATGTACTCGGCCTGCCACGCCCCGCGCACGGCATCCGCGAGCCGCGCGTAGCGCGCCACGTCGTCCTCCCGTCCCAGCAGGGCCGCGATTCGCGCCAGCAGCGACGCCGAGCGACACAGGAACGCCGTCGCCACGTCTCCCTTGTCGAGCGTCCGGAACGTGGCGAAGTCGGGGGACGACTCGCCCGGGGCCAGCCACTCACCCCAGTGGAAGCCGGAGTCCCACAAGAAGGCCTCGTGCGGGGCCGGCTGCGGACGCCGCGCCGCGCGGTCCGGATGCCGCGCCTCCCTGGCAGTCCGCGCCGCGAACTCGACCCAGGCGACCATCGACGCCCACTGGTCCTCCAGCACCTGCCGGTCACCGTAGTTCCGCCAGATCTCCCAGGGCACGATCACCGCGGCGTCTCCCCAGCCCGCCGAGCCCGTCAGCGACGTCAGGAAGTCGTCGTCGCGCTCCGCGGTGCGACCGGGGTCGGGCACGACGTTCGTCACCCTTCCGTCCCGCCACTGATCGGCGGCCAGGTCGCGCAGCCACTTGAGCGAGAAGCCGGCCACGTCGTACAGGAACGCCGCCGTGGGGACGAAGAGCTGCCAGTCGCCGGTCCAGCCGGCGCGCTCGCGCTGGGGGCAGTCGGTCGGAACGTCGCAGGCGTTGCCGCGGAAGCTCCACACCGCCGCTTCGTGGAGCCGGTTGACCCGCTCGTCGCTGCACCGGAACCACCCCGTGCGGCGGAGGTCGGTATGCACCACGACGCCGGTCACGTCGTCCTGCGTGAGGGATCCCTGACACCCCTCCACCCGGACGAACTGGAACCCATGCATGGTATGCCGCGGCTCGAAGGCGTCCTCCGCCCGCCCCGCCGAAGTCACGCGGTCGACCTGCCCCGCGCCGAGAAGCTCCCCGGTGTCGTGGTTCCTGGGGCGCAGGTGCTCCATCGTGACATCGCCGTCGGCGCCGAGGGCCTCTCCGTGCGTCAGCGTCAGCCTGGTTCCGGCCGGACCCAGGTTCGTGACGCGCACCCAGCCGTTGACGTTCTGACCCAGGTCGACGACGTGCCGGCCCGGGCCCAGCGCGCTCACACGAACCGGACGCAGCACCTCGACGCGGCGGACCGGTGGCGCAGGCGACGACACCAGGCGCGACAGGTCGTGGTCCGCCGGCTCGACCGGGCTCCAGCAATCCTCCGTCGTGCCGGGCGAGGCCCATCCGCAGCGGGCCCGTTCGAGGTCGACCTCCTGGCCCTCGATCAGGTCCGCGGCCACGATCGCCCCGTTCGTGGAGCGCCAGTGAGGCCCCGTACCGAGAACGATGGTCTCGCCGCTCCCGATCTCGACCTGCAACTGGACCAGCAGCGCCAGTCGATGTCCGTAGCCGTTCGCACGGCGGTGGTAGCCGGTCTCGCCCCGATACCACCCGTCGGTCAGCACCGCGCCGATCACGTTGTCACCGGGCGCCAGAAGGCCCGTCACGTCGTAAGTCTGGACCTGGAGCGTGTGGTGGTAGCTCGTGAAGCCCGGCGTGAGCTCCATGTCGCCCACCCGCGCGCCGTTCAGGAAGAGCTCGTAGACACCGTGCGCGGTCGCGTAGGCGCGGGCACGGGCGGCGCGATCCGGCAGCCTGAACGCACAGCGCAGCAGATGGGCCGGCCGCCGTCCAGGCGGCGGCACCACGTCCTCGACGGGGGCCACCCACCGCGCCCGCCAGTCGCTCGGGTCCAGCAGTCCGGTCTCCCACCACGAGGGTGCGGACCAGCGGCTCTCGCCCACATCTGTCCAGACCTGGACCCGCCACTCGACTCGCCGGCCCGACCCTGGCTCCGGTCCGCCGTACGGCACGAGCACGCTGTCCGGCGATTCGACCCGGCCAGAGTCCCAGTCACCGGCCTGCACCCGGTACGCGACCTGCCGCCCCACACCCTCCGGCAGCCACCACGAGA
>VBJR01000249.1 GCA_005880175.1 Chloroflexota bacterium
AGGGCGCCCGCTCCGGCCACCCCCGACCTGGGGGCCGTCTTCCCGTCCAACGCGGTGGACGAGCGGCGGCGCTTCGAGGCCCGCCGGGACCGCGCCGACCGCACCGTGAGCGGCGCCCAGGTCGCCGGCGCCGTCGTGCTGCTGGTGGCCGCCGGGCTGCTCGCCTGGCTGAACCTGGTGGGCACGCTGGTCGGGCTGGTCGCGGTCGTGACGCTGGGCTACGCGGTGCTGATGGCCTTCAAGTCGCTGGTCACGGCCGACGCGGTCCGCCACGGGCCCGTGCGGGTGGCGCCCTGGGAGCTCGACAAGCTCGACGAGGAGTCGCTGCCGATCTACACGATCCTCGTGCCGCTGTACCGCGAGGCGCGGGTCGTCCGGCGGCTGCTGACCAGCCTGCGCCAGCTCGACTACCCGCGCCGCAAGCTGCAGATCCTCCTGCTCTGCGAGGCGGACGACACGCCGACGCTGGAGGCCCTCTACGCGGCCAACCCGGGTCCGCCCTTCGAGATCGTGCTGGTGCCGCCCTCGTACCCGAGGACGAAGCCGAAGGTCTGCAACATCGGCCTCGAGCGAGCGCGGGGCCAGTACCTGGTGATCTACGACGCCGAGGACCGGCCCGCGACCGACCAGCTCAAGAAGGCCGTGGTCGCGATGCGGCGCCTGCCCCGCCACGTGGTCTGCCTCCAGGCCAGACTCGAGTACCACAACCCGCAGACCAACCTGCTGACACGGTTCTTCGCGGCGGAGTACGGGACGTTCTACGACATGCTGCTGCCCAGCCTCGCGCGCCGGGGGCTCCCGGTGCCGCTGGGCGGGACGTCCAACCACTTCCGCACCTCGGCCCTGCGCGCCCTCGGCGGCTGGGACTCGTACAACGTCACCGAGGACCTGGACCTGGGCATGTGGATCGCCCGGCGGCGCTGGCGGGTCGAGATCCTGGACTCGATCACCTGGGAGGAGGCGAACAGCCGCCTCGGCAACTGGGTCCGGCAGCGCTCCCGCTGGCTCAAGGGCTACATGCAGACGTACCTGGTCCACATGCGCTCGCCGCTGCGCCTGTGGCGGGACCTGGGGCCGGGCAACTTCCTGGCGTTCCAGCTGCTGGTCGGGGCGACGCCGCTCACCACGCTGTGCAACCCGCTGCTGTGGGGCCTGACGCTGGCCTTCGGCATCGTGAGCATGGTCCTGGGCAACTTCATCTTCGCCTACTACCTGGTGACGGGCTGCCTGCTGCTGGGCAACCACCGCAACGCCAAGTGGATGCTCGCGGCGCCGCTGTACTGGATGCTCATGAGCGTCGCCGCGTGGAAGGCGGCCGTCCAGGTCGTCGTGCGACCGCACTACTGGGAGAAGACCAGGCACGGCCTGGTCGAGGAGGAGCTCGGTGAGCCGGTGGAAGACGGTGGTGGCTGGCGTCCTCGCCCTGGCCCTGCTCGGGTGGATCGCCGTGGCGTACGTCAGCAGGTCGGGAGTCCCGCGGCAGGTCGGGAGGGTGCTGCCCCCGCTACCTCTCGGGGCTAGCGCGACGGCCGCCCCGACCCCCACCCCGCTGAAGCTGGTGGCGAGGCCGCGGACGTCGCCCGGTGACTTCCAGTCCGGCCTGTCCCTCCTCGTCTACGCCCAGGATCCGCCGCTCGCGGCGTACGCGCAGCTGCTCGACCAGCTGGTCGGCGACGACGTCAACAGCCTGTCCATCGCGTTCCCGGTCTACACCGACGGCCTGCGGTCGAACGCGGTCCACGCCGGCCGGGACACGCCGTCCGACGCCGCGCTGGCCGCCCTGGTGGGCCAGGCCAGGGCGCGCGGCTTCACCGTGATGCTGCGTCCGCTGCTGGACGAGGCGACCATCCTCCCCAACTGGCGGGGCGAGATCCAGCCCTCGAGCCCGGCCGCCTGGTTCGCCAGCTACGGCGCCCTCATCACCTCGTACGCGCGCATCGCGCAGCGCCAGGGCGCCGACAGCATCGGGGTCGGCTCGGAGCTCAACTCGATGGAGTCGAACGTGGACGGCTGGCGGGCCCTCATCGCCCAGGTCCGGCAGGTCTTCTCGGGCCAGATCACGTACTCAGTCAACTGGGGAACCAACGCGTCCGACTTCCGGACCGGCTTCTGGTCGCTGCTGGACTTCCTGTCGGTGGACGCGTACTTCCCGCTCGACCGCACGCCGGCCGTCGCCTCGGTCCCGCAGATGACCGCCGACTGGCAGCGCTGGCTGGGCCTGCTCCAGGGCCTGGACCGGCCGTTCGGCAAGCCGATCGTGTTCACCGAGGTGGGCGTGGCTCCCAAGACCGGGGCGCACCTCAAGCCGTGGAACCGGCTCGCGGGGACGCAGGTGAACCTCGACGAGCAGCGCGCCTACTACGAGGCCACGTGCGCCGCGACGACGAGGTCGATCAGCGGGCTGTACTGGTGGGCGGCCGGGCCGTCCATGCCGGGGGCCGACCTCTCGGCCGACGACTACAACCCGCTGGGCCGGCCCGCCGAGGGGGCGATGCAGGCCTGCTACGCGGGCCTGCCGGCGCCGGCCGCGCCCGCCGCGAAGCCCGTGCTCGGAGCGACCCGGTGAACCCGCGGCGCCTGCTCGCCTGCGCGGCCGCCGTCCCGCTGGCGCTGCTCCTGGGCCCGGCGCCGGGCCCGGCCCTCGCCGCCGCGGGTGACTGGCCGACGTACCTGCACGACGTCCAGCGAACGTCCGCCAACCTCGACGAGACCACGCTGGGCACCGCCAACGCCGGCCAGCTCGTGCCGCTCTGGTCGGCCGCCACCGGCGGCCCGGTGGCCTCCGGCACGACCGTGGTCGGGGGCACCGCCTACTTCGGGTCGTGGGACGGGAGCGAGTACGCGGTGGACGCGGTGACCGGGACGCAGCGGTGGAAGACGTTCCTCGGCGTGACCAGCGCGCCGGCCTGCTTCCCGCCCGCCGCGGGCGTCACGTCCAGCGCCGCCGTCCAGGGCGGCGTCGTCTACGTCGGCGGCGGCGACAGCAACTGGTACGCGCTCGACGCTGCGACCGGGGCCGTGCTGTGGTCCGTCCCCACGGGCGACAACAGCGCGACCGGCGGCCACTACAACTGGTCCAGCCCGCTGCTGTCCAACGGGTTCGCGTACATCGGCGTGGCCAGCTTCGGCGACTGCCCGCTCGTGCCGGGCCAGCTGCTGAAGGTGGACCTGTCCACCCACCAGGTCGTGGCGACGTTCAACGCCGTCGTGTCCGGGCAGGTCGGCGGCGGCATCTGGACCTCGCCCAGCCTGGATCCGGCGACCAGCACGATCTTCGTGACGACCGGCTCGCCCGGCGCCGACGGCCAGCCGTACTCGCAGGCGATCGTCGCGCTCGACGCGGGGACGCTGGCGGTGAAGAGCGCGTGGAAGATCCCGCCGGACGCGATGGTGGACGACTCCGACTGGAGCACGTCGCCGATCCTCTTCGCCGACTCCGGCGGCCGCCAGCTGGTGGCCTCGGCCAACAAGAACGGGTTCCTGTACACGTTCGACCGGAGCAACCTGGCGGCCGGCCCGGTCTGGCAGCGGCTGATCGCGTACGGCGGCGCCTGCCCGACGTGCGGCGATGCCACCACCGCGTCCGCCGCGTTCGCCGGCGGCGTCCTCTACGTGGCCGGCGGCAACACGACCATCGCCGGCGCGGGCGCCCAGGGGTTCGTCCGGGCCCTGAACCCGGGCACGGGCGCCGTGCTGTGGGAGCACCCGGACCCGGCCGCGGTCATCGCCGCGGTCGCGTACGCCAACGGGCTCGTGGTGGACGGCGCCGGCTCGACCGTCGAGGTGGTCGCCGCGGCGACCGGCAGGCGCCTCTACAGCTACACGACCGGCTCGACCATCTACGGGCCGCCCACCGTCGCCAACGGCCGGGTGTACGCCGGCTCGGTCGACGGGCACCTGTACGCCTGGGGCCTGCCGGCGAGCCCGCCGCCGCCCCCGCCGGCCGACCCCACGTGCCCCTCCGGCTGGACCTGCCAGGACGTCGGCGGCTCGGCGCCGGCCGGCTCCGAGGCCGTGTCGGGCGCCACGTGGACGGTGAACGCGGGCGGGGCCGGCGTGGGCGCCACCGCCGACCAGTTCCGGCTGGTGACCCGGACGCTGAGCGGGGACGGCCAGGTCACCGGCGCCGTCACGGCCCAGCAGTCCGCCGGCGCCGAGGAGGGCCTGATGGTGCGGCAGACGGCCGGCGCGGGCTCGCCGTTCTACGCGGTGCTGGTGACGCCGAACGGCCTCGCCGTCGAGGGGCGGCTCACGCCCGGGACCGGCGCTCTCCGGCTGGCGACGGTGGCCACCGCCCTCCCGGTCCACCTGCAGATCCGGCGCGTGGGAGACGCGTTCCAGGCGGCCGTGTCCGCCGACGGGACGGCGTACTCGCTGGTCCCGGGGACGAACGCGGTCATCCCGATGCCGGCGGACGTGCTGGCGGGCGCCGCGGCCGACTCGGGCGTCCAGGGCACCGCGACCGCGGTCACGTTCTCGGGCGTCGCGCTCGGGGCCGCCGGGGCGCCCGCGGCGCCGGCGCCCTCGGCCAGCCCCTGCCCGAGCGGCTGGTCGTGCGGTGACGTGGGCAACCCGGGCGTGGTCGGCGACCAGTCGCTGAGCGACGGCACGTGGACGGTGCAGGGCGCCGGCGGCGACATCTGGGACACCGACGACCAGTTCCACTTCGTCTGGCAGCCGCTGTCGGGCGACGGCACGGTGACCGCCCGGGTCGCGTCGCAGGGCGCCACGGATCCGTGGGCGAAGGCCGGCGTGATGCTCCGGCAGAGCAGCGACGACGCCGCCGCCGTCTACTACGCCCTGTTCGTGACGCCGGGCAACGGGCTGGCCGTCCAGTACCGGTCGCTGGAGGGCCTGCGCACGCTCCAGCCGGCCCGGCCGGCCGGCGCCGCCCCCGCGTTCGTGCGCGTGGCGCGATCGGGCGCCACGTTCACCGCGTACACCTCCGCCGACGGGGCGACGTGGACGCCGGTGGCGGGGTCGAGCGTGACGATCACGGCGGCCACGGCGATGCTGGCCGGCCTCGCGGTGACGTCGCACAACGCCGGCGCCCGCAGCGCGGTGACGTTCGACACGGTCGCCGTGGCCACCGGCGCCCCGACCCCGCCCGCGCTCTGCCCGAGCGGCTGGAGCTGCACGGACGTCGGCGGCGCGACGCCGGCCGGCGCCCAGACGCTGGACGCGAGCGGGACCTGGACGGTCCAGGGCGGCGGCGGCGACATCTGGGGCACGAGCGACCAGTTCCACCTCGTCTCGCAGCCGCTGGCCGGCGACGGCCCGGTCACGGCCCGGGTGACCGCGCAGAGCGCCACGGACCCGTGGGCGAAGGCGGGGGTCATGCTCCGCCAGACGACCGACGCGGCGTCCGCGTACTACGCGGTGGAGGTCACGCCCGGCAACGGGCTGGTCGTGCAGTACCGGCCGTCGGCGGGCGCCGGCGCCGCGATGGCGGCGCAGCTGGCCGGCACGACCCCGGTGTACGTCCGGGCGACGCGGGCGGGCGGCACGTTCACCGCCTCCACGTCCAGCGACGGGCTGACGTGGACGCCCGTCCCGGGCTCGAGCGTGACGCTGAGCGTCAGCGGCGCCATGCAGGCCGGCCTCGCCATCACCTCGCACAACACGCAGGCGGCCGGGACGGTCACGTTCACCGGCGTGGCCGTGGGCGCGGGCGCCCCGCCCGGCGGCTGCCCGGGCGGGTGGACGTGTGCCGACGTCGGGAGCGCGATGCCCGCCGGCTCGCAGACGGTGAGCGGCACCACCCTGACGGTGCGGGGCGGCGGCGGCGACATCTGGGGCACGAGCGACCAGTTCCACCTGGCGGCGCTGCCGGTCGCCGGCGACGCCACCGTGACGGCCCGGGTGACGGCGCAGGGCAGCACGAACGCGTGGGCGAAGGCCGGCGTCATGCTCCGCCAGACCGCGGACGCGGGCTCGGCCTATTACGCGATCGAGGTGACGCCCGGGAACGGTCTGGTCGTGCAGGACCGGACCGCGACGGGCGCGGCGGCCGCGATGCCGGCCAGCGTCGCCGGCGGCGTCCCCGCGTATCTGCGGGTCGCTCGCTCGGGGTCCACGTTCACCGCGTACACGTCGGCCGACGGCGCGACGTGGACGCCCGTGGCGGGGTCCAGCGCGACCCTGAGCGTCAGCGGCGGCATGCTGGCCGGTCTGGCGGTGACGTCGCACGACACCTCGCAGCTGAGCGCGGTCACGTTCGACGGCGTGAGCGTCGCCCCCACCGCCCCGGCACCACCCGCCTGCCCGACCGGCTGGACCTGCGCCGGCGTGGGCGGTCCCGTCCCCGCCGGCACGCAGGCGCTGAACGGGTCCACGTGGACCGTCCAGGGCGGCGGCGGCGACATCTGGGGGACGGCCGACCAGTTCCGGCTCGTCTCGAAGTCGGTCGGGACGGCCGGCACGGTGAGCGCGCAGGTGGCCTCGCAGAGCAACACCAGCCCCTGGGCCAAGGCGGGCGTGATGCTGCGCCACGACGGCAGCGCCGGCTCGGCCTACTACGCGATCGAGGTGACACCCGGCAACGGTCTGGTCGTCCAGTACCGTCCGTCGGCGGGCGCGAACGCGGGGATGGCGGCCGGCCTCGCCGGCGCGGCGCCGGCCTTCGTGCGCGTGGCCCGGTCCGGGACCGGCGGCACGTTCACGGCCTACACGTCGCCGGACGGCGTCACGTGGACGGCCGTGCCGGGCTCCACCGTGACGCTCGCCGAGACGGGTACCATGCTCGGCGGCATGGCGGTGACCTCGCACAACACGTCCGCGCTGAGCACGGTCACGTTCACGGCGGTCGCCGTCGCGGGATAGCGCGCGGTGACCGCCGCTGCGCTGGTCCGGGCCCTGGACGCCTGGGGCGTCCAGCCGCGCCGGCAGGCGCGCGCCGCGACGACCTCGGGCGAGCTGGGCAACCAGGCGTGGCACGTCTGGACCCGGGACGGCCGCCACCTCGTCGCCCGCCGCCACACCGCGCTCCGCTCACGGGGCGAGGTCGGGGCGGGGCCGGGTCAGACTGTGGAGGCGCCGCCGATCGTCGCCGTGGCCGGCGCGCTGCTCGCCATCGCCGCGCCCATCTCGCTGGGCGAGACCCGGCGCATGCTGGTCCGCCACCCGTGACCCGCCTCCTGGACTGGCCCATCCGGGTCGTCGTCGCCGGCGCGCTCGTCCTCTCGCTCCTGGTGGACGCCGCCGGCACCGTGCCGTGGCTGCCCGCCGAGCTGGGCGGTTGGCGCGTCGCCAGCCACTTCGGGCTCGACCTGGCCGGCGGCACCTCGCTGACGCTCCAGATGACCGGCTTTCCCCCGGGCCAGGACCCGGCCGGCGTGCAGCAGCGGACCATCGGGGTCATCGAGACCCGCGTCAACGCGATCGGGGTCGGCGAGCCGGTCATCCAGGCGGCCGGCGGCTCCCGGCACGACCGGATCGAGGTGCAGCTCCCGGGCGTGTCCGCGGCCGAGGCGGCGCGCCTGATCGGCGAGCGGTACCAGCTCGTCGTCACCCGGTGGGTGGCCGACCCGGCGATCACCGGCGGCCCCGTCCCCGGCTATCGCCCGCGGCTGACCGCGATGACCAGCGACATGCTGACCGGCGCCAGCGCCCAGCTCGACCCCAACGGCGGCGGCGGCTGGCAGGTCGCGTACCAGTTCGACCCGGCGGGCACCGGCGTCTACAGCCAGCTGACCGGCGCCACGTTCCAGGCCACGTGTCCGCAGGCGGGCCAGGTGGACTGCCCGGAGCGCCGGCTGACGTTCTGGCTCGACCTCACGCCGGACGACGTCGCTCACTGGGACCAGGTGGCCGCCACCGCGTACCAGCGCTACGGCGGCGCGGCCGGCGCCAAGCTGCTGGTGGACGCGTACACGCTCCAGCAGATCCCCAACGGTCAGGGCGTCATCGAGGGCGCGTTCACGCGGCAGTCGGCGAAGGACCTGGCCGCCGGCCTCCAGAACGGCGCGCTGCCGGTCACCCTGGACGTCGTCGAGTCGAGCAGCGTCAGCGCCGGGCTCGGCGCCGAGGCGGTGAAGCAGAGCGTCGCCGCCGGCGTGCTCGGCCTCGCCGTGGTGATGACGTTCATGGCGGTGCTGTACCGCCTGCCGGGCTTCCTGGCCAGCCTGGCGCTGGTCGCCTACGCGCTGCTGGTGCTGGCCGCGTTCCGGCTGTTCGCGATCACGCTGACGCTGGCCGGGCTGGCCGGGTTCATCCTCAGCGTCGGCATGGCCGTGGACGCGAACGTGCTGATCTTCGAGCGGTTCAAGGAGGAGGTCCGCGGCGGCCGCACGATCGGGCCGGCGGTCGAGGCCGCGGTGCGGCGGGCCTGGCCGGCGATCCGCGACTCCAACGTCTCCACGCTGATCACGAGCGGCATCCTCGTGTTCGCCGCACCACCGCAGATCAAGGGCTTCGCCATCACGCTGGCGATCGGCGTGCTGGCCAGCCTCGTGTCGTCCATCGTCATCACGCACAACCTGCTGGCGATCGTGCTCCGCTCGCGCTGGGCCCGGAGCCGGGCCGCGCTCACGGTGGAGCCGCCGGCCCGGTAGCGCGGGCGGCGGACGCCCGCGGGCTGGTGCCCGTCCAGCGCGCGAACGCGCGGTGGAACGAGCGGGTGCTGGCGAAGCCCAGGCGCTCGGCGACCGCTGCCGTGCTCAGGTCGGGCCGCTCCAGCAGGTCCACGGCGACGCTGTGCCGCGTCTCGTCCAGGAGCTCGCGGAACGCGATGCCCTCCTCGCCGAGCCGCCGGTGCAGGGTCTGCGCGCTGACGTGCAGGCGGCGGGCCACGTGCTCGATCGTCACCTCGCCGTCGGCCAGGCGCTCCAGCAGCGCGGCCCGCACCCGGAGCGAGTAGGAGGCGGCGGCGGGGCGCCGCGTCCGCTCCAGCGTGGACTGCAGGAACGCGGCCAGACCCGGCCGGGTCGTCCGCAGCGGCAGCGAGAGCACCGCCGCCGGCACCGTCAGCTCGGTCCGCGGCGCCCCGAACCGGACGCCGCGGCCGAAGTGGCGCCGGTGCAGCGCCACGGACGGAGGCGCCGGATGGGCGAACGCGACGCGGCCCAGCCGCAGGGCGCGGCCGAGGGTCGCCCGCCCCACCGCCACGAAGTCGGCGAGGGCGAACTCGGCCTCGCAGCGCTCGCCGAGCCGCCCCGCGCCGAGGCCGTCGAAGACGACGGCGACCGCGTCCGGCCACGGCTGCAGGCTCAGCGCGTACACCGTCGTGAACGCGGTGCCGTACTCGACGGTCCGCTCCAGCGCCTCGCGCACGGTGCGGCTGGACGTGGCCAGGAGCGCGACCGGGCTGCGCAGGTCGGCCACGGCGCGCCGGGCCGCCCGCACGGGGAACGCCGGGTCCCGCAGCCGTCGCATCACCCGCTCCCACGCGCCGAACAGCTGCTCCGCGCCCACCCGCAGGTCGAAGTCGCGGAGGGACTCGCTCGGGAGGCCCATCGCGGCCTCCAGCTCGCGCTCCGAGAGGCCGGAGCGCCGGGCCTCCTGGTACACGTGATAGAGCGTCGCCACCGTGTGGGTCCGCGGCGCGGGGCGACCCGCCGGCTGGCGGGAAATGTCCATCCGTTGGCATGGTAGGCCCTTGGTCCGGCCCGTCCTACACGGGCATAGTGCGGGGCCATGTTTGTGCGCAATGCGAGGTGGACGATCATCGCGGTGACGCTTGTCGCCGCGGCGTGCGGCGGCTCCGGCGTGGTGGACCAGGGCCGCTCCACCGGCCCGGCAGAACCGGCGGGAGTCGCCGCGGCGCCGCCGGCGACGGACGCCGCGACCGCGCCCCCGGCGGCGGCACCGCCCGCGGCGCCGCCCCCGGCCACCCAGGCGCCTGCCCCGCCGGCCGGCCGCGGGCAGCTGGCGATCAACCAGTCGGGCGCCCAGGTGACCGACGACTGCGCGGGACGTCCGGTCGGCATCACCGGCTCGACGAACCACATCACGCTGACCGGCGACTGCCCGCGCGTGGCGATCGTGGGCAGCAACAACACCGTGGTCGTGGACCGGGTGGACGCGGTCCAGATCACCGGCTCGTTCGACCACGTCACCTGGCACGGGACGATCACCGGCACGCAGCCCATGGTGTCCGCGAGCGGTCAGGGCGACGTCGTGGCGAGGGGCTGAGCCCGGCCCCACCCGACCCGTTGCGCGTTCTCCTCCCCTGTGCTACGCTCGCCGGGCGGTAAGCGCTTACCCAAAACCGGCGGTGGTCGGTTGACGATGTCCGGCGGGCGTCGCCGAGGGAGAGAGGTGGCGGAGGCCAGGCGGCCCAAGGGGGCCCTGACGATCTACGACGTCGCCAGCAGGGCGGGGGTCTCCATCGCGTCCGTGTCGCGGGTGCTCAACGGGCAGCGCAGCCCCCGGGCGGAGACGGTCGAGCGGGTGATGGCCGCGGTCCGGGATCTCGGCTTCGTGCCCGACGGCGCCGCCCGGGCGCTCTCCAACGGCCTCAAGGAGGTCGTCGGCGTGGTCTTCCGGCGCAGCGGCGAGACGCCGTTCGAGGACGAGGAGGAGAGCCTCCTCTTCATCGACGTCATCAACCGCGGCATCGAGGTGGCCGCGCAGCGGCGCGGCTTCGACGTCCTGGTCAGCTCGGTCGGTGTGGACGACGTGCACCTGGCGGCCCGGATCGGGACCGTCGCCGGCAAGACGGACGGGCTGATCCTCCACGACGGGATGCTGCCGGCGGACGACCTGGCCCGGCTGGCGGACATCGTCCCCATCGTCACCCTGGCCGGCAGCCCCACCTCCGCCGCGATGAACGTGCGGTGCGACAACGAGTCCGGGATGCGGGCGCTGCTCCACCACCTGGTGGCCGAGCACGGGTACCGGAGCCTGGCCTACCTCTCGGGCAACGCCGACAGCCCCGACAGCCGGGCCCGCGCCCGGGCGTTCGAGTCCGGGGCGACGGCGGCCGGCGCCTGGATCCAGGCGGG
>VBJR01000250.1 GCA_005880175.1 Chloroflexota bacterium
AGGACAAGCTGGGCGTGTTCCCGATCCCGAGCCACACCGCGGGCCAGTCGGCCCCGGTCTTCCTGGGCGGCTCCGACCTCGGCATCGCCGCGAAGAGCAAGGCCCAGGGCCTGGCCCAGGAGTGGATCGGCCTGCTCGAGGGCAAGAAGTGGCAGACGCAGATGGCGACGGTGGGGCAGGTGATCCCCAACACGACCACGCTGCTGAGCCTGAACGACGGCCAGCCGCTGATCGGCACGTTCGCGGCCGCGGCCAAGAACAGCAAGTTCGTCCCCAACTCGCCCAACTGGGCCAACGTCGAGAGCGCCAACGTGATCCCCGACATGCTGGTCTCGATCTTCACCGGCAAGGCCTCGGTGGCCGACGCCACGAAGTCGGCCAGCACGCACATCGGCGACATGCTCAACGGCAAGAGCTGAGCTGAAGGGAGGTACGGGTTCCATCATGTGCGCGGTCCCGACGGCGACGGACGAGGCGGCCGGATCCGCCGCGGCCGCTGCGGGGCCGCGCACCGGGGCCCTCCTCGCCCGCTCGCGCCCGCTCCGGCCCCGGCTGGTGCGCGGCGCGGCGCCGTACCTGCTGATCGCCCCGGCGCTGCTCGTCATCGCCGCGGTGATGGCGTACCCGATGGGCTTCCTGGCCAGCCTGTCGCTCCAGAACTACGGGCTGGCCGAGCTGATCGCGCACCAGGGCGTGTTCGTCGGGGCCGCCAACTACGTCCGCCTGGTGACCGACCCGCTGTTCTGGCAGGTCGTCGTCCGCACCGCCGCCTTCACCGCTCTGGCCGTCGGGGTGAGCATGGGGATCGCCACGCTGCTCGCGCTGCTGATGGAGCGCGTGAGCGGCCCGGTCCGGCTCCTGGTCAGCGGGGGCCTGATGTTCGTGTGGGCGACGCCGGTGGTGGTGGCCATCGACGTCTGGCAGTGGATGTTCGATTTCGAGTTCGGGGTGGCCAACTGGGGCCTGACGCGGCTCCACCTGGGCAACTTCGTCCACCACAACTGGTTCGAGAACCCGGTGCAGGGCTTCGGCATCATCGTCGCGCTGGTCGTGTGGGGGGCGCTGCCGTTCCTCGTGATCACGCTGTACGCGGGGCTGATGCAGGTGCCCAGGGAGCTGGTCGAGGCGGCCAGGTCCGACGGGGCCACGGGCTGGCAGGTCTTCTGGTCGGTGACCGCGCCGATCCTGCGCCCGATCTTCGCGATCCTGCTCAGCCTGTCCACCATCTGGGACTTCCAGGTCTACAACCAGGTCTGGATCATGCTCAACACCCGGCCGAGCAGCGAGTACTACGTCATGGGCGTGTACGCGTACGTGGAGGCGTTCCGCGTCACGCAGTACGGCCGGGGCGCGGCGGTGTCGGTCGTCCTGGTCGCGATGCTGATGCTCGTCACGTTCTTCTACGTCCGCCAGATGGTTCGCTCGGGGGAGCTGGAGTAGATGGGGCTGAGCCTGGGGCGGAGGCGGACCCGGCGGCTGGGCTACGACCTGGCCGGCGTGGTCGTGTTCGTGGTGATGATCTTCCCGATCTACTGGATGGTCGCCACGGCGTTCAAGCCGGGCCGCGACATCCTCAGCTTCGATCCCAAGCTGGTCCCGGCGCCGTTCACGCTGGCCAACTTCGCCGACGCGGTCAACCGGCCGTTCTTCTGGAGCAGCGTCCAGACCAGCCTGGTCGTGGTGCTGACCGTGGTCGCCGTCTCGCTGGGCCTCGCGTTCGCGGCCGCCGTCGGGGTGGCGCGCTTCGGCTTCCATGGCCGGCGCGCGTTCCTGGTCCTGATCCTGGTCGTCCAGATGGTGCCGCTGTCGGCGCTGGTCATCCCGGTCTTCCTGCTGATGGACGGCTTCGGCGCCATCGACACGCTGGCCAGCGTGATCGTCACGTACCTGGCGTTCATCGTCCCGTTCATGATCTGGACGCTGCGCGGGTTCGTCGCCAACATCCCGGTCGAGCTGGAGGAGGCGGCGATGATCGACGGCTGCACGCGCGCGGGCGCGTTCATGCGCGTCGTGTTCCCGCTCTGCGCGCCCGGCCTGGTGGCGACCGCGATCTTCGCGTTCATCCAGTCCTGGAACGACTACATCGTCGCGTACGTCCTGCTGCGCAGCCCGGACCACCAGACGCTGACCGTCTGGCTGGCCTCGTTCACCACCAACCGGGGCACGGACTGGGGCCCGCTGATGGCCGGCGCCACGCTGACCAGCGTGCCGGTGGTGACGTTCTTCCTGCTCGTGCAGCGGTACGTGACGTCAGGGCTCACCGCGGGAGCGGTCAAGGGGTAGAGGACGGTGTCGATGGGTCGTCTCAACGCCTTGGGCTCGAGCTGGGGTCGCCGTCCGCGACGGCTTCGCCGAGCATGTGAGTCGCTCTTCCCGGATTCGCCCGGCATCGTGTTCAGTCGCGGAGCGATGGACCGGAGGTCCCCCCAACGTCCCGGACAAGAGGGGGGGTTCCGGAAGGGGGGGCCTGCCCCCACTTGCTCGTTGACGTCAGGGCTCACCGCGGGAGCGGTCAAGGGGTAGACGCTGCCATGGATGCACTGCGCCGTCTGGCGGAGGGCTGCCTGCTGCCCGGATTCGTGGGCACGCGGGCGCCCGACTGGGTGCTGCGACGCCTGCGGGACGGGCTCGGCGGCGCCGTCCTGTTCGGCCGCAACGTGGTCGATCCGGAGCAGGTCGCGGCCCTGACGGCCGAGCTGCACGCGGCCCGCCTCGACGCGCTGCTGGCCATCGACGAGGAGGGCGGCGACGTCACCCGGATGGAGGCCAGGGCCGGCAGCTCGTACCCGGGCAACCTGGCCCTGGGCGCGGCCGGCGACCCGGACCTGACGCGGGCCGTCGCCGCCTCGCTGGGCGCCGAGCTGGCCGCCGCCGGCATCGACCTGGACCTGGCCCCGGTCGCGGACGTGAACAGCAACCCGGACAACCCGGTGATCGGCGTGCGCTCGTTCGGCGCCGACGCGGACCTGGTCGCGGCGCACGTGGCCGCGTTCGTGGAGGGCCTGCAGGCGGCCGGCGTGGGCGCGTGCGTGAAGCACTTCCCCGGCCACGGCGACACCGCGGTGGACTCGCACGTGGGCCTGCCCGTGGTCGCCGGCGGGGCGGAGGAGCTGGAGGCGGCGCTGCGCCCGTTCCGGGCGGCGATCGCGGCCGGGGTGCGCGCGGTGATGACGGCGCACCTGGTGGTGCCGGTGCTCGACGCGGAGCCCGCGACGGTGAGCCGGGCGGTGCTGACCGGCCTGCTCCGCGAGCGTCTCGGCTACACCGGCCTCGTCATCACGGACGGCCTGGAGATGGCCGCGATCCGGAGCACGATCGGGCTCGAGGAGGGCGCGGTCCGGGCCCTGGAGGCCGGGGCCGACGCGATCTGCGTGGGCGGCGGGCTGGCCGAGGAGGACGTGGTCGACCTGCTCGCCGGGGCGCTGACGGACGCGGTCCGGTCTGGCCGGCTCGGCGAGGAGCGGCTGGCCGAGGCCGCCGGCCGGGTCGCAGCGGCCGGCGGGGCGACTCGCGGCGGCGCCGCGTCCGACCGCGGCCTCGGGTTGGAGGCGGCCCGGCGGGCGCTGCGCGCGACGGGCCTGGCCCCGCTGGCCGGCCCGCCGGTCGTCGTCGAGCTGCGGCCGGCGGCGTCGATCGCGGTCGGCGTCGTGCCGTGGGGGATGGGGGAGGTGCTGCGCGGGCGCGATCCCGCGGTGACGGTGCTGCGCGCGGACGGCACGCCCGACCTGGACGCCGTCGCCGCCGAGGCCGCCGGCCGGCCGCTCGTGCTGGTGGTGCGCGACCTCCACCGCTGGCCCGCGCACGCGGTCGCGGCGGACGCGATCCTGGCCCGGCGGCCGGACACGATCGTGGTCGAGATGGGCCTGCCGGTGCGCCGGCCGGCCGGCGCCCGGGCCTGGCTGGACACCCACGGCGCCGCGCGCGTGAGCGCGGTCGCGGCGGCCGACCTGCTGGTCGGCCCGAAGGAGAGATCAGCGACTTGACGACACGCAACGGTTCGTTGGCCGGCAGCATCAGGCAGGCGGTGGTCGAGGCCCTGGCCCGGGGCACTCGCAGCTCCTCGCCCTCGAGGGCTTCTACCGGGCCGGCGGGCCGGCCTGGCTGCGACCGCTGGTGGACGACCGGCTGAGCCCGATCCGAGGCTTCTCGGTCACCACCTACGAGCGCAGCGAGGGGCTGGGCGGCGAGCTGGCGGCCCGGCTCGGCCCGCACGACTCGCTCCTCGTCGTCTCCACGTCGGGCCGGAACGCCGTGCCGGTCGAGCTGGCGGAGGCCGCCGCCGCGGCGGGGCTGCTCACGATCGCGATCACCACGCGCCGGCCCGGCAACCGGCTGGCCGCCGCGGTCGCGCACGTGCTGGACGCCGGGGTGCCGGAGGGGGATGCCTCGGTCGA
This sequence comes from Chloroflexota bacterium, assembly GCA_005880175.1. The sequence continues at coordinate 4,395 of VBJR01000250.1, forward strand.
GGTCGGCGGCGCGCGCATGGGCCCGCTCTCGACGGTGGTCGGCGGCGTGCTGCTGCACGGTCTGCTGGCCGAGACCGAGGCCGCGCTGGGCGCGGGCAGCGTGCTCGTCTCGAACAACGTGGACGGCGGCGACGTCCACAACCGGGCGCTGATCGAGCGCTACCCGCACCTGCTGGGCCTGACGTCGTGACACGGGAGGTCCTCCGCGGCAGCGTGGTCGGGCCGAGCGGGGGCCTCCGCTGCGCGGAGCTGGTGATCGTGGAGGGGCGGATCGCCGAGATCTCGCTGCTGGGCCCGGGCGACTCCGAGACGATCATCGCGCCGGGCTTCATCGACCTCCAGGTCAACGGCTTCGCCGGCCACGACGCGCGCGAGGGGCCGGAGGCGATCGGCGCCATCTCCGAGGCGCTGCCCCGGACGGGCGTCACCGGGTTCCTGCCGACGATGATCTCGCGGCCGCTCGGGGAGGGGCTGGAGTTCGTCCGGGCGGTGGCCGCGGCGACCGCCCCCGGCGCCAGGGTGCTCGGCGCGCACGTCGAGGGCCCGTTCCTGAACCCCGCGTACAAGGGCGCCCACGACGAGCGCAACCTGGAGCCGCCCACGCCGGACCGCGTGGAGCGCGTGCTGGCCCGGCCGCCGCGCATGCTGACGCTCGCGCCCGAGCTGGAGGGCGGGCTGGAGGCGGTGCGCCGGCTGGCGAGCGCGGGCGTCCTGGTATCCGCCGGCCACTCCGGCGCCACGTACGACGAGGGCCTGGCCGCGTTCGAGGCCGGGGCGCGCTTCGCGACGCACCTGTTCAACACGATGCCGCCGCTCCACCACCGGGCGCCGGGCCTGGTCGGGGCCGTGCTGGACGACCCCCGGGTGACCGCGGGGATCATCTCGGACGGCGTGCACGTGCACCCCAGCCTGGTCGCCCTGGCCGGGTGCGCGAAGGGCCCGCGCGGGCTGGCGCTGACGACCGACCAGGTCGCCGCCGCCGGCGTCCCGCCCGGGCGGTACCGGCTGGCCGGGCGCGAGGTGATCAGCGAGGGCGACACGGTCCGCCTGGCCGACGGCACGCTGGCCGGCAGCGCGGCGACCATGGACCTGCTGCTGCGGCGGGCCGTCGAGCAGTTCGGCCTGCACCGGGCGCTGGCGATGGCCGCGCGCACGCCGGCGCGGGTGCTGGGCCTCGCGACGCGGGGCCGGGTGGCGGCCGGCTGCGACGCGGACCTGGTGGTGCTGGGGCCGGACCTGCGGGTTCGGCGGACGCTCGTGGCCGGACGGACGGTGTACGAGTCGTGAGCCTGTTCCGCGAGGAGATCGGGCAGCAGCCGGACGTCGCGGCGGGCGTCCTGGCCGCGTCGGGCCCGGCCTGGGCCGAGGTGGCGGCGGCGATCCGGGCGGCCGACCCGGCCGGGGTCGTGATCGCGGCGCGGGGCAGCTCCGACCACGCCGCCGTGTACGCGAAGTACCTGCTGGAGGCGCGCAACGGGCTGCCGGTCGGGCTGGCGGCGCCCTCGCTGTTCACGCTGTACCACCGGCCGCCGGACCTGCGCCGGTTCTGCGTGCTCGCGATCAGCCAGGCGGGCGCGTCCACGGACGTGGTCTCGGTGGTCGAGGAGGCGCGCCGGCAGGGGAGCGTGACGGTCGCGGTGACGAACGACCTGGCCTCGCCGCTGGCGTCGGCCGCCGCGCACGTGGTGGCGCTGGGCTCGGGGCCGGAGCGGAGCGTGCCGGCGACCAAGACGTACACGGCGAGCCTGCTCCAGGTCGCGCTGCTGTCGCAGGCGCTGACCCCGTCGGACGAGTTCGCGGCGGCGCTGGAGCGGGTGCCGGAGGCGCTGCGCGCGGCGCTGGCGGCCGAGGCCGGGATGGCGCCGATGGTGGCGGCGCTGGCCGGGGCGACCCGGCTGGCGGTGCTGGGCCGCGGCTACAACCTGTCCACCGCCCTGGAGGTCGGGCTGAAGCTGATGGAGGCGGCCTACCTGGTGGCGGAGGCGCGGTCGGTGGCCGACTTCCTGCACGGGCCGATCGCGATCGTGGAGCCGGGCTTCCCGGTGCTGCTGGTGGACGCGGCCGGGCCGGCGACGGGGGAGATGGCGTCGCTGGCCGACCGGCTGCGCCAGCGCGGCGCGGCCGTGCTCACGATCGGCGACTCGGCGCTGGCCCGCGGCTCGGTGGGGGTCCGGGTCGCGGCCGGCCTGCCCGAGCCCCTGACGCCGCTGCCGTTCGCCGTGGCGGGCCAGCTGCTGACCGCCGGCCTGGCCGCCGCCCGCTCGATCGACCCGGACCGGCCGCGCGGCCTGCGCAAGGTCACGATCAGCCGGTGAGCGCCGTCCTGGGCCTCGACATCGGCGGCAGCCGGACGAGGGGGCGCGTGTGCGCTGACGGCCGGGTGGTCGCCGAGGCGTCCGGGCCGAGCGCGAGCCTGACGGCGGCGGGTCCTGACCAGGCTCGGGAGGTGCTCGGCGGGCTGCTGGCCGAGCTGGGCCGGCCGGCGGTGGTGGCGGCGGTGGCGGGCGCGGCCGGCTGCGACACGGCGGCCGGCCGGGACCGGATGCGGGAGCTGCTGGCGCCGCTGCTGCCGGGCGCCCGGGTCGAGGTGGTGCACGACACGCGGCTGGTGCTGGCGGCGGCGGGCCTGGACGCGGGCATCGTGCTGATCGCGGGCACGGGCTCGGTGGCGTGGGGCCGGTCGCCGGCCGGGGCCGAGGCCCGGGCCGGGGGGTGGGGCCACCTGCTCGGCGACGAGGGCAGCGGCTACTGGGTGGCGCGGGAGGCGATCCGCCGCGCGCTGGCCGAGCACGACCGGGGCGCGGAGCCGGGCCCGCTGGCCCGCCGCCTGCTGGCGGCGACGGGCGCGACCGACCCGCTGGACCTGACGGCCGCGTTCCACGCCGACCGCTCGCCGGAGCGCTGGGCCGCGCTGAGCCACGACGTGCTGGCGGCGGACCCGACGCTGGTGACGGCGACGGCCGCGGCCCTGGCGGGCCTGGCCACGACGGTGTCGGCCCGCCTGGACCTGCGCGGCCCGGTGGTCCTGGCCGGCGGCATGCTGCTGTCGGAGCCCCCGCTGGAAGCGGCGCTCCGGGCCGCGCTCCCTCGCTCCGAGGCGCTGCGCGCCTCGGACGAGCCCGTAGCCGGCGCGGTGCACCTGGCTCAGCAGCTCGCGAGAGGTTGAACCGCTGCCGGTTCAACCCTTCGTTGGCGCTTCGATGCGTTGAACCGGCAGCGGTTGCACCTTGATGACTGGGGTAGACGCCGGCTCGCGCAGGCCGCGTGGCTGCACGGGCTCGACTTCGAGCCCCGCGCGCCGGCGCAGGCGACCGTGCCGGACGGGCGGGGCATATGCGTGCCCACCGGCGTCTCGCTTCGTCGCAGCGCGCTCCCCGACTCCGACGTCGTCGGCTGTCGGGGCCTCCCCGCCACGTCGCCGGTCAGGACGGTCTTCGACCTCGCGCGTCACCTGCTCGCGGCCGGCTACCGCCTCCTCCGATTCACCGCCGCCGACCTCTACCGCAAGCCGGACGCCGTCGTCGCCCAGGTTCGGGACGGGCTCAGGTCAGGTAGCGCTCGAACGTCAGCCAGCGCACCGCGATCAGGTAGGCCAGGCCGCCCAGGGCCAGCATCAGCACTGACAGGACCGGGAACCGCCACAGACCCGGCACCAGCGTCACGCACAGCCCCGTCATGATCATCGTCGGGACCACGAAGAAGCCGTTCAGGTTGTTCGCCGTCCGGAAGTCCCGCGCGACCAGGGCCAGCAGCAGGCTGATGCCGATCGACGCCGTCAGCGCGCACAGGACCAGCACCAGTGCGGCCAGGACGTACAGGATGCCCGCGTGCGTGAGCAGCAGCACCACCGCCGCGTCGATCACGAACAGAGGCAGCAGCGTTGCCGCCGCGACCAGCAGGTTCGCCGCCGTCTTCGCGGTCAGGATGTCCTTCACGCTCACCGGCAGTGCCACGAGCAGCTCGATGGAGCGCCGCTCCCGCTCGCTGATCACCGTGTGCGTCGCGGCCAGCGACGGGGTCATCAGGCCGCCCAGGACGAAGAACAGCGGGAACGTGACGTACAGGAACAGCTCGTCGAGCCGGGTCAGCCCCGCCATCCCCGGCACCCCCGCCGGCAGCGTCGCCTGACCCCGCATCGCCGACCCGCCCGCCGCCGCCAGCAGCTGCACGACCGGCGCGACCACCATGATCAGGGCCGGTAGCAGCAGGCCTGTCAGCAGCGCGTTCCGGCTGCGCAGGAACTGCCGCAGCTCCTTGCGCAGCAGCACGCGCACGGGCTTGCTCACTCGCGGCAGCCGGATCATCCGACCGCCTCCAGGAACACCTCCTCCAGCGAGGCCTGCTGCGGCGTGCACTCGTAGACGTCCAGGCCGGCGTCCATCAGCGTCCGCAGGACGCGCGGCGCCTCGCGCTCGGGGTCCGCGACCTCCAGCAGGACCCGGTCGCCGTCCACCCGCACCGGCCCGAACCCGTTCAGGCGGGCCACCACCGCCTCCGGCCCCTGGTGCGCCGCCAGCCGCAGCCGCGAGCGCGCGCCCCGGCGCAGGTCGCTCAGCCGGCCCTGGACCACCACCCGGCCCTCGCGCAGGATGATCACGTCGTCGCACAGCGCCTCGGCCTCGGCCAGGTTGTGCGTGCAGAGCAGCACGGTGCGGCCCACCACCATCTGGCGCAGGTACTCGTGCACCTCGTGGCTGGCCTTGGGGTCGAGCCCGACCGTCGGTTCGTCGAGCAGCAGCAGCTCCGGCTCCGCGACCAGGGCCGCCGCCAGCACCACCCGGCGCTGGAACCCGCCCGACAGCTCGGCCAGCCGCGTGCGCAGGTGGTCGCGCAGCCCGAACGCCTCGATCGCGCGGTCGGGCCGGCACCCGTACAGGTCGGCCGCGATGCGGAGGTACTCGCGCGCCGTCAGGTCGGTGTACATGCCCGGTCCCTGAGGCACGACGCCCGTCCGCAGCCGGGCCGCCGCGTACCCGGGGCCGTCCACCGGCTCGCCCAGCAGCTCGGCCGAGCCCGCGCTCGGCCGCAGGGCGCCCTCGAGGATGCGGATGGAGGTGCTCTTGCCGGCGCCGTTGGGGCCGAGCAGGCAGGTCCGGCTGCCGCGGGCGACCGACCAGGTCACGTCCGCCAGCGCCACGCGGCCGTTCCGAAACCGCTTGGTGACGGACCGGAACGCCAGGGCTGTGGCCACTGGCTGCATAGGGTACCCGGACGGTATCAGCGCGCCCGGTAGCGCTTGAGACCCTCGAGCCACAGCGGCACGACGAGGCCCGCGACGACCACCAGCGCCCCGCTCAGGGCCGGCACCGGGCCGCCGTGGAGCAGCACCCGCAGCGGCGGCCACGCCAGGATCGCGACCGCGAACGCGACCGCGGCGCCGGCCCACAGCAGCATCGCCGGGTTGGCCAGGAGGTCGCGCGGCTCGATCGGCCGCCGCTCCCAGCCCATGACGACGCCGAGCGCGGCGTGGCCGACCAGCCAGACGGCCATGGCCAGGGTCCGCGCCCCGTCCACGCCGTACGCGTGCAGGGCCACCAGGTACGTCACCCCGGACAGTACGGCCAGCGTGAGCCCGCCGGCCGCGACCCCGGCCAGCAGGCGCCGGTCCACGATCCGGGCCCGCGGGTCGCGCGGCCGCCGCCGCATCTCGTCGCCCTCGGCCGGCAGGTTCACGAACGCGACCGAGGCGCCCAGGTCCATGAACAGCTCCAGCACCACGATCTGGAGCGGGCTGAACGGCAGGGGCCGGCCGGTCACCGCCATCACGAACGTGACCAGGATCAGCGCCAGCTTGACCGCCAGGTAGTAGCGGACCGCCTTGCGCAGGTTCTCGTACAGCCGGCGGCCCTCGGCCGCCGCCCCGGCCAGCGTCGCGAAGTTGTCGTCGGCGAGGATCAGGTCGGCCGCCTCGCGGGCGACGTCGCTGCCGCTGCGGCCCATCGCCACGCCGATGGCGGCCGCCTCCAGGGCGGGCGCGTCGTTGACGCCATCGCCGGTGACCGCCACCACCTCGCCGGCCGCCGCGGCGGCCTGGACGATCCGCAGCTTGTCCTCGGGACGCGCCCGGGCCACCACGCAGCCGCGGGCGGCGTGGCTGGCCAGCTCGGCCGAGCTCCAGGCCTTGGTCTGGGCGGCGATGAACGTCGGGCCGCCCAGGCCGGCCGCGCGGGCCACGGCGGCGGCGGTGGCGGGCTGGTCGCCCGTGACCATCGTGACCGCCACGCCGGCGCCCTGCAGCTCCCGCACGGCCCGGCTCACCTCGGGCCGGAGCGGGTCGCTGAACGCGAGCAGGCCCTCGAAGACCAGGTCGCGCTCGAGCTGCGAGGGGCCGCCCAGCGGCGGCCCGTGGATCACCCGGGAGGCGACCGCCAGGACGCGGGAGCCGCCCGCCGTCAGCTCCGAGGCGGCGGCCACCACCTGGCTGCGCAGGTCGCTGCCCAGGGTCTGCGTCGCCCCGCTGCGGGTGCGCCACCAGTGGGCCCGCACCAGCACCGCCTCGGGCGCGCCCTTGACGCCCAGGACCAGGTCGTCGCCGAGCTGGACCAGGCCGGAGGCCATGCGCCGGGCGCTGTCGAAGCCGAATCGCACGGGCGGGTCGGGCCAATCCGCCTCGGTGGCCCGCCAGACGGCCGCGTCGATCGGGTCCGCCAGCCGCGAGTCGCCCCCGGTCGGCGGCTCGCTGGCCAGGCGCGCCAGCTGGCCCAGCCGGTCGAGGTCCTCCTGGCGGCCGGGCCCGCTCTCGACGACGGTGCCGGCCGTGACCGCCGACGTCAGGCTGATCCGGTTCTCGGTCAACGTGCCGGTCTTGTCGGTGCAGACGAGGGTGGTGGCGCCCAGGGTCTCGGCGGCGCCCAGGTGGCGGATGATCGCGCCCTGGCGGACCATCCGCAGCGAGCCGAGGCCGAGCACCACGACCACGAGGACGGGCAGCTCCTGCGGGATCGTCGCGAACGCCAGGGTGAGCGCCGTCAGCACCATCTGGCGCGGGTCCTGGCCCCGGAGCAGGCCGATCAGCGGGACGACCACGCTGATGACGACGGCGGCGATCAGGAGGCCGCGGGCGAGCTCGTCCATGCGCTGCTGCAGCGGCGTGCGCTGGGCCTTCGTCTCCGCGACCATCGAGGCCACGCGGCCCAGGGTGGACGCCTCGCCGACCACCGTCACGACAGCCGTCGCGCGTCCGCGCAGGAGGTGCGTGCCGGCCTTCAGCTCGGCCACCTCGCCCGGGAGGGGGCGAATCTCGACCGGTTGGGACTCGCCCGTCACCAGCGACTCGTCCACCAGCAGCTCGTCCGCCTCCAGGACGCGGGCGTCGGCGGGAATCCGGGAGCCGGCCGAGAGCAGGATCACGTCGTCGGGGACCAGCTCGTCGGGCGGCACCTCCTGGAGGTGGCGGTCGCGCCAGACGAGGGCCCGCGGCGCCGAGAGGATCGACAGCGAGGCGATCGCGCGGCTCGCCCGCCACTCCGTCCACGTCTCCAGGCCGACCACGATCACGATCACGGCCAGGATCACCACGGCGTCCCGAAACGCGCCCAGGACCGCGTAGATCACGGCCACCGCCAGCAGGAGCAGCACCAGGCGCTCGGTCAGCGTCTGCCGCAGGCGCCGGCCGAACGGCAGGCCCATGGGGCCGCGGGGGCGGATGCGCCGCCGGAGGGCGAGCCTCGACGCCGCCTCGGCGCTGGTCAGGCCGTAGGTGGCGCCCACCAGCATCGGGGAGGTCGGATGGGCGTCGTTCACTGCGTGCGTGTCGGCCCTCCTGGTGCCGGCCCCCCGACACGGCAGCCGGCGGAGCCGGACCTCTTGTTTGGCAGGAATCAATGATCGCGGTTTGGGCTGGTCTCCTGCCGCTTCTCGTCGAGCGTCTACCTTTACAGCGACAGGAGGTTTGGAAGGATGAGGGGTGTCGGCTGGGGACGCTGGGGTGCGGACGACGAGCGAGGGGCGCTGAACCTGGTGGACGCGCAGGCCGTGCGGCGCGGGCTGGACGCCGCCCGCCGCGGCCAGGTGGTGCCGCTCGGACTGCCCGTGCAGTCCCGGCAGGTCCCGGTCCTGCCGCCGCGCCCGCCGGTCCTCCACACGATGCTGGTGGACGGAGGCGACTTCGAGGCCGGGGCGCGCCGGGCCCCCAACGGCTTCCAGTTCGCCGACGACCACCTGTCGCTGGCCTGCCACAGCGGCACGCACATCGACGCGCTCAGCCACGTCGCGCGGGATGGCCTGATGTACAACGGCATCCCGGCCAGCGAGGTCCGGAGCACCACCGGCGCGCGGCGGCTGGGCATCGACCGCGTCGGCGGCATCGTGTGCCGGGGCGTCCTGATCGACGTGCTGGGCGCCGCCAACGGGCCGCTGGAGGCCGGCCGCCCGATCCGGGTGGGGGACGTGGAGCGGGCGCTGAACCGGATGGCCGTGCAGCTCCAGCCGGGCGACGCGGCGCTGATCCGGACCGGGTGGCTGGCCCGCTTCGACCCGGCCGACCCGAGCTGGTACGAGTCCGAGCCCGGCATCGACGTGGACGCGGCGTGCTGGCTGGCGGACCGGGGCGTGGTCCTGATCGGGGCCGACAACTTCGCGGTCGAGGTGCTGCCGGCGCCCTCGGGCGACGTCCTGCCGGTGCACCTGGCGATGCTCCAGGAGCGCGGGGTGTACCTGCTGGAGCTGCTCGACCTGGAGCCGCTGGTCGCCGCGTCGGCGTGGACGTTCACGTTCGTCGTGGCGCCGCTCCGGATCACGGGCGGCGTGGGGAGCCCGGTCAACCCGCTCGCGATCATCTGAACCGGGCGCCCGTCCCGCCGCCCCGGGGACATTTGTCCTATGGCGACCCAACCTCTTAGAGAGTCACATTCTCACTGGCAATGCTCCGCTCCGCTCGCCGCGTCCCGTTCCTGGTCCTCGCTGCCGGCGCCATGCTGCTGCTGGTGGCGGCCGCCGCGCTGGCCTGGCGCGGCTCGGCCCTGCCGGCCGCGAGGGGCGGCGGCGGCTCGGCTTCGCAGGCGGCCGGCGGCGGCAGCACCGCGTCGGTGGCCACGGGCCTGGGCGGCGGCGTCGATGGCTCGGCCGCGGTGGGCGCGAGCGGCGGCGGCGGTGGTGGCCGGGCGGCTGGCGGTGGCCAGGCGACGAACGGCGGCCAGGCGACCGGCGGCGGCGAGGCCACGAATGATGGCCAGGCGACGAACGACGGCCCGGCGACCAACGGCGGTCAAGCGACCAACGGCGGTCAAGCGACCAACGGCGGTCAAGCGACGAGCGGCGGCCAGACAACGAGCGGCGGCCAGACAACGAGCGGCGGCCAGACAACGAACGACGGCCAGACAACGAGCGGCGGCCAGACA
>VBJR01000251.1:0-12280 GCA_005880175.1 Chloroflexota bacterium
CCCGAAGACCTCGTGGAGCGCCTTCGTCTCGGCGACGTCGCCCAGCTTCGTCGAGGTGCCGTGGGCGTTGACGTAGTCCACGTCCTCCGGCTGGATGCCCGCCTTCCGGAGGGCGCGGCGCATGGCGCGGATGGCGCCTGCCCCCTCCGGGTGGGGGGCGGTGAAGTGGTACATGTCCGCGCTGGCGCCGTAGCCGATCACCTCGGCCAGCACGCGGGCGCCCCGTGCGCGCGCGAACTCCATCTCCTCCAGGACGAACATCACGCTGCCCTCGCCCATCACGAAGCCGTCGCGGCCGACGTCGAACGGGCGGCAGGCCCGCTCCGGCTCGTCGTTGCGCTCGCTGACCGCCTTGATCTGGCAGAACGCGCCCATCGTGAGCGGCGTGATAGTGGCCTCGGCGCCGCCGGCCAGCATCGCCTCGGCGTCGCCGCGCTTGATGATCTCGGCGGCCTCGCCGATCCCGTGGCCCGAGGAGGCGCAGGCGCTCACGATCGCGTAGTTGGGTCCGCCCGCGCCGCAGTGCATCGCGACGACGCCGGCGCCCATGTCGCAGATCATCATCGGCACGGTGAACGGGGAGATGCGGCGGACGCCGCGCTGGAGCAGCGCGGTGTGGTTGCGCTCGATCTCGTCCATGCCGCCGACGCCGGACGACACGATGACGCCGACCGCGTCTGGGTCGTGCTGGCCGGGATCGAGCTCCGCGTTGGCCAGCGCCTGCTTGGCGGCGGCGAGCGCGAACTGGCAGTAGCGGCCCAGGTGCCGCGCCGTCTTGCGGTCCATGTACTGGTCAGGCTGGAAGCCCTTGACCTCGGCCGCGATCTTCGTGCTGTAGTCGGTGGTGTCGAACTGGGTGATCGGCCCGACCCCCGAGACGCCCTCGACGAGGCTGGACCAGACGGTCTCGAGGTCGTTCCCGATGGGGGTCACGAACCCGAGGCCGGTGACCGCCACACGGCGGCCGTTCGTGTATGTCATCGGCGACAAGCCTACGGACCTCAGGTCGAAACCCGCCTCTGTCCGGTGTGGCAATTGCGGCCCACGACTTTGGACCTGTGGTCCAATGCGATCGCGCCGGGGGCAGGCACTACCCTGTTCCCGTGGTGTTCGAGGATCACGACCAGGAGATCGCGGACGGGCTCCGGCTCCAGGAGGCGACCGTCGCCGACCTGGCCGCGGCGATGGCGGACGGCCGGCTGACCGCCGCCGCGCTGGCCGAGCGCTACCTCGACCGCATCGAGCGGATCGATCGCCGGGGCCCGACGCTGCGGTCGGTCATCGAGGTGAACCCGGACGCCGCCGACATCGCCGCGCACCTCGACCGGGAGCGCGCCGAGCGGGGCCCGCGCGGGCCGCTCCACGGGATCCCCGTGGTGCTGAAGGACAACATCGACACGCACGACCGCATGCAGACGACGGCCGGGTCGCTGGCGCTGGCCGGCGAGCCGGCGCCGGCGGACGCCACGGTCGCGGCGCGGCTGCGCCGGGCCGGCGCGGTGATCCTGGGCAAGGCCAACCTCAGCGAGTGGGCGAACTTCCGCTCCACGCACTCGTCGAGCGGCTGGTCAGGCCGCGGCGGGCAGTGCCGCAACCCGTACGTGCTCGACCGCAACCCGTGCGGCTCCAGCTCCGGGTCGGCGGCGGCGGTGTCGGCGAACCTGTGCGCGGCGGCCCTGGGCACGGAGACGGACGGCTCGATCGTCTGCCCGTCCAGCGCCAGCGGCGTCGTGGGCATCAAGCCGACAGTCGGGCTGGTCAGCCGGGCCGGGGTGGTGCCGATCGCGCACAGCCAGGACACAGTGGGACCACACGGGCGCACGGTGGCGGACGCAGCGGCGGTGCTGGGTGCGCTCACGGGCGAGGACCCGCGCGACGCGGCGACGGCCGGGTCGGCCGCGCCTGGCCGGGCGCTCGGCGACTACACGCCGTTCCTGATCGCGGACGGCCTCCGGGGCGCGCGGATCGGCGTCGCGCGGACGACCGGGTTCGGCCGCAGCCCGAAGGTGGACGCGATCATGGAGGAGGCGATCCGGGCCCTGCGGGCCGCGGGCGCGATCGTGGTGGACCCGGCGGACATCCCGACGCAGGCGCAGCTCGGCGGCGAGAACGAGTCGACGGTCCTGCGGTTCGAGTTCAAGCAGGATCTGGCCGCCTATCTCACCGGGCGCCCGGGCGTGCCGATCCGGACGCTGGCCGACGCGATCGCGTTCAACCTGGCGCACGCTGGCGAGGAGCTGGCGTGGTTCGGCCAGGAGCGGTTCGAGGAGGCGGAGGCGACCACCGACCTGAGCGACCCGCGCTACGTGGAGGCGCTGGCGCAGGGCCGGGCGCTGGCGGGAGCGCAGGGCATCGACGCGGCGCTGGCGGAGCACCAGCTCGACGCGCTGGTCGCCCCGACCGGCGGCCCGGCGTGGGTGACCGACCTGGTGGGCGGCGACCACGGCGTCACTGGCAGCTCGACCGCGGCGGCCCAGGCGGGGTACCCGATCGTGACGGTGCCGGCGGGCTTCAGCCACGGCCTGCCGGTGGGCCTGGCGTTCATCGGCCGGGCGTGGAGCGAGCCGACGCTGATCCGGCTGGCGTACGCGTTCGAGCGGCTGACGCGAGCGCGCCGGCCGCCCCGCTTCCTGCCGACGCTGCCGGTGTGAATCCCCGGACGTGCTTGATCGCTCCCCCTCTCAGGAGGAGGAGCGATCGTGCGCCCTCTTCGCGTGCGCAGAGGCCGCGCCTTCCGGCGGGACCTCTCGAGCCGGGCCGGAGCATCCTGGACCAGGGCGGCTTCCTGGTCGAGGTCGAGGAGCTGCTCGGACGGTCAGTCCACGTGGTGAGTGTCGGCGGCCTGAAGGGCCACTTCGGCGCGCACGTCAGAGCGGAGGCCACGCCACTCTGATCGATCGGGACGCCGACCACCTCCGCTACATCGTGGAGTCGGCCGAGCTTCTCGCGGGCTGGAGGCGCCGCGGCAAGGCAGCGTTCCAGGAGGACGTCCTCCTGCAGGCCGGCGTGATGTACCGAATGCACACCCTGGCGCAGTCGGCGTCGATGCTGTCCGACGAGATCAAGCACCGGCATGTGGACGTCGACTGGAGGGGCATCCGCGGCTTCCGAAACATCGTGGTCCACGGGTACCTGCGAGAGTTGGACATGGACCTCGCCTGGCAGTTCCTGGAGGAGAAACTCGACCAGCTCGGCGCCGTCGCCGCTGCGGAACTCCGGCGCAAGGGCTGCGACTAGCTCAGAACCGCCAGCGGGTGGCCGTGCCGTGGAAGGCCGAGCCGCGGTCGTTGCCGGACTCGTCGGACACCCAGCCGAACGCCACGCGGGGCCTGACCGCGTACAGCGGGCCCGGCATGCCGTGCGGGTCCACGTCCCAGTGGTACTTCTCGTTGTAGGCCGCGATCACCAGCTCGACCAGCGAGACGTCCGCGACCGGCTGTGCCGTGCCCTCGACGATCACCGTCTCGCTCCCGCTCTCCAGGTGGACGGTGATCTCCCTGTTGTGGTTCAGGTTCTCCGCCGCCAGCGAGCCGGTGCTGAAGTAGAACGCGTCCTCCAGCCAGACGCCCCAGACCGGCCGTGCGTGCGGGCGGCCGCTCGGCCGGGTCGTGGCGATCCAGTAGTTCCTCGCGCGTTCCAGCCGCTCGACCGCCCAGCTCCAGGGCAGCCGCACCGGCTCGAGGTAGCCGCCGAACATGCGCGGACGGTCGGTGCGCGGCTCGAGCATCACCGGGCCATTGTGCGCGCGACCGGCCGGCGACCGCCGCCCGGAACGCGCGTTACGCGCCGGCCCGGGCCGGCAGGTACGGGCTCGGGTCCACGGGCGTCCCGTTCACCCGCACCTCGAAGTGCAGGTGGACCCCGGTCGAGTTGCCCGTCGAGCCCTCCACGCCGATCTGCTGGCCCTGCGTCACCGTCTGGCCCACCTTGACCATCGTCACGGTCAGGTGACCGTACAGGGTCACGATGCCGCCGCCGTGGGCGATGATCACGTAGTTGCCGTAGCCGGTCGTGCCCGAGCCGACCGCCGCCACGACGCCGTCCGCCGCGGCGCCGATCCGCGTGTTGGACGAGGCCAGGTCCAGGCCCGTGTGGAAGTGCGGGAAGCCGAACATGGCCGGCTCCAGCCAGAGCGTGCTGGGCCCGAAGCCCTGCGTCAACGTCGCCCCCTGGATCGGCCACGCGAGGAGCGTGCCGGCCGGCGCCGTCTGCGTGCCACCGTAGGTCGTGGCGGGCGGCGGCGGGAGGGCCGAGCTGTTCAGCGTCGTCCACACCTGCGCCTGCTGCCAGACCAGCTGCTCGGCCGTGGCGATCAGCTCCTCCTGACGCTGCCGGAGCATTGCCGTGATCTGCTCCACGACCGACGCGCCCTGCGTGTCCAGGCCGTCCAGCGCCGACTGCGTGTCGTCGATCGCCGACTGGAGCTGGTCGCTGCTGTCCTGCTCCTGCGACGCCAGGTCCTGCAGCTCCGTGATCGCCTGGTTGAGCTGGTCCTGGGCCTGCTGCTCCTGGTCGGCCGCGTTCTGGCGGTCCGTCTGGTCCTGCTGCTGCTGCTGCAGGTCGCTGCTCAGCTTCCGCTCCAGCGCGTCCGCCCGCAGCGCGGCCGCGGTCAGGTCGCTCGTCTGGGTCACCATGTCGCGCACGCTGCCGGCCCGGAGCAGGCGGAGCAGCAGGGCGTCGGGCTGGACGTAGAGGTACCGGGCCAGGACGCCGATCTGGGCCCGCGTGTTGTCGATGTCGGTCTGGGTCGTGCTGATCTGGTCGTCCAGCTGCGCGATCTGGTCGTTCAGCGAGTCGATCTTGTTCTGGCTGGTGTCGATCTGGTTCTGCAGGCGGTTCTGGAGGTCCGCGTTCTGGTTCATCGCGTCGGAGAGCTGCTGGATCGTGGACAGCGCGTCGGCCATCCCGCCGCCGAGCTGCTGGCGCGCCTGGTCGATCACCTGCTGCGTGGCCGCGTCCGTCGTGGGCGCCGCGTCGGGCGTCGAGGTGGCCGGGTTGTCAGTCGCGGTCGAGGTGGGCGCGGGTGTGGGCGTCGGAGTGCCGCCGTTCGTCCCCGGCGATGTCGTGCCGCTGGGCGTCGGTGTCGGAGTGGGAGTCGGCGTGGGCGTGGGCGCCGGGGTGGCGCTCGGAGTCGCGTTCGGCGTGGGAGAGGGCGAAGGCGTGTCGGCGGGCGTGGCCGTCGCGGCGGCGGTGGGCGCGGGCGTGGGCGTTGCTGTCGGGGTTGGCGTGGACGTGGGCGTCGGGCTCGGGTCCGCCGCGGCCGATGCGCTCGCCGAGGGACTCGGCGACGGCGTGTCCGCCAGCGCCAGCCCCGGCGCCATCGCGAACAGCATCGCGGCGATCGTCGCGGGCACCAGCGCTCGCTTCACGTGCGCAGCCTCCTGAACGCGAACAGGGCGGACACCGCGCCGAGGCAGATGCCCAGCGCGGCCACCGCGGTCAGCGCGGTGGCGACCTCCGGCACGGTCAGACCGGGCAGGACCTCGACGAACAGGTGGCGGGCGCCGTACAGCGCGGCCAGGCACGTGCCCGCCACGACGAGGCCCGCCAGCACCCCCGCGAGGCCGCCGGTCAGCGCGCCCTCGACGCCGAGGCGGGCCCTGACCAGCCATGGCGAGGCGCCGACCAGCTGCATCGTCAGGAGCTCGTCCCGCCGCGCCAGCACCGCCGACCGGATCGAGTTCGAGCTGATCACGTACGTGATCAGCAGCAGCAGCAGCCCGAAGCCGCCGGCCACGCCCGCCGCCACCAGCGTGAACTGGCGGAGCCGGTCGTACGTGCCGGCGTCGTACGACGTCGGGCTGCGCGTGTCGACCGCGGGCTCGCCCGCCGCCGTCTTCGCCACCGCCGAGACGTTGCTCGGGCTGTCCACGGTGACCTCGAAGCTGGCCGGGAACGGGTTCGAGTCGGAGAGGCTGGCCAGGTCGCCCAGCCCGGGCCGCGTCTGGGCCTGCTTCATCGCCTGGTCCTTGTCGATGTACTTCACCGAGCGCACGTGGGGCAGCGCGGCGAGCTCCTGCCGCGACTGGTCCACCTGGTCGCTGCCGGCGCCGTCGGCGAGGTACACGTGGAGCACGGACGCCTCCGACGACTGCGCGACGAGGAGGCTGCGGACGGCGAAGCCCGAGACCGAGATGATCCCCGCCAGCAGGAGCAGCAGCGTGATCGAGCCGAGCGCCGGCGCCGCCGTGCCGAAGTTGCGCAGCCAGCTCGCGGCAGCGCCTCCGACGGCCAGCCGGCCGACGTTGACGACCGGCGTCCAGGGCCAGCGCCGCGGCCGCCGGTCGGCCGACTTCGGGCGCTCCGGCGGCGGCGTGTAGCCGAGCACGAACTGCATGACCTTCCCGATGCGCTTGCCCAGCCCGACCTTCGGCCGCGGCACGAGGGGCGGCGGCGGCGCCTGGTAGCCGAGCACGAGCTGCGCGATCTCGCTCGCCCGCCGCCGCAGCTCGGCGCCGCGGGGCTTCGCGTGCCCGTTCCCGTTGCTCGGCGGCGTCATCGCGGCCAGCGGCGCGAACAGGTGGGACGGCTTCGCTGCCCCGTTGGATCGGCCGTTCCCGTCGCCCGAGCCGGTGACCCGCTCGCTGACGGCCATCCGCTCGAGCACCTGGCGCGGCGGCGCCCACGCGCCCCGGGCCGGGGCGGCGCGGGCCGCGGACCGCGCCGGCGCCGGCGGCGGCGTGTACCCCAGCACGAACTGCGCGACCTGGCCGCCGCGGGCGAGCACGGTGACCCTGCGCCTCGGCGCCGGCGGCGGAGGCGGCGTGCAGCCCAGCACGAACTGCATCAGCTGGCCCGTCCGGGCGCCGAGGCCCGGCGCGGCACGGTGGCGCGCGGCCACCAGGGCCGCCGCGGTGCCGTTGCCCAGCAGCGGCGCCCGGGCCGGCATGTCCGCCACGATGCGGCCCTCGCGCAGCTCGACCACGCGATGGGCCCGCGACAGCGCCAGCTCGACGTCGTGCGTCGCCACCACCACCGTGGTGCCGGCGGCGCAGCGGCGCTCCAGCAGCTCGACGACCCGTTCCGCGTTGCCGCGGTCGAGGTTGGCCGTCGGCTCGTCGGCGAGGAGCAGCACGGGGTCGTGACCGAGCGCGCGGGCGATGGCAAGCCGCCGCTGCTGCCCGCCGGACAGCTGGTGCGGGTAGGCCGAGGGACGGCCGCCCAGGCCGACCTCGTTCAGCCGCGCCTGGGCGCGCTCCCGCACCTCCGCGTGGGGCATGCCCAGGTCGGCGACCTGCAGGGCGAACGCGACGTTGCCGCGCGCCGTCATGTCGCGCAGCAGGCGCTGGTCCTGGAACACCGCGGCGACGTCGCGGCGCAGCTTCGTCAGGAACCGGCGCCAGCGCCGGTGCAGCAGGTGGCGGTCGACCCGGATCGTGCCCCGATTCGGGCGCAGGTCGCCGTGGATCAGCTTGAGCAGCGTCGTCTTGCCCGCCTCGGACGGTCCGATCACGAACACGAACTCACCGGGGTCGATGGCGAGGTTCACGCCCCGGACCGCGACGAGGCGTCCGTAGCGCTTGTGGACTCCCCTCAGCTCGACAAGCGCGCCCCGAGGCTCACCGGACTGGTGCTCGCCGGCTGCCTGTGGTCGTGTCTGCGTCGTCCTCTCAGAGATCGCTGACGGCATGATCCTTCCTGCGGCGGCCACGATCACGATCGCGTCGTATCGCAGTCTCCTCCACCTTAGCCCAGGGCTCCTGGGACGCAACCCACCAGTTGCCCCACCCCACCACGACCTTACACAAGCATGATAGGACCCGAGTCCCGGGCCCTACAGGAGCTAGCGCAGGTCGAGGGCGAGCTGGAGCCGCTGCCGGAGGGCGGGCTCGTCCAGGTCGCCGCCCAGCAGCTCCCGCAGCTTCTCCATCCGGTAGAGCACCGTGTGCCGGTGCAGCCGCAGCGCGGCGGCGGCCTCCTTCACCGTGCCGCGGGCCAGCACCGCCTCCAGCGTCTCCATCAACGCGCCGCGGCCGTCGGCCCGCGTCAGCGGGCCCAGGACGTGGTGGACGTACCGCTCCAGCACCATCGGGTTCTGGGACAGCACGAGGTACGGGGCGACCTCGTCGTAGTGGTGCAGCAGCCGCTCCGGCCACAGCTTGCGGCCCACCTCCACCGCCTGCTGCGCCTCCAGGTAGGAGCGCGAGATGCCGCGGAGCCCGGGATGGTCGCCGCCCAGCCCGGCCCGGACCCGCCGCCCGCTCTCGCGCAGCTCCCCCAGCGCCGCCCACGCCTCCGGCTCGACCGCGCCCCGGTCGGACGGCCAGAGCACGACCAGCGTGTGCGAGTCCATCACGTCCGAGAGCGAGAGCGCCGGCAGCGACAGGCCGGCCAGGAGCTCCTGCATCTCCGTCTCGTCGCTCTTGACCACCAGCGCGAGGTAGCCGGAGGTGAGCTTGACGTTGATCGCGAGCGCCTGCTTCTGGATGGCCAGCTCGTTGTCGAACGTATCGCTGACCAGGGAGTGGACCAGGCGGCCGCGGGCGCGGGTGCCCCGGAGCATGTGCTGCTCGCGCGCGTGCACGTACGTCCTCGTCACCTGCGCCGCGACCTGGTCCAGCGCGGTGAACACGTAGTTCGCGGTGGTCACGAGCGCCTCCGGGCTGGCCTGCGGGTGGTCGCGCCAGGCGCGCAGGATGGCGTTCCAGGCGACGCGGGCGGCCATCCGGTAGGCCGCCAGCACCGGCTCGACCGAGGTGGCGGTCCGGGCCTGGAGGATGCCGAGCTGGGCGACCTCGCGCAGCTCCCGCTGCGTGGCCGGGCGCGCCTCGCGGGCGGTGGCCAGGAACAGGTCGATGCCCGCGTCGCAGGCCTGCTGGATGGCGTCGCGGTGCGGGACGGGACCGGCCGAGTCCTCCCAGCGCACCAGCGTCATGACGGCCCGCGTCATGTGCCGCGCCAGCGCGGGGCGGCGCCGGACGATCTCGTCGATCAGCGGGCCCGGCAATGCCTGGTTGGACCTGGTGGCCACTCTCGACATGGTGGCACTGTACGGCGGACACTAGACCATTGGACATGGGCCAGTACCGCGAGCTCGAGCCGGTCCCGGTCCTGCGCCCGTACCTGAGCTGTGTCTGGTACCAGACCGTCGGACCCGACGAGCCGGGGCGGGTGCAGCGGGTGCTCCCGGACGCCTGCATCGACATCGTGTGGCCGGCGGGCGGCGAGCCCCACGTGGCGGGCCCGGACACCGGGCCGGTGCTGGCGGGCCTCCGCCCGGGTTCGGTCCTGGCCGGCGCCCGCTTCCGGCCAGGTCGGGCGCCCGACTTCCTCGGCGTCGCCGCGCACGAGCTGCGCGACGAGCAGACGGACCTGGCCGCTGTGTGGGGCGAGGCGGCCGCCCGGCGGCTCCGCGAGTCCGACGCCTCCGGGACCGGGGCGGTCGGCGCCATGCTGGACCGGCTCCAGGACGAGGTCACGGCCCGGCTGGACCGCGCCCGCGACGACGGCGGGCCGCGCGCCGCGCTGGCCTGGGCGCGGGGCCGAGCCGCCCTGCCCCGGCTGGGCGCCGAGCTCGGCCTCGGCGACCGGCAGCTGCGCCGGCGCGTCGAGGAGCGGTTCGGCTACGGGCCGGCCGTCCTGCGCCGGGTGCTGCGCCTCCAGCGCCTGCTGACGCTGGCGGCGCGGCACCGCGGCGGCACGCTCGCGGACCTGGCGCTCGCGGCCGGCTACGCCGACCAGGCGCACATGACCCGCGAGTGCCAGAGGCTGGCCGGGCTGAGCCCGGTCAGACTGCTTGCGGAGTGGCTGCCGACTCCTCCTCGATGAAGGTCAGGATCTGGTGCCAGGCGTCGTCGCACGCGGCCGCGTGCTCCGCGAACGTGCGATCGAAGAACGAGTGCGGGGCGTCCTCGTACGTCACCATCCGGTGCTTGACCCCGGCCTCGGCCAGCTCGCCGTCGAACTTCTCGAACTCCTCCCGCGGGGTGAAGTCCGCGCCGGCGATGAGCATCAGCAGCGGCGTCTCCATGGCCGGCATCACGTCGCGGACGCGGGACGGCACGCCGTAGAAGCCGACGCAGCCGGCCAGCCCGTGGCCGGCCGCCGACTGCCGCCAGGACATCGCACCCCCGAAGCAGAAGCCGACCGTGAACACCGACTTCACGTCGCCCATCTGGCCGGAGCGGAGGAACTCGACGGCGGCCCGCACGTCCGCGTTGATGCCCTCGGGCGTCGTCTGCTGGACGTGCGTGCGGAAGTCGAAGTCCTCGTCGCGGCCGCCGTCCCCGGCCGTCCGCCCGAAGTAGTCGATCGCCACGGCGTCGATGCCGGCCTCGGCGAAGCGCTGGGCCAGCTCCTTGTAGAAGCTGTGGAGGCCCCGCACGTCGGGCATGACCACCATGCCGGCGCCCGTCGGCTCGGCCGCGCGGGCGAAGTAGGCCATCAGGCGGTTGCCGTCGGCAGCCGTCAGGTGGATGTCGCCCTGCTCGGCGGCGGCGCCACCCACGGGCGGCAGGGGCGGACGGGCGTCGTCGGAGTAGCACATGACCCGCTATGTTGCTCCGCTTCCGGGCGCGGCTGTCAGGCGCCGGCCGACCAGCCCTGCTCGAGGCGGACGACGGGTTCCCAGCCGAGGCGCTTGCAGAACCGGCCCGCGCCGGCCTCCTCCTGCCACGCCGTCAGGGCGACGACCACGCGGCTGACGCCGACCATGCGCAGGAACGGCACCGTCCGCCGCACCAGCCAGCCGCCGATGCCGCGCCCGCGCCACTCCTCCCGGATCCGGAGCGCGCACAGCTCGGCCCAGCCGGCGAGCGCGGGCAGGCTGCCGCCGCACGAGAGGTCTGGCGACCACTCCAGGAAGCCGATCTCGAGCCCGTCCAGCTCGGCCAGGAACCGCTGGCCCGGCTCGTCGGCGACGGCCCGGACCTCGAGCCCGGCGACGGGCGGCGCGTGCTGGCCGACCTCGGGCAGCCGGCCCCCGTACAGCACCTGCTCGTGGATCGCGAGCGAGGCGAAGCCGGCGCGCACGAGCGCGGCCGACACGTGCGGCCAGCTCTCGGGCACGCCGCTGACGACGGGCACCGGCAGCGAGGTGTCGCACGCGTAGACGCGGGTGGGGCCCCAGCCGGACACGAGCTCGCGGGCGGCCTCGATCAGGGCACGGGCGGCGGCCTCCGCCTCGGGCCAGAACAGCAGCCACGCCAGCTCGGCCGTGCCCCGGTAGCCGGCGCCGACGGCCGCCTCGCTGGTGTACCGCAGGACGTGCGCGGCGCCGAGCAGGCGGTCCTCCTCGACGGCGCAGAGGGTGTGCCGCTCGGCCACCCACAGGTCGAAGTCGGGGTCGCCGGGCCGGGGCCGAAGGCTGCCGGCGATGACGGAGGTCGGGAGCTGCCAGCCCGGGACGACGCCAGCCAGGTGGCAGTTGACCAGCTGCTGGAGCTGCTCGAGATGGAGGTCCCGGTGTGGCTCTACGGAGACCATGGTCTCATCCGGCCCGGGTGGACGCGGTGCAGCCTGCCAAGTGGGTCCAGGGTACACGCGATGGCAGGCGCGCGTTACAGCCAGCCTTTCTCCTCGGCGATCCGGGCGGCCTCGGCCCGGTTGCTCGCGTTGAGCTTCTGGATGGCCGCCGAGAGGTGGTTGCGCACGGTGCCCTCGGACAGGAACAGGCGCTTCGCCACCAGGGCGACGCTGGACCCATCGGCGGACGCCGCGAGCACCTCCGTCTCGCGGCTCGACAGCGGCGTGTCGCCCTCCGTCAGGGCCTGGGCCGCCAGCTGCGGATCGACCACGCGCTCTCCGGCCACCGTGCGCCGGATCGCCACGGCCAGCTCGGACGCGGGCGCGTCCTTGAGCATGAATCCGCTCGCGCCCGCCGCCATCGCCCGGCGCAGGTAGCCGGGCCGGCCGAACGTGGTCAGGATCAGCACGCGGCACCCGGGCTGCCGGGCCCGGAGCTGCGCGGCCGCCGAGATGCCGTCGCCGCCGGGCATCTCGATGTCCAGCAGCGCCACGTGGGGCTGGGCGTCGAGCGCCGCCGGCAGCACGGCGTCGCCGCGGCCCACCTCGGCCACGACCTCGATGTCCGGCTCCAGGGACAGCAGCGCCGCCATCGCGCCGCGGACCAGCTCCTGGTCCTCGGCCAGCAGGACTCGGATCATGCCGTCGCCGCCGGCAGGCACTGCGGCGTCTCCCGCAGCGGGAGCGTCACGGCGAGCCGGAAGCCGCCTCCGGGCCGGTCGCCCACCGCGACGGTGCCCTCGCGGGCGGCGACCCGCTCGCGCAGCCCGCGGAGCCCGTTGCCGTCGCCGCGGTCCTGGCAGCCGACGCCGTCGTC
>VBJR01000251.1:12387-22228 GCA_005880175.1 Chloroflexota bacterium
TCGAGCGTCACGCGGGCGCTCTCCAGCTCCTGGCTCAGGCCGAGCTGGCGGTAGCCGGCCACGGCCTCGCGCACCTCGCGCAGCGCCTCCCGGGCGACGCGCTCCACGTCGCGGATCTCGTGCGCCGCCCGCGCCGGGTCGGCCTCGCCCAGGCGGCCGGCCAGCTCTGACTTGAGCACGATCACGGACAGGCTGTGGCCGAGCAGGTCGTGGAGGTCGCGGGCGAAGCGCAGGCGCTCCTCGGCGACCGCCAGCCGCCCGACCTCCTCGCGCGCCTGGCGGAGCTCGAAGTTGGTCTCCAGCAGGAAGCCGACGCCGACCAGCGACAGCGCCGCCAGGGCCGCCCCGCCGAGAGCGTACGGCCACTCGCCGACCGGGGCGTGGGTGAACAGGGCGAGCGCCAGCGCCAGGAGCAGCACGGGGGCGGTCAGGGCGATCACGTGGCGCCGGTTCCAGGTCGACGCCGCGGACACGACCACGCAGTACGTGAAGAGCGCGAGCCAGTCGTGGTTCCACAGCGTGATCCCGGTCGCGATGGCGCACATCCCGACCAGGAGGACGAGCGTCCTGCGCGGGAGCTCGCGTTCGTAGGCGAGATTCAGCCAGTACCAGACGTAGCCCGCGACGAACAGCACCAGGGCACCGATCGCGGCCACCTGGGACGAGACGAGCAGCTCGTACCCGGCCGGCACCAGGTACGCGAGGTACGCGCCGGCGAACACCAGACCCCAGATGCGGCCACGGCGAGCGTATTCGTCCATGTCGACCACGAGCCTACGTGCGTGGCCGGCCGCGGGGAAGTGACGGGCCTCGCGTTTCCGCGATGACGGATGTCATCCACAAAACCCGACGTCCGCGACTGGTGGGTCTCACCGGCCGCTGCGTACGCTGGTCCGCGTCATGGAACCGGCTGTCGAACTCATCGACGCTCACAAGAGCTACGGCCCGGTCGAGGCGCTGAAGGGCGTCAACATCACCGTCCCCCGCGGGGAGCTGGTGGCGCTGCTAGGACCCAACGGCGCGGGCAAGACCACCTCGATCAACCTGATGCTCGGGCTGCGCAAGCCCACCTCGGGCCAGGTCAAGCTGTTCGGCCTGGACCCCAACGACCGCCGCGCCCGGAGCCGGTGCGGCGTCATGCTCCAGGAGTCGGGCGTGCCGGACACGCTCACCGTCCGCGAGCTGGTCGAGCTGTTCGGCTCCTACTACCCGCACCCGATGCCGCCGGCGCGCGCCATCGCCTTCGCGGGACTGGAGGAGCAGGCGAAGCGGGCCTCGGGCAAGCTGTCCGGGGGCCAGCGGCAGCGCCTGTACTTCGCGCTGGCCATCTGCGGCGACCCCGAGCTGATCTTCTTCGACGAGCCGACCGTCGGCATGGACGTGGAGTCCCGGCGCGGCTTCCTGGACAACATCCGGGAGTTCGCCCGGGCCGGGAAGACGATCGTGCTGACCACCCACTACCTCGAGGAGGCCGACGAGCTCGCCGAGCGGATCATCGTGGTCGACCGCGGCATCGTGGTCGCCGACGCGACCCCCGACGAGATCAAGGCGCGGGTCGTCGGCAAGCGCGTGAGCTTCGCGACCGCCCAGCCGCTGAGCGAGGCCGACCTCCGCGGCCTGCCCTACTCGCGCCTGGAGCTCAGCGGGGGCCGGGTCCGGCTGTTCAGCAACGCCCCCGAGGCCGTGCTGCGCGACCTGTTCAACCGGGGCGTGGAGATCCGCGACCTCACCGTCGTGGGCGCCGACCTCGAGGAGGCGTTCATCGCCATCACGCATGAAGCGGAGAAGGAGACCGTCGCATGAGCGCCGCTGCCGTCACCACCCGGGAAGTGGCCCCGATCGGCCGCATGCTGTTCCTGCAGACGAGGGCCCAGCTCCTGAGCCGGCTCCGCACGCCTGCCTTCTCGGTGCTCTCGCTGGCCCTGCCGGTGATGTTCTTCGCGCTGTTCAACGCCATCTACGGCGGCCAGCAGGTGGCGCCCGGCGTCAACGCGGGCAAGTACATCCTGGTCTCGTACTCCGTGTACGCCGTCGCGAACGTGATGGTCTTCAACTTCGGGATCGGCACCGCGAACGAGCGCTCGCGCAAGCTCGACCTGCTGCAGCGGGCCATGCCCTTGCCGCCGGCCGTGGCCACGGCCGCGCAGGTGCTGTTCGCGCTGATCTTCGCGCTGGGCGCGCTGCTCCTGCTGTTCGCCTACGCGTACCTGGTCGGCGGCATCCGGCTCGGCGCCGTGACCTGGATCGACCTGACCTGGCGCCTGCTGCTCGGCTCCCTCCCGATGATCGGGCTGGGCATGGCGATCGGCTACATCGCCGGCGCCAACAGCGCGCCGGCGATCGTCAACGCCATCTACCTGCCGATGTCCTTCCTCTCCGGCATCCTCATCCCGTTCGGCGTCCTGCCGAAGTTCATCCAGGACGTCGGCCAGGTGCTGCCGCTGTACCACGACGGCCAGCTGGCCTGGAACGTCCTCGGCAGCGGCGTCGCCAACGAGGGTTCGGGCACCGCGCTGCTCTGGATCGGCGGCTGGACCATCCTGCTGGTCGCCATCGCCGTGCGGATGTACCGGCTCGACGAGTCCCGGAAGTTCAGCTAGCCAGGGCGGCGGTCACCATGGCGAGTCGCCGAACGCCTCCGCGTAGCGTTCGGCGAATTCGTCGCGCGTGTACCGCTGCTCGATCGTGCCGGTCTGCTCGACGACGTACGTGCCCGCCAGCGAGCCGATCCGGCCCGCCCGCTCGACGTCCATCCCGTTGAGCAGGCCGTAGACCAGCCCCGAGCGGTACGCGTCGCCGGCGCCGATGGGGTCCACCTCGTGGCGGGCCGGCGCCGGCGGGATGACGCTCTCGCCGTCCCGTGTCGCGATCCGCGAGCCGTCCCGGCCCAGCGTGGTCACGACGATCTCCGCCAGCTCCAGCAGCCCGCCCTGGTCGCGGCCCGTGCGCTGGCGGATCAGCTCCAGCTCGTAGTCGTTGCCGATCAGGATCCAGGCGTCCCGGCTGCCCTCCTCCAGGTCCTCCTTCGTCATGTGCGGGAGCTGGTGGGCCGGGTCGAAGATCCACCGCACGCCGGCCTCCCGGCACTCGCGGACGAGGCGGAACATCGCGTCGGGGGCGTTGGGCCCGACGATCACGGCCTCGGGCTGGGGAACGGTGTCGGCCAGGCCGAGGATCGCGGCCTTCCACATGGCGCCGCCGTAGTAGCCCCAGATGTTGTTGTGGTCGGCGTCGGTCGTCGTGTAGCCGGTCGCCGTGTACTCCTCGGGCAGCAGGCGGAGGCCGCGGCAGTCGATGCCCAGGCCCTCGAGCCACTCCCGGTACTCGGCGGCGTCGTGGCCGGCCGTGGCCAGCACGGCGGCCGGGTGGCCCAGCAGGGCCAGCGTATAGGCGTAGTTGGCGGCGACGCCGCCGCGCCGCTTCTCCATGGTGTCGACCAGGAAGCTGAGGTTGATGATGTGGGTCTTGTCGGGGACGATCTGGTCACCGAAGCGACCCTTGAACGTGAAGATGTAGTCGTACGCGACCGAGCCAGTGGCCACCACCGTCATTGCGGTTGTGAAGGCTAGCGGAAACGGGACGCTCCCCGGGCGGGAGCGTCCCGCGGAACGGGAGGGAGAGGCGTCTCAGGCGGTCTTGGTGCGCGCCTTCGCGGTGCTGGCCTTCTTCGGGCCGGTGCCCTGGGCCGGCAGCTCCTTGGCGGTCCGGGCCGGAGGCCGGGTGGCCTCGCCGAGCTGGCGCAGGGCCTTGCCCGCAACGCCGAGCCCGTCGCTGACCAGCTCGAGCGCGCGGTGCGTGGCCTGGCCGACGGTGTCGCCCTGCCGGGCGCGGTCCTTGACGTAGCGAAGGCCGTTCCTGGCGATGTTGTCCATGGTGATCGCTCCTCGGGGTATTGACGCTGCGCGTCATTATAACGCGAACTAACGCGGCGCGTCAGCCAGCGGCGAGGCGATCGATGAGGGCCTGGGCGAACGTGCCGAAGGCGTCGTAGTGGGCGACCCGGCGCCGCTTCTCGGGCTGGATCCACTCGGGCCGCAGGCCGTGGCGGCGCCCCCATTCCTCGAGCTGGGGGCGGAGGCCGATCACGTGGACGAACGGCTTGCGCATCGCGAAGCCGCGCGGCGAGAGGCGGCCGTCGTAGCTGTCGAAGTTCCGGTGGACCGCGATGCCGCCCGCCTCTGCGAACGCGATGGCCTCGCGGATCTGGCGCCGCTCGAAGTACCGCTCGGCTAGCGGCGGTCTCGGCACAGTGGTCTGCCGTCTCTCTTTCGAGTGATTCCCGGGTCGCCGGAAGCAAGGGCTCCGCCCGAGTGAGTGAGTCCGTCTTCCTTCAGCCGCCAGGACGTTCCCTCCAGTCCCGGAGGGATGCGCCGGAGGCGCCCCGAGCGTCCCCGATGGGCGGGGGGGTTTCGGAAGAGGGGGCCTGCCCCTCCTTGCCTCAGCGGCGGTCTCGGCACAACGACTTGAAGTTGCAGAGGAAGCAGGGCCGGTTGCGGTGCTCCGGGCCGAGGGTGAAGTCGCCGGCGGCGATCTTCGCCGCCGCCTCGACGACCCGCGCCTCGGCGCCGTCCGGGTCGGGCGTCACGCCGATGGCCTCGCCGCGGCGCAGGTCGAACAGGACCAGGTCCGGCTCCGGCCCGCCCGGCAGCAGGCCGCGCCGCGCCGCCAGGCCGTACAGGCGTAACTGGGCCGAGTACGTCTCCCGCAGCCGCTCGTCCAGGCGGGCGTTGGTCTTGTAGTCCACGAGCACCGTGCGGCCATCGAGCTCGCAGACGCGGTCCACGAGGCCCTTCACCCGGACGTCGCCGGCCAGGCGGAGGTTGAACTCCACCTCGGCGCCCAGGGTCCGGGCCGACGCCAGCGGCTGCTCCAGGTAGCGGCGCAGCAGCTCGCGACCGGCCTCAGGGCCCTCGTATTTGTCCAGCAGGTCGCCGCCGGTCGTGTGCCAGGCGTCGAGAGCCCGGTGCACGGCGGCGCCCAGCTCGGAGCCGCCCCGGCCGGCGGCGCGGGGCAGCAGCTCGTCGGGCGGCGCGGGCACCCGCCACACCTCCTGGAACCGGTAGCGGACGGGGCACACCTCGAACTGGTGCAGGTGGGAGAAGCTGAGGTGGACCGGGCGCGCCGGCGCCAGCTCGTCCGCCGTTCGCTCGCGCTGGGCGGCCAGGCGCTCCAGCTGCGCGACGACCGCCTCCACCCGGGGCGCCGGCTCGCCGTCGCGTCCGGGCACGATTGCCGCGCCGGGGAGGCGCAGCTGCTCGGCCTTGATCACCTGGGCTGCCTCGGGCCTGGCCAGCGCCCACTCCAGCAGCTCGGCGAAGTGGTCGTCGGCCTCGGCGCTGACGTCGCGGGGCTCCCGCTCGTCGCGGCTGGCGCTCACGTACAGCAGGTCGCGCGCCCGGGTCAGAGCCACGTACACCGCCCGGCGCCGCTCCTGCCGCGCCAGCTCGACCGTCTGCGCGCCGGGCGCGTGCTCCTTGAACCGCGGGTGCTTGCCGTCGCGCCAGTACTTCATCACGAAGCCCAGCTCGTCGGGGTCGAAGAAGAGGCGCTCCAGGTCACGCGGGTTCGGCGGCCGGAGGTTGACCAGGAACACGATGTCGAACTCCAGGCCCTTGGCGCCGTGGACGGTGAGCACGCGCACGGCGTCGGCCGCCTCGACCTCCGCCTCGCCGACCGGCACGACCGCCTCCATGATCCGGTTCAGGTGGACCACGAAGTCCGCGATGCCGGCCAGCGGCGCGTCGCGCTCGAACCGGCTGGCGAGCTGGAACACCTTGCGCAGGTTGAGGATCGCGCGTGGCCCCTCCCGCCGCGCCCGCAGCTGGCAGTGGCGGAGGTACCCGGAGCGGTCGAGCAGGCGGTTGAGCACGTCCGCGACGGTCATGCCGTCGCGCGCCGCCGCCAGCTCGTCGGTGACCGCGAGCATCCGCTCCACGCGCGCCGCCGCGTCGGGCGCCAGCTCCGGCCAGCCCTCGGCGCGGGCCTCGTCCAGGCAGTCGCGCAGCCGCATCCCGTAGCGGCCCAGCCGGCGGCGGGCCAGCACGTACACCTGCGCGTCGCCCAGGCGCACGATCGGGCCCTGGAGGAGCCGGGTCAGGGCGCCGTCGTCCATGGGGTCGGCGACCAGCCGCACCAGCGCCAGCACGTCCTTGACCTCCTCCCGGTCGAAGAAGCCCGATCCGCCGGTCGTGACGTACGGGATGCCGTGCGCCCGCAGCTCCTCCTCGAACTCGCGCGGCAGCAGCTTGACCGAGTGTGCGAGCACCGCGATCTGGCCGGGCCGGCGGCCGTCCTCGATCAGGCGACAGATCTCCCCGGCGATCAGCTTGGCCTCGCGCCGGGAGTCGGCCGCCATGACGACGCGGACCACCTCGCCGCCCGAGCCGCGCGCCGCGACCAGCTCCGGCTCGTCCGAGAAGTCGCGGTCGCGGCGGATGAAGGCGGTCGCGGCGTCCAGGATCTCCTGCACGGAGCGGCGGTTCACCGTGAGCGGGAGGCGGTGGCCGGGGAAGCGGCTGCGGATGTTCTCGATCTCGGCGTCCCGCCAGCCGTAGATCGACTGCTTCGCGTCGCCGACGACCGTCACGTTGCCGAAGCCGGGGGCGGCCAGCAGCCGGACCAGGTCGAGC
Organism: Chloroflexota bacterium; assembly: GCA_005880175.1. The sequence goes on from VBJR01000251.1 coordinate 19,017, forward strand.
TGGATCCGGTTCGTGTCCTGGAACTCGTCCACGAGCACGTGCCGGAAACGCTGCCGGCAGCGGTCCTGGAACTCGGGCAGGTCGCGCAGCGCCTGGATGACCGCCAGGATCAGGTCGTCGAAGTCCATCCGGCCCGCCTCCTGGAGCCGGGTCTCGTAGGCGGCGTAGATGGTGTGCAGGACCTCGATGGCCTCCAGCTCGGCCTGCGCCGGCGGCGTCAGCTTCTCGGCCTGGCCGGCGGCGTGGGCGATGAGGTGGATCTGCAGCGCCCGGTCGCGGAACTGGGCGGCGGTGATCCCGCGGCCCTTGAGCTTCAGCGCGAACGTGGGCCCGTCCTTGATCAGGCCGTTGACCTCGTCCGGGTTCAGGGCCTCGAAGTCCCTGTCGAGGCCGGGCTCGGCGCCGCTCCGCAGCCGGGCCTGGAGGCGCTCGACGAGCAGCCGCTGGCCGACCTCGTCGAGGACGCGGATCTCACGCGGGATCCCGACGAGGTAGGCGTCGTCGCGTAACAGGCGCGCGCACACGCCGTGGAACGTGCCGATCCACGCCTCCTGCAGCGGCCTGCCCAGCTCGCGCGAGAGACGCTCGCCCAGCTCGGTGGCGGCGGCCTCGGTGAACGTGACGGCGAGGATGGACTCGGGCGGCACGCGCTCGTGCTCGACCAGCCAGCGGAAGCGCTGGACCATGGTGAACGTCTTGCCCGTGCCGGGCCCGGCGGCGATCAGGTACGCCCCCTCGGGGCCCGCCTCGATCGCCGCCCGCTGCTCGCCGGTGGCCGCCTGCTCGCCGATCGGCACGATCATTCCGGCGGCTGGCCTCCGTACGGGCAGACCTGGGCGTGGGGGCAGCCGAACCAGCTCAGACACGTGCCGATAGAGGCCCGCGGGGCGGGCGCGAAGTCGCCGGCGCGGATCCGCCGGATCGCCTCGACCGCCACGGAGCGGCCTCGCTCGACGTCGTCCTGGCCGACCGCCCGCTGCATCCACTCCCGGACGCCGGGCGCGGTGGCGCCGACGGCGAACAGCACCTGGCGCATGCTCCCGAACACGGTGTCCTTCGGGTACCACAGGGACAGGAAGCGCGGCTGCAGGCCGATCGGCCGGCCCTCCTCGTCCACGCCCTCCCGGCAGGCCAGGTAGTACATCAGCAGCTGGACGTCCGACAGCTCCGGCCCGAAGTAGTCGTCGTACGCGTGCTGGGCGGAGCGGCCGCGGCCGGTCTTGTAGTCCACGACCTCGCAGGTGCCCTCGCCGGTGTCGTTCACGCGGTCGATCTTGCCCCGGACCTCGGCGCCGTCCAGCCACAGCGTGAACTTGCGCTCGACCATCAGGGTGCCCAGCCGGCGGATCGGCTGCAGGCTGGTCGCCGGCGGTCGAGCACGGACTCGACCCGGTTCAGGTACGTCTCGAGGTGGGTCTGGAGCGCCGCCTCGAGCCACTCGCGCTGCAGCTCGGGCGCCAGGTGCCGCCACTCCGACTCGCGCTGGTGGAAGTCCTCGAGCACCCGGTGCAGGAAGCTGCCCCGCTCCATCTCCACGCCGCGCGGCGGCGCCGTGAGGCCGGGGTGGTGGTTGTACCAGTAGAGGCGGGGGCACTTGAGGTAGTCGTTCAGGCTGGTCGGGCTGAAGTGGCCGGGGTCCACGCCCTCGGGCCGTGCCGCGTAGGGCTCGAACGCCCGGCCGGCGTCCGGGTCCGTGACGAACCCGAGGTCCACCCCGAGCGAGGCCAGGCGTTCGAGCTGCGGCGGGTCCAGGGAGAGGCCGGCCAGCAGCGTCTCGGCCTCGGCCATCGTCAGCAGCGAGGCGGGCTGGAGCCTGGACTCGGACCGCGTGAGCTCGGTCAGCGGCGCCGCCGGCAGCGACTCCAGGAACGGCGAGGGGCCTGCCGCGCCGTCGTACTCGTCGGCGTACGTGACGTACAGGCGGCGCCGGGCCCGCGTGATCCCGACGTACGCCAGGCGGGCCTCCTCGGCGGCGTGCTCGAGCGGGTTCGAGGGCCAGGAGGGCCGGAAGCCGGGCAGGCCGCGCTCCAGCCACCGCTGGTCCGCCTCCTCGAGCAGCGGGTGGGGCCGGGCGGCGAGCGGGAACAGGCCCTGGGCGAAGCCGCTGAGGAAGACGACCTCGAACTGCAGGCCCTTGGCCTGGTGCACGGTCATCACCTGGACCGCGTCGCGCGAGCGGGCGGCGGCCTCCGCGTCGTCCACCGCCCGGGCGATCAGCGAGTCGAGGCGAGGCGCGACGTCGGCCAGCAGGGGCGGCGCGCCGTGCAGCCGCTCCCAGACCTCCTCCAGCTCCCCGAACGCGTCGAGAGCCGCGCGGAGCTCGTCGAGCGCCTCGGCCCGCTCCTCGTCGGGGAGCGGCAGGTGGAGGATGCGCTCCATCACGCCGGCCTCCAGGAGGATCGTGTGGGCGAGCGCGTGGACCGGCAGGCGCCGGGCCCGGCGGGCGACCTCGTAGTAGGCCGTGACGGCCGTGTGCAGGGCGCGGAGCTCGTCGGGCCTCAGGTAGGCGGCGAAGTCGGGTGGAGGCGGGGGAAGCTGCGGCGGCGGCTCGGCCGCGGCCGGCTCGGCCGGCTCCACGGGCTCGGCCGGCCGGGCCGGCTCCGCCGGCGCCCAGGGCAGGGGCCAGTCGCCGGGGTCGGTCGCGTGCAGCCAGTGGAGCACGCGGTGGACGACCTTGGCGAACACCCGGCCCTCCTCGATCGCGTGGCGGCGCAGCCGGCCGGCCGCGCGGGCGCCCACCCCGCTGAGGCCGGAGGCCAGCAGCCGCTCCAGCGACTCCGGGTCGTCCGGCTCCCGCACGGCCCGCAGGTACGTGAGCAGGAAGCGAACCACCTCGTTCCGGGCCAGCGCGCCCACGCCGCGCACCTCGTACGGCAGGTCGAGGGCCCGGATCGCCTCCTCGAACGGGGCCGACAGCGTGGTCGTGGAGCGGAGCAGCACCGCGAAGTCGCCGGGCCGGAGGCCGGGGTCCTCCAGCATCAGGCGGCGGATCTCGCGGGCCACGTAGAACGCCTCGTCCACCGCCGTCGCCTCGCGCGCCCGCCGCACCGCCGGCTCGGCCTCGGGCTCGGGGCGGGCGCTGCGGAAGCGGCGCGCGGGCCGGCCCGGCTGCGTGGCGGACAGGAGCCGGTCGCCCGCCTCGAGCACCGACGGCGGGCAGCGGTGGCTGACGTCGAGCGCCACCTCGCGGCCGCCGTACACGCGGCCGAACT
>VBJR01000252.1 GCA_005880175.1 Chloroflexota bacterium
GAGGCGGCCCGCGACGCGGGGCGCTGCCGTGGGTCTCACCGCCGGGGCCGCTCCAGCCGGTAGCCGTAGCCCGGGACGGCCGCGATCCACTCGCCGAGGCCGAGCTTGGCCCGGAGCCGCCGCACCAGCAGGTCCACCCGGTCGGTCTGGATGTCCTCGTACCCGTGGACCTCGTGGAGGATCTGCTCACGCGACAGCGCGACGCCGGCGTTGCGCGCGAGGTACTCGAGCAGCCGGAACTCCAGCAGCCCGAGCGGGACGGGCTTGCCCCGCACCCGGGCGGTGCGCGCCGCGAGGTCGATCTCGACCTCGCCGACCATGCGCGTGCCCCTCGCCTCGACCTCGTGCTCTTCGCCCGGCGCCGGCGGCAGGGTGCCGAGCTTGCGCAGGTGCGCGTCGAGGCGGGCCACGAGCTCCTGCGGCCGGAACGGCTTGCTGATGAAGTCGTCGGCGCCCGCGTCCAGGCCCCGGCTCACGCTGGCCTCGTCCGTGCGCCCGCTCACGAAGACGATGGGCACGATCGGGTCGAGACCGCGGATCACCCGGCACAGCTCGATCCCCGACCCGCCCGGGAGCACCCAGTCGATCAGGATCGCCACCGGCTGCAGGTGGCGGAAGGGGCCGATCGCGTCGCGCGCGTTCGTGCAGACGATCGGCTGGAAGCCCTCGTCCTCGAGCACCGCCGACAGCAGCTCCGCCGACGAGGGGTCGTCCTCGACGATCAGGACCGAGCCGCGCCCGCCGCCGGGAATCCCGTGCCGGGATCCGGGCTCAGCTCTCCACACCGTGAAGGAGGAGGTCCGCCACCTTCCGCATGAGGTCCACGTTGGCGGGCTCGTCCGGCTCCAGGCCGGCGCTCACGAGGTTGCGGATCAACATCAGCGTCGCCCGCTGCGCCACGATCGCGCGCAGGCTGAGCCGCGGCTCGAACTCCTCCAGCTCCTCGCCGGCCTCCACCAGCCAGTAGCCCCGGTAGCACGGCTCGCAGAGGTCGAAGCAGTCCCCGCACCCGGTCCGCACCCGAACCGCGGTCAGGCGCGTGCCCAGGTCCACGCGGCAGAACGAGCACGCCAGGCTCTCGGGGTACTCCTCCATCACGCGTAGTCCACGATCTCGACCGGGGACGAGGCGTTCAGCGGCTCCACGCACGTCTGGAGCTCGGCGACGGCGCCCGGCAGCCGGCCCGGGTAGCGGGACCCGGAGCCGAGGACCCGGCGCCCGATCACCCGCCATCGGTGCGCGGCGCCCGCGTCGTCCCAGTACGTGATCCGGTCGGCGCTCAGGATCGCCCCGAGGATGGCCGCGTGCCCGATCCAGTACGGGGATCCCATGCACACGTCGTAGTACGCGCCGTCCCAGCCGACCGAGGCGCGTCCCGAGCAGTCCCCGTACGTCCCGACGACGCCGATCCCCGAGCGCCCGACCTGGAAGGCATCGCGATGGGCGACCGGAACGAGGCCGGCGCTGCGGCCGAGCGCCAGGAGGCTCGGCGCCGCCATGGCGACGCCGGCCGCGACGAGGATCCCCGCGACCCCGACGAGGAGCGGGTTCCCGCGTCTCCACCTGCGCTCCCGACCGGCCATCTGCGCTCTGGTACGAACCACCGGACCGTTCGTGTCATGAGCCGCGAGGCCGGGCGCCACGCCCCATCCCGGGTCGCACGCCATCACGGGCCTGACGCTATGCAGCGGCCCGGTCATCCCGGCGTCCGGCCCCGGTCGGCCTCACGTCGAAACGGCAGCACGGCGATCGCAACCTGATCGCCAGGGGGGAGGCGCAGGAACCCGGCCTGGTCGCCCGCGGTCCGTACGTTGGCTGGCGGACATGGACGTCGCGGCGTGGCGCGCGCGAGGCAGGATCGCGCTGCTCGGCGTCTGCGTCGCGTACGCGGCGCTGGCCTTCGGCCGGAGCGACCGCCAGCTCGTGGACAGCGACTGGACGGCCTTCGCCACCGGGGCCGGCCTGGCGGCGGGCCCGCGCCCGGAGCTGCTGTACGACCGGTCGGCCCAGCAGCGGGCCCAGGACGCGATCACCGGCGGCGGCAGCTTCGACCTGAAGGGCCAGGGCCGGCTGCTGCCGTTCCTCTCGCCGCCGTGGGTTGCCCTCCTGGCGATCCCGTTCGGTGCCGCGGGCTTCGGCTGGGGAGGTCGGCTGCTGCTCCTGGTCGGTCTGGCCGCGCTGCTGGCGGGGGTCGCGTTCGCCGCGCCCGCCGATCGCTGGGCGCCGGTCCTGGTCGCGGCCAGCTTCCCGACGCTGGTGCTGCTCCTGAACGTGCAGCTCGACGGGTTGGTCGCGCTCGGCCTGGGGGCCTGCATCGCCGCGGAGCGCTCCGGACGGCCGGTGGTCGCGGGCCTCGCGCTGGGCCTGACGCTCGTGAAGCCGCACCTGGTGCTCCCCGTCGCGGCGGCGCTGCTGCTGGCCAGGCGGTGGCGGCTGCTGGCCGCGTGGGGCGTCGCCGCGCTCGGCCTCGTCGCCGTGGCGAGCGCCCGCCAGGCGAGCTGGGTGGGGGCGTGGCTCGGGGCGACTGCCGCCACCGTCGGGCGCAACGGGCGCGAGCTCGATCCCGGGACCTGGCCGTGGCTCCTCGTGGGGTCGGGGCCGCGTCCGCTGCTCACGCTCGCCCTCTCCCTCGCCGTGCTGGCCGCCGTGCTCGCGGTCGCGATGCGGCGGGGCCGGGAGCCGTGGGCGGCGTTGGTGGCCGGCGGCGTCATCGTGGCCCCGCACGCGCTGCCGAGCGACCTGGTGCTGGTCGGCCTGGCGATGGCGATCGACGGGCGCTCGCGGGTCGGGCCGTGGGCCGTCTTCTCGGCCGCCGCGGCCGCCGCGGCTGTCGCGCCCGACCCCTGGCCCTCGCTGATCGCCACCGGGCTGGTCGGGGGCCTGCTGCTCAGGATCGCGCTGCGCCCGCCCGCAGGTAGATCACCGCGGTGGGATCCGCGTACGCCAGCGTCCATCCGGGCTGCCCTGCCAGCGCGACGTCGAGCGGGCAGCCGCGGCTGACGACGACGTAGTCCACGCCGGCCTGGTCGATGACCTGCCGCCACCGGGGGCCGAGCGTCACGACCTCCTCGTAGCGCTCGAGCTGCGCGTCGCCCATCACCACGCCCTCGCTGTAGACGAACACGCGGCGGTTCGGCTCCGGGGCGAAGCGGTACGCCAGGTAGTCGCCGTAGCCGTACTCGTTGAACACCCGCGTGCCGGCCTCGGGATGGCCGGCCAGCCAGTCGGCCGCGCGCACCGGGGCGACGCGGCCGGTGACCTCCGGCTGCTGGGCCAGGTTGGTCGCGATCCGGGCGAGCACGAGCCCCGTGACGAGCGCCAGCAGGCCGGCCGTGGCCGCCGGCAGCCAGCCAGGCGCGACCCGGGCTCGCCGCGCCAGGGCGCCGCGAGCGGCCGCCCGCCGCCACACGTCCGACCAGGTCACGATCAGCACGGGGGTCGCCGCGGCGACGAAGAGCGCGATGTTCCGGACCGACTCCAGCGCCAGCGCGATCCCCGTGAGGACCAGGAGCACGTCCAGCAGTCCCGGACGGCCGACCGCGAGGCCGGCCACCACGAGCAGGAGCATGACCTCGAACCCGCGCAAGATCGCCTGGTGGAAGTCGGGGGACTGCCACTCGGCGATCAGGCCCTGCTGGGCGGCGCTCGCGATGGTCTGGAGCGGGTAGACGTACACCGCGAGGCCGTTCGGGTTGACGCCCACCGCCAGCAGGGACAGGGCCGCGACGGCGCTGAGGCGCCTGACCTGCGCCGGGTGGACGGGGCTGGCGCGATCGGCCAGCCAGCGGGCGGTCTCGGCCGCGATCGCCACGGCGAGGAAGAGCAGGCCGGCCGGCCAGCCGCCGTGGAGGTTGCTCCACAGCACCATCAGCGCCGGGAGCAGCAGGATGGCCCGGCCGGTCCCTTCGATCGACCGCCGGATCCACAGCAGCTCCAGGCTGAGCAGGAAGAACGTGACGACCTGGGGCCGGGCCTCCCAGACCGGGAGACCGGCGACGACCGCGAGCGCCAGCCCGGCCGCGACGATCACGTACGGCTGGCGGCCCGGCCGCGCGGCCAGGACCGCGAGCACCACGCCGCCTCCCATCAGCAGCCCGAACACGACGCTGATGCCGGCCAGCCCGGCCCTCGCGTGGATCAGCCACATCGCCACCTGGGACAGGTACTCCGCGTCCGTCCAGCGGTGCGCGGGGACGGTGTACGTGAACAGGTCGTGGTCGGGCAGGCGGCGATGGGCGACGATCCAGCCGCCGGTGGCGAGGTGCATCCAGACGTCGGGGTCCGACACCGGGCGGACCAGGACGGCGAGGCTGGCCAGCAGGACCGAGCCGAGCAGGAGGACGCGCGCGCTCAGCCGGATTCCACCGACGGAGGCGGACGTGGCGCCGAGTCGCCGACTGTTCGGTGGAATCCGGCTCAGCGGACGATGGTCAGGCGGGGAGCGCCGGCGTCATGCCGGCGAGGCGGGCCGCCAGCCGTGGCCCGCCCGCCGGGAAGTTCGATGACGCCCCATTCGGCGAGCAGGCCCAGGAGGCGTGCCCGCGACTCGCGCACCTGTGCAGGAGTGCGGCCGTCGGCAGGTATCGCGTCCTCCAGCAGCCTGGCAAGTCTGGGGTCCATCTCGCTCACCTCAGACGATCCCACCGGTCTCCGTCCCGGCCCCGGCGCCGCCGGGGCGCGACGGCGTCAGCGCGGGGTCAGCCGGTGATCAGGTGGGCCGGGTTGCCCTGGAGCCCGATGGTCACCGTCACCGTGTCCGTGGACGTGACCCCGGTCGAGGTCACATACTGGAGGCACCAGGTGCCGGTGCCGGCGGACGGCGAGCACGACGAGCCCGCGGCCGGGTTGTAGCTCGACGGCACCGGGATGAGCAGCTCGACCCAGTGCCCGTTGTACAGCGTGGTGCCGTTCGAGGTCGCCCGGAACGTCGCGGTGGACGGGTTGCCGATGACGGTCGCTCCGGCCGCGGAGCCCCGGGAGGTGCCCAGGTCCTGGACGAGCACCGTCTGCGGGGAGGTGGGCGTGGCGATGGATCCGCTCGGCGTCAGGATGTTGACGTCCACGTTGCCGCCGCCCGAGATGTCGCCCGGGTCGAAGACGTCCACGTAGACCGTGTAGCCGGCGTACTGCTGGGGCAGGGAGAAGAGCGGGACGGTGAACGAGCCGCCGCCGGTCGTGCTGATCGGGGTGTAGTAGCACATGTCGTTCCACGCGCTGACGCACGTCGTGCAGACGCTGCCGCTCGGCGCCACGACCCGCACGGCGTACCCCTTGTGCGCCAGGCCGTTCCCGGGCGGGTTCGTCCCGTTGTAGTTCAGGGCGTCCACCCGCAGCCGGTACGTCCCGGCGGCCAGGGCCGACGCGTACTTCGTCTGGTTGACGACGAGGCCGCCGTCCCGCGAGCCGTCGTAGCTGGCGACGTTGACCCAGTTGTGGTAGATGGCCATGTCGGTCGGCTGGCCGGTGGCCAGGCTGTAGGCCTGCGTGATCTTGCCGCCGGTGTTGACGTTGGTGTACTGGTTGCTGCTCGCGCTCCAGCCGCTGGCGTCGATGGGCAGGACCGTCATGTCCGACAGCTCGACGTCGCTGCTGCGCACGAACGTGTTGTTCACCTGGAACAGCTCGTACTCCATCGCGTCGAACGTCGTCTTGTCCGAGAAGTTGACCGAGTCCTCCTCGTGGTAGTAGTAGTTGCCGCCCGAGCTGCACGGCCCGATCGACCCCAGGAGGAAGCCGGGGATGGTCACCGTCTTGCTGTTCTCGCAGTAGTTGTGCGCCAGGCCGCCGTTGCCGTCCGGGGCGAAGACGGCGTTGTAGACCTGGACGCTGTACCCGGACCCGGGGAGCGTGATCAGGTAGTTGTAGCCGCCGCGGGCCGGCAGGCTGGCGTCGGCCGTGTCGGTGCCGTTCTGCGCGCTGATCTGGTGCACGTCCGTCGAGGCGGGCGACAGCGCGCCGCCGTACTCGTACGCCGGGTTGGGACTGTACGCGTCGCCCTGGCCGCGGTCCGCCGCCCAGCCGAAGGCGCGCATGAAGTAGTAGTTGTTGCCCGTGCCGAGCTGGGAGACGGTGGACCCCTGCTGCCCGCCCGACTGGCCGATCGAGACGGGCGGCAGGTACGACGCGACCGCCAGCTGGGAGACGGTGAAGCTGCGGATGCCGAAGACCTGCATGAAGAGCGTCGGCACGGTCCGCGACACCGTGACCTGGAGCTGGGTGGGCTGCCCGGCGACCTGGGCCGGCGTGACCGTCACCTGGTCGGCGGTGTCGCTCACGTCGAAGCCGTTGCGGCGGGCCTCGGCGATGGCGCGGTCCGTCGCGTCGAACCCGGCCGGGTTGGCCGACGCCGGCGAGAACTGGCTGGGCATGCAGACGACGCCGGCCAGGGCGGCGGCCGCCGCCGCCCGCTGCGCGCCCACGCTCCAGTAGTAGTCGAACCCGGCGTCGAAGGCGAGGCCGATCCCGGCCAGCAGCACGATCAAGGCGACGGCGAGCAGGACGATCGCCTGCCCGCGCTGCACCCGCGTCCGGCGGCCGATCACGACAGCACCGGGGACGTCTTCATGACGCAGTACTCCGTGAGCGTGAGGGACGCCGACTGGTACCCGGTCGGGGTGACGTACTGCCACTTGATCCACACCCCGATGGACACCTCGTTGGGCGGCGTCTGCGCCCGGGCCGAGGCCGGGAAGCCCTGGGACAGCTGGTTGCAGGCGCCGTCGTAGCGGTCGTACGGGTTGACGGCCGAGGTGAAGGAGCCGTCGCTCGCCGCGCCGGTGACGTCGGCCCGGTAGATATCGACCTCGGTGACGGTTCCGTAGACCAGGCCGCTGCCGAGGACCGCCGCGAGCCTCGCGCCCTGGCGCGCGGCGTAGGCGGCGACGACCTTGTCCACGATCAGGATGCCGACGTTGAACGTCCCGAAGAGCAGCACCAGCAGCGTGGGGAGGACGAGCGCCAGCTCGACGGCCGCCTGGCCGGCCTGGCGCCGGGAGCGGACCCCGGGGTCAGTAGGTCTGCGGTTCGAGCCGGACATCGAACGCCTGCGACAGCTGCATCGGGGCCGCGCCGAGCAGCCGCCCGCTGGCCCACTGGTACTGGTAGGTGATCGAGAGACCCAGGAAGTCGGTGAAGCCCTGGCGAACGTTGCGGACCGCGGGCTGCCAGGTGACGGAGATCGCGCTGCCGTCCAGCCGGTAGCGGTTGTACGCGGTCGCGTCGACGCTGAGCTGGCCGTTGGACTGCGCCTTGAGGCGGTAGATGTCGATCTCGGTCACCGTGGCCAGCGAGGTGGAGCCCAGCGGCCCGGTCCGGATCGCCTGGATGGCCTGGGTGTCCGCGTTCGCGGCATTGCCGAGCTCGGCGTCCCGGATGGCGCCCTGGCCGGCCGCGAACCGCGACGTTCCGATCGTGAACAGCAGCAGGGCGCCCTCCAGCACGGCGAAGATCAGGAACAGCGCGATGGGAGCGACGAACGCGAACTCCACCAGCGCCTGACCCCGGTCGCGGTGCTGGGAGGATCGACGTCGCGGTGCGTCCACTCTGTCGCAGCCTGGCGCAGGCCGCCGCGCGGCCCGCCGTCGGGACGGCGTCGGCGGGCGATCGACTGCCCGTGGTCCCTCCGGCGCGCGTGCGGATGGCATCCGTCGCGAGGCGGCGCAGGGCGAGCACGCCCGCCTGCGACCGGTGTCGTCCAGGCCGAACGCGACCCGGCCGGTGACGTCCCCGTCGCGGTCGCGGAGCGGGATCGACGCGATCGACAGCCAGCCCGTCGTCCGGTCGGGGCGGACGTGGCGGTTGCGCCACCGCACGACGTCCCGCCGCTCGCCGGTCGCGGCGAGGATCCGCGAGCGGCCCTTCGCCAGCACGGCGGGGTCCGCGTTCTCGAGCAGGGACCGGCCGACCCGGTCGCCGAGCACCCACAGGGTCGGCGTCCATGGCCCTGCCGACAAAGGCTGGACAACGGTCGGGCCGGCGGGCAAAGCCGAATCCGCGAGCGGGAATCTTGACACCGCATCCGCGCCTGCCCGAGATTTGGCGTGCGGGCATGGCACGGATCCTGGTGGTGGACGACAGCGTGGTCGTCCGGCGCATGCTCGGCCTGGTCCTGGAGCGGGCGGGCCACGACGTCAGCTTCGCCGTCGATGGCGAGGAGGGCCTGCGGGCGACGGCGAGCATCGCGCCGGACCTCCTGATCACGGACCTGGAGATGCCCGAGCTCGACGGCATCGGCCTGGTCCGGGCCCTGCGCGCCGACCCGGCGCTGGCGGCCATCCCCGTCGTCCTGCTGACGGCCAGCGGCGACGAGGCGCACCACCGCGCCGCCGGCGAGGTCCAGGTGGAGGGCTTCGCCACCAAGCCGATCCGCTCCACCGAGGTGGTCGACCTGGTCGCCTCGCTGCTCAGGGGCCGGTGACCCGGCGCCCCCCCGATCGGGACGACGAGCTCGACGCGCTCACCTCGGAGCTGATCGAGGTCCAGGACCAGCTGCTCGCCATCTACGAGCTGGCCCAGGTCATGCGCGGCCAGCTCGAGCCGGAGCCGCTCCTCGACGCGCTGGTCGGCGAGGCGGGGAAGCTCGTCCGGGCCGAGGGCGGGTTCGCGGCCCTGGAGCCGGCGGCCGGCGTCCCCCTCCTGGTGCGCTCGCCCGGATCGCCGCTCGACCTGCCCGGCGAGCGGGAGCTGGCACGGGCGTTCGGGACCGGCCTGGCGCCGGCGGTGAGCGCGCTGCTCGACGGGCGCCGGGTCCTGATGGTCCCCATCCCGCTCCGCACGCGTCCGAGCGGGGTCCTGGGCCTGGTGTCGCCTCCGGGCTCCGGCTTCGACATGCCGAAGCAGAAGCTGGCCACCGCGCTCGCCGCGCTCGCGGGGGCACAGCTCGAAGGGGTGCTGCTGTACCAGGAGACACTGCGCCGCACCCGCGTGGAGCTGGAGTTCGAGCTGGCCCGCTGGGTGCAGGCCGGCCTCACCCCGCCCCCGCCGGCCTGCGTGCCCGGACTTGACGTCTTCGCCGAGTCGCGCGCCGCCCTCGCGGTGGGCGGCGACTTCTTCGACTTCCACACCCGCCACGACGGCCGGCTGGTCTGCGTGCTGGGCGACGTCGCCGGGAAGGGCGTGCCGGCCGCCCTGCTGGTGGCGATGGCGCGCGCGAGCATCCGGACCGCCTCGCGCGACCCGGCCAGCGACCCGGCGGCGGTGCTCGGCGCCGCCAACGCCGAGCTGGGCGAGGACTTCGGCCGGCTGGGCCTGTTCGCGACGGTATTCATCGCCAGAGTCGAGCCGGGCGCCGCCTCGCTGCTGGTCGCCAACGCCGGGCACTCGCCGGTCGTCTACCGGCCGGCGGGGGGCACGGCGCGGCTGGTCCGCGCCCAGGCGCCGCCCCTCGGGATCCTGCCCGAGTGGGGCGATGCCAGCCGCTCGCTGCGCCTGGGCCGGGACGACATGCTGGTCGCGGCCACCGACGGGTTCAGCGAGGCGGAGCGCGAGGGGACCGGCGAGCTGTTCGGGTACGACCGCGTGCTGGATCTGACCGAGCGCTGCGCGGGCCTCAGCGCGGCGGAGGTCGCGGCCGCGTTCTTCGCGGCCACAGACGAGTTCAGCGCGGGCGTACCGGGCGACGACCGGACGGTGCTGGTGCTGCGCGGCGTCTGAGCCGGATTCCACCGACGGAGGCGGACGTGGCGCCGAGTCGCCGACTGTTCGGTGGAATCCGGCTGAGCCTGCTCAGCCCAGGAACCGGGCGCCC
>VBJR01000410.1:0-3187 GCA_005880175.1 Chloroflexota bacterium
CGCTCTACGTCTTCCTGAAACTCCATCGACCTGAGCTGGAGTGGGACTCGCGCTGGGAGCTGTACTTCGTCGAGATCGACCGCCAGGCGAAGGAGCGTGTGAAGCCCGCGGTCCGCTCGAAGACCGAGGATGCGATCAGCCTGGAACAGGCTCGTCTGGAACGCCGCGCGTCTCGCGATGGATGGGCACGCGGCTCCAGCGGTTCCACAGCACCGCGTCGGACCGACGGTCCACCGACGACTGGACGACAGCCGTGAGGAAGGCGTGCTCGGGTGAGGAGACTCCGATGGGATACGTGATTGTCAGCCTGACCACCGTCTGGCCGGTGGAGACGGCACGGGCGGCGGTCGTCGCTCTCATCGAGATGCGACGCGATGGCGAGCAAGTGGTTGTCCGTGACGATCAGGGCCGCCACGTGCCGTCGCCACACCTCCTGGCGGAGGCCATCGATCAAGCCCATGACACTGTCACCCGGCAAGCCTTGAGCGCTGTCCTGGCTGACCATGTCGAGTTCCTCCGCCTGCGCGCGCTGGACTGGGCACGCGAGCGGTGGGCGGCGCTGCTCAGTTCGGACCACGAAGTCGACCTGTTGATCATGGAGGCGCAGGGCAGGCCGGCGGCCGAACTGCGTCTTGCGGACGCCAGGGAACGTGAACGGCTGGCCGACATCATCTTCGAAGACGGCTCCTGGCGGGAGGCGGGCGGCTCGTGGGCTCACTCCTTCGGCGAGCCGCCCGAGCTGCTACTCAACGAACTCGCGCGCCGTCACCCCGCGGCCCGATTGGAGCAACTCCAGGTCGGCGCACGGGAACAGATCGCGTTCAGGGACAGCGTGCCGCCGGTGGCCGACGAGCGCACGAGGATGACCGCGCGAAGTCGGTCGTTGCCGGCCTCGCGCAGATCGTGTCTGCCGACCACCTGGACGAGACCGGTTCGGAAGCGACGCGGGTGACCGAGGACATGTTCCTGCCCGCCTATCGATCGAGGTACGACGACCTGCGGTCGGCCGCTGCTGACCTGGCCGCCGCCTCCTGCTCCAGCGGCCTCCCTCCCTGGCCGGACGCGCAGGCAATGGCGAACCTCATCGACTCGTACGTCCACAAACTGGCCCAGCCGCACAACCCTGCCAATCGACTGTGTGGATGCGCTGCCTGCACGTCCACCGAGCACTACGCCGCCGCAGCTGACCAGGCCGCGAGATCTCGTCCCGAGCCAGCGACGTGGCACCACCGGATGGGCGACTTCTACCACGCTGCGCACCGCGTCGCCATGGCGGTTGGATGGCAGTGGCCCGGGGTGGACGCCAGCGGCATCGAAGCCGAGCGCGCTCGCGCGGAGCGCCGGGCCCTCCGGGAGCGCTGGGCATACCGCTCTGCCGCGTCTCGTAAGGTCCCGTCACCGGGTGGCCGGCCGGCCACAGGACGACGGCCATGATGAAGCTCCTCGCTGTGGCGGGCGGGTCGGTGGCCGCGATGGCCGGCACCCTCGTCGCCGTACCGCTGCTGTTCAGTGGCCAGCCGTCAGCGCAGAGAAGCGCCTGCGGGGGCACGGGCACGATCGACGGCCACGCGGTCCGGTCGGGGGTCGAGACTGCTGCCCGGTTGGCCGCGACCAGGACGGGCGTGGACGAGCTGGTCCTGCTCGCGGTGACCTACCGCGAGACGCACTGGGGCGAGGCGGCGGCCGGCGTGCCGGACGAGCAGGCGCTGGCCTGGCTCGGCGACCTCGCGGCGGACGTTGACCGGGTTGCACTGGCGCCCGGCGGAGCCTCGGCGGTCCTGGTCGGCCGTCCAGCGGGAGTTGCGCTGGGCGATTGGGCGGACCCCATCCCGGTCGCTGGCGAGCACGCGCTCGGCTTCGCACAGTTCCTGCCCTCGACCTGGCGCGCGGTGGCGGCCGTCCATCCCCGTCCCGGCGGCGGCGCCTGGGACCCGTACGCTCCACCCGACGCGCTGACGCTGGCCGGCTACTACCTGGCCTCGCTCCTGAAGACCGCCAACGGCGACGTCGACGCGGCGGTGCGGAGCTACGGCACGGCTGACTTCCCCTCCGCGCTGGCGCAGCTTCGCTCGACGTGGACGGCGGCGTGCGCCGCCAACGTCATGGCTGGCGACCCGTTCGGCGGTCAGTGCAGACCGCGCACGCTCCAGGCGTACGGCGCCGTCGAGCTGTTCACGCCGGACGGCAAGCACCACGGCATCGACATCGCCTGCCAGGAAGGAGCGACCGAGTACAGCGTCACGGCCGGCGTCGTGTTCGACGTCGCCTCCGGCTGCCCCAACGGGACGCACGACTCCTGCGGCGCCGGCTACGGCAACCATGTCGTGGTCCGCTTCCACGGGCGGGTATGGGGAGACGCTGGTCAGCCGGGGCCAGCAGGTCCAGCTCGGCACGCCGCTCGGCCAGCAGGGCGACAGCGGCCTGAGCTGGGGCTCGCACCTGCACCTCGAGGTCGACCGCGACTCCTGGAACACGCTCCGCTCGATCGACCCGAGCGTGCTCCTCCCGCCCTCGATCGCCCGGACGGCGCAGGGCTGACGCATGGGCGGAGCAAACTCGCTGGAGGATCGCCTCGCCGAGCTGGCGGTCGGCCTCCTCGCCGCGCTGCTCGGCGCGGCCGTGCTGCTCTGGCTGACAGGCGAGCTGGCGGGCCTGATCAGCCACCGGGCCTGGCCTCCGGTCGGAATCGGAGACGCGCCGGCCGTTGCCATCGGCATGCTGCGGCATCCCCGCGACCCCTCCGCCGGCTGGCCGAGCGCCGCTCAGCCTCTGGCCCCGCCTGCCTGGCTCTACTACGGCGTGCTCTTCGCGATCCTCGCCGGCCTGCTGGCTGCCGCCGTGGCCATCGCCAGCCGCGTGATCGGTGCGTCGGCCGACCATCGCGCGGCGGCTCACGTTCCGGCAGGCCTGCGCCGCCAGCCGGGCACGCGCCGGCTCCAGCACCCGTTTCTGGCCTGGAGCGCCTCCGGTCTGACCTCCTCGTTCCTGACGGCGAGTCCCGAAGACTGCGTCGCGGTGGTCGGTCCGCCGCGGGTGGGCAAGACGCAGGGCGTGCTCGTTCCCCAGGTCCTGCTCTGGGACGGCGCGGTCGTGTCCGCCTCCACCAAGCCCGATGTCATCGAAGCGACCGTCGACAACCGCCGCGCTCTGGCGGCCGCACACGCGGGTCGCGTGATGGTCTGGGCGC
>VBJR01000410.1:3221-5933 GCA_005880175.1 Chloroflexota bacterium
GCCTCGGGCGCCGGCGTGGGCACCCGCGGCGCCGACCACTGGCGCGACAACGCGGTGCGCGTCCTCCGCGGCTACTTCCACGCCGCGTCCATCGAAGATCTCGGCGTGCGGGGGGTGCTGCGCTGGCTGGCGCGCAACGAACTGCACGAGCCATCGATCATCCTGAACAGGGCCGCAACGCGGGTCGGTGAAGCGTGGTCCGACGAGCTGGAGGGCATGACGCGCGTGCCGACAGAGGAGCTGGGCTCCATCTTCTCCGCGGCCCGCACCGCGCTGGGTGCCCTCCAGAACGGCCGGGTGCTGGAGAGCTGCGACGGCCCCAACCAGCTCGACGTCGACCACTTCCTGTTGACGCGCTCGACGCTGTACCTGATAGCGCCCACGGCCGACCAGGATCTGCTGGCCCCACTCGCCGCCGCGCTCGTAGAGCACGTCGTGCAGCGCACGTACGAGCTGTGGGAACGGCGCCGGCTGCCGGCGCGACTGCTGCTCTGCCTGGACGAGCTGGCGAACATCGCCCCGCTGCCGTCGCTGCTCAAGATCCTGACGCAGGGCGCCGGCCAGGGCGTGAACCTCACGTGGGCCGTGCAGTCGCTCGCCCAGCTCCGCGACCGCTACGGCGAGCAGGTCGCAGACGCCGCATTCTCGAGCTCGCGGGCGCGTCTCGTGTTCGGCGGCCTGACCGACATTCGGGACCTGCAGGCGATCTCCCAGCTTGCCGGCGAGCACGAGGTGCCAGCGCGATCGCTCACGCGCGGCACGCAGATGAGCCAGACCTCGACGACGGCTGGCACTGTGTGGCGCCCGCGCCTGCCGGTGTCCGCGATCCGCGGCATCCCCGCCGGCCGGGCGGTGCTCCTGTACCACACGCACGATCCGGCGCTGGTGCGCGTCCGGCTGGCCCATCGCACTCGCCTCTGGCGACGGGCGGCGCGACCGCCGGAGGCCTCGGCGTCGAGCCGATCCCTGCCAGGCTGGCTGCGCCGTGGCTGAGGAGCGGCGGCCCCACCTGCCCCCCTGGAACTGGACGCAGCTCACCGGCGCGATGCGCCGGGCCGAGTTCGAGGCCCTTGCCGAGTGGGTGGCCGACCTCCAGCAGGCGTATGGCCGCTGGGTCCGGCTGCCGCCGTGCTGGCCGTGCCATCGGGCGCTCCGCACCGAGCTGACGGCCTTCTGGTACTGGCGCCAGCACATCGACACCGGAGCGAATGCGACCCCCGAAGAGAGCGTGCGCTGGCACCAGAGCCTCCGTATGTCCGCCCAGGCATGGGCCGAGGCGTTCGGCGGCTGCCGGCACGAGTCCGTTGGCGAGGTGGACGAGGAACGGGACGTGCGAGAGGCCATGCTGGAAGCGGCGACGCCCTACCTCGACCGGGTCACCGGCCAGCCGAGCCGGGCCTCCGAGGCGTAGGCGTTGGCCCGTCGCGCGCTCACGCGGGCTCTGCTCGGCGGACTGCTCCTGGTCGGCCTGCTCGCAGCATTGCCCTTCGATGAAGTGGGCGCCCGCCCGCGTGCCGAGACGGCGACGACGACCCGGCCGGACGACGAGCCGCCGATAGTGGGCGAGCCCTGCCGCGACACGCATCACTATTCGGTCAAGTTCGTCGTCGATACAGACGGCCGGCTCTCGGCGGTGTTCATGCTTGCAGGTGGTACGACGTCCGGCAGCATCCACCTGTCCCCTTCGGACGTGCGGCTGGCTGCTACGCATGACGCGTACGTGACCGACGTCCAGCTCGGTTCATACGAACCGTCCACAGGGGCCGGTCCCGGCACACTGGTGTGCCGGCTGAACCCGACGTTCCACTTCTACTGCCCGGTCACCGATCAGATGGACCAGCTCTGTCTCACGTGGGTGTTGCCTCAGGGCAGCCACCGCACGCTACACGAGAGGTAGACCGTTCGCTACTGGCACGAGTATCTGATCAGAGTCTGTAGACGACATCAAGTCCATCGGTCCGGCGCCAGTATCATGATTGATCGGCGACGGGCGGAGGAGATCGCCGATCGGGCCTGGTTGTCGACATCTGGAACGTCACTGGAAGTGGGGTCAGAACTGTGAAGATACTGGTCACGGGCGCGGCCGGGTTCGTCGGTGGCTACTTGATCCCGGAACTGTTGGATGCCGGGCACGAAGTCATCGGAATCGACAACTTCAGCAAGTATGGACCAGTAGAACGCAGCTTCCGTATCTCTGCTCGTAGCCCAGCGCCCGAACCTCGTCGTACAGCGCGCTCGCCCACACGTGCGGGTCGTCGCGCAGCCGCTGGCTCACGTACTCCTGGAAGCGCTCGAAGCGGTCCTCCACCGACCTCCGCCGCTCTCCCGGCCGGCGCCCGTCCCGCAGGTACGCCTTGACCGTGTTCCGGCTCAGCCCGGCGTGCCGGGCGATCGCCGAGTAGGACCAGCCCCTCTTCCGCAGAGCGTGGATCTCCACGTGTTCCTCCTGTGTGAGCATGTGCCGGGACTCCTTGCTGCGACGGCTGCTTGAACACAGTCAGCATCGGGGAGTCCCAGCTCTTCGGACGCCTCGCTCACACCGGCCGACCACCTCCGAGAGCTGGTCAACTTCAGCGATCAGGTCTGGTCAACTTCGCGGCTCTGGCGCACTTTTGGGTGCGACACGAGGTCGCGCATACGCCTGTCGGAACTCATTCGAGCACGTAGGAGGTAACGAAGAGGATCTGACCTGGGGTTCTGCCCCCTGACCCT
>VBJR01000253.1 GCA_005880175.1 Chloroflexota bacterium
TGGATGGCCAGCATGGAGTCGCCGCCCAGCTCGAAGAAGTCGTCCTCCACCCCGACCCGGTCCACGTGCAGCGTCGCGGCCCAGATCTCCGCCAGCGCCCGCTCCCGCTCGGTCCGAGCCTGGACGAACGGGCGGGTGGAGCCCCGCGACCCGCTCGCGCCGGCCATGAGGCGGCCGAGGGAGGCGGCGTCGGTCACCGTCTCCGCGACCTCGCGCAGGACGCCGGCCCTGGCCGCGGCGCCGTCCCCGCCGGTCGCGGGCCGCCGGGGCAGCTCGTCGAGCGCCCACAGGTTCTGGAGGACGCGCGCCACCCCGGCGTCGTCCGCCGGCAGCGTGACGGCCAGCGCTTCCGGGTGGCGCGCCGACACCCGGGCGCACACGGCGGGGTCGGCGTCCAGGACCACACAGCCGGCCAGCTCCAGCTCGTTCGCCCCGGCCAGGTCCTCCAGCAGGTCGGGCAGCTCGCCACCCGCCCGCCGGGCCGCCGCCCGCTCCCAGCGGAGCAGCAGCTCCGGGTGGGCGTCCAGGGCCTCCCGAACCTCCTCGGGCCGGGCGCTCGCGCAGAGCGCCAGCCGCCGGCCGCCGCGCACCTGGTCGCGCAGGAACCGCGCCAGGCGCAGGTGCCGCGCCTCGACCGCGACCTGGCCGCCGTCGCCGGCGCGGTACAGGAGGCGGGCCGGGTCGAGGACGATCCACGGGCGCGGCGCCGTCCAGCTCGACAGCGCCCGCCGCGCCAGCACGGTCCCCAGGGTCCGGTAGTAGTCGGGCGTGTACGGGATGTGGCCCAGCTCCTCGGCCCGGGCGTCGTCGCTGCTGCCGGCCTCGTGGCCCTGGCCCATCCGGGCCGCGCGCACGACGGTCACCCGCGGCAGCTCCGCGCACCCGCGGACGAGGCGCTCCTCCATCCGCGCGCACAGCGAGGCCCACGGCTCGTTCGCGAAGGTCGCCGAGCCCGGGCAGACGCCGACCAGCAGCTCCGTGTCCGGCTGGCGTTCGGCGAAGCCGCGCAGCGCCACCAGCAGCTCGTGCAGGTTCTCCTCGAACCGGCCGACCGCCTCGCGCGGCCGGGACGCCTCCTCCGCCGTGCGGAAGCGCAGCCAGTCCTCCCAGCGGAGCAGGACGACGGCCATCCCGTCGCCCTCGCCGGCGCCGGAGAGCAGGCTGGCCGGGTCCAGCAGCTGCTGGACCACCTGGTTGTACGGCGCGAACGCCACGCGCGCGGGCAGGCCCAGCCGGCGCAGCCAGAACTCCAGGGAACCGCCCAGGGGATCGGCCGTGAAGCTCGCCGCGACGACCACGGGCCGCGCCGCGGCGGCCACCAGCGACGGGTCCACCGGCAGCTCGCCGACGGGCGCGTCGGGGTCGCCGACGGCCGCCCGCAGCACCGCCTCGTAGGCGTCCAGGATGCGGCCGGCCGTCTCCGCGCCGAACACGTCCGTGTTGTGCTCCAGCGAGCAGCGCAGCCGGTCGCCCTCCCACGCCGCGGTCAGGAACAGGTCGAAGTCCGTGCCCTCGCGGGGCACATCGTCGGAGACGACCTCCACGCCCGCCAGAGCCGGTCGCTGCTCCGACTCCTCCAGGAAGCTGAAGAGGCTCTGGAAGATCGGGTGGTATGCCGGGTCTCGAACCGGGCGCACCGCCTCCACGATCTCGGCGAACGGCGCGCCGCCGTGCTCGAACGCCTCGGCCAGCAGCTCGTGGACCCGGCGCGCGTGCGCCCGGAACGAGGACGGGCCGGCGACCTCGACGCGGAACGGCATGATGTCGGCGAAATAGCCGATCACCGCCTCCAGCTCGGGCCGGGGCCGGCCCGAGGTCGGCGTGCCGAGCAGGATCTGGTCCTCGCCGGAGGAGCGGTGGAGGAGGGCCGCGAAGGCCGCCAGCAGGGTCGCGTACGGGGTGGTGGACTCGCCCGACGCCAGCTCGCGCACCGCACCCGCCAGCTCGGCGGGCAGGAGGCGGGTGACGCGGGCGCCCCGGTGCGACTGCACCGCCGGGCGCGGCCCGTCCCAGCGCAGCCGCAGCAGCGGCGGCGCGTCGCGCAGCCGCTCGCTCCAGTAGCGCAGGTCTCGGTCGTGGGCCCGCTCGCGCTGCCAGGCGGCGTAGTCGGCGTACTGCAGCGCGACCTCCGGCAGCGGCGACGGCCGGCCGCCGGCGAA
The DNA here is from genome assembly GCA_005880175.1 of Chloroflexota bacterium. The sequence goes on from VBJR01000253.1 coordinate 2,160, forward strand.
CGCCTCGTACAGCGTCTCCAGCTCGCGGAACAGCAGCCCGCACGACCAGTTGTCGCAGACGACGTGGTGCATCCCGATCAGCAGCCGGTGCTCGTCGGGGCCGGTCCGCACGAGGGCGGCGCGGACCAGCGGGCCCTGGCCGAGGTCGAACGGCGCGACGGCCTGCCCGTCGATCCAGGCCCGGGCGGCGCCGTCGGGGAGCTCGGGCGGCTCCAGCCAGACGGCCGCGTCCTGGTGGACGACCGGCTCGGGCCGGCCGTCGCGCTCGGCGAACGTCGTGCGCAGGACCTCGTGCCGGTGGACGACCTCGACCAGCGCGCGCCGGAGCGCGGCCTCGTCGAGCGGGCCCCGGACCTGGCCGGCGAACGTCATGTTGTGGCGGATCGAGCGGCCGTCGAGCTGCGCGAGCGCCCACAGCCGCTCCTGGGCGGAGGACGCGGGCAGCGGGCGGTCCCGAGGCGCTCGGGTCACCGGCGGGAGCCGGTCGGCATCCTCCGGCTCGCCCGGGTCCCCCGGCTCGCCGCCCAGCAGCGCCGCGACGCGCTCGATGGTCGGGCGCCGGAAGAACTCGTGCAGCGGGATCCGCCGTCCGAACTCGGCCTGGATGCCGTGGAGCAGGCGCGTGGCCAGCAGCGAGTGGCCGCCCAGGGCGAAGAAGCTGGCGGTGACGCTGACGGTCGGCAGCCCGAGGACGTCCGCCCAGAGCGCGGCCAGCCGCCGCTCCGTCTCGCCGCGCGGCGCCGCGCCGGCCTCGGGCTCCCGCGTGTCGCCGGTCGGCCACGCGCGCTCCGCGTCCGCCAGGTGCGTGGCCGGCCGGCGGTCGGGATCGGCGACCATGTCGGCCAGCACCGCCAGGAGCCGGTCCGCTGCCCGCGCGATCGTGTCCGCGAAGTAGAGGTCGGCGTCGTAGCGGATCGAGCCGTGCAGCTCGCCGGCCCCGTGGGTCAGCGTCAGGAAGAGGTCGAAGTCCGAGGCATCGCTCTCGACCCGCACCGGCGTGAACGACGTCCCGCCCGCGGCGGCCACCTCGTCGCCGGCCCCGACGTAGTTGACCATGACCTGGAACAGCGGGTTGTGGCCGGAGTCCCGCGGCGGCGCCACGGCCTGCACGACGCTGGCGTACGGGGCCTCCTGGTGGCGGTACGCGTCCCGGATGACCTCGCCGGCGCGCCCGACCAGCTCGCGATGGGTCGGGTCCCCGCTCAGGTCGAGGCGGAGGACCAGCGTGTTGGCGAAGCACCCGATCATCGGCTCCAGCTCGCGGCGGGTGCGGGCCGCGACGGGCGTCCCGACGACGACGTCGTCCTGGCCGGCCGCGTCGCCGAGCACGAGCGCCGCCGCCGCCAGGACGGGCGCGAACGCGGTCACGCCGTGCTGCCGGCTCAGGGCCGCGAGGCCGTCCACCAGCGTCGTGGGCACGGAGAACCGGTGCTGGCCGCCGCGGTGGGCCGGCCGCGCGGGCCGCGGCCGGTCGGCGGGCAGCGTCGAGAGGACGGGGGCGCCGGCGAGGCGGTCCCGCCAGTGGGCCAGGTGCGCCTCCATGGCCTCCCCCTGGAGGTGCTCGCGCTCCCACCAGGCGTAGTCGCCGAACTGGACCGGCAGCGCCTCGAGCGGCTTCCCCTCGTACAGCGCGGCCAGGTCGTTGGCGAAGACGGACGCGGACCAGCCGTCGAAGACGGCGTGGTGCACGTTGGCGAGCAGCACGTGCTCGTCGTCGCCGGTGGCGAGCAGCCGGACGGCCAGCAGCGGCCCGGTCGCCAGGTCGAACCCGATCCGGGCGTGCTCGGCGGCGTGGCGGTCCACGGCGGCCGCGCGCTCGCCGGGCGGGAGCGGCCGAAGGTCGATCTCCGGCAGGTCGACCGCTCGCGGTGGCCCCACCCGCTGGCGCGGCCGCCCGTCCTCCAGGACCAGCACGGTGCGCAGCGACTCGTGACGGGCGACCAGCAGGTCGAGGGCACGCCGCAGCCGCTCCCGGTCGAGCGGACCGGCGACGCGCAGGCCGAAGGCGACGTTGAACGCCGGGCTGCCCGGCTGGAGCTGGTCGAGGAACCAGAGGCGCTCCTGGGCGTGGGACAGCGGCGCCAGGCCGTCGGGGTCGGGCCGCGGACGGAGCTCCCCGGCCTGGCGCCGCTCGCGCAGGCGGCGGAGCAGCAGCCGCTGCTGCTCGGGCGCGAGCCGCCGCAGCTCGCCGGCCACGTCGGTGTTCACGTGGCGGCAGTCTGGGCCCGACCGCCGCCCGCGGGAGGCAGGTCCGGAGGCGGAATCGGAGGCGGAAGTGCCGGGCCCGGCGGCGGTCGGGCGCCGCCGGACCGTCAGGTCACGCCGGGCCATCCGCGAGGGGCACCGCCCGTGAGACACAGCCGTCAAGATGTCTTGACATCCGCTCCGGCCGGCACTATCGTGGCGCGCCTATGGTCCTGGCAACCACCCCCCGATGACAAGCCGCCTTGACAGGCGGACCTTCCTACGGCGCGGAGCGGGGCTGGCCGCCGCCGGGATGCGGGAGCCTGACCTACGCCATCGAGGCGGAGGTGGCCGGCTTCGACCCCCGTCTGTCGGCCTGGGACTCGCCGGGCCTCCTGTGCGCTCGGGCGATCTACGACACCCTGTGTGTCCAGGCCGCGGACGGCTCGATCGCGCCCAACCTCGCCCGCGCGGTCACCCCGAACGCGGACTACACGGAGTGGACGATCTCGCTCCGATCGGGGATCCGGTTCCACGACGGGAGCCCGCTCGACGCCACCACGGTCAAGGTCAACCTCGACGGATACGCGCGCTCACCGCTGACCGGCTCCTATCTGCTCAACATGATGGGCACGCGGGTGATCGATACGCTGACCCTCGTCGTCTCCATGCACACGCCGTGGGTGCCGTTCCCCTCCTACCTGACGGGCCACGTCGGCTACATGGCCGGGCTGAAGCAGCTCGGAGACAGCAGTGGGAAGACGCCGCCGATCGGCACCGGGCCCTTCGTGTTCAAGGAGTGGGTGCCCGGCGACCACTTCACGGCGACCCGCAACCCGAACTACTGGCGGACGGGCCTGCCCTACCTCGACTCGATCACCTTCAAGCCCATCCCCGACTCCGCCGCGCGCGGCAACAGCCTGCTGGCGGGGGACGTCGACATCATGCACTCGAGCGACGCCCAGAGCGTCGTCGACTTCCGGAGCCGGGACGGCTATACGCAGTTCAACGACCTCAGCGCCGTGGTGGGCGAGCCGGACCAGAACTGCATCCTGCTCAACACCGCCGTCCCGCCGCTGAACGACGTCCGGGTGCGCCAGGCGCTCGCATACGCGACGGACCGCCGCAAGGCCGTGACCACCCTCTTCCATGGGATCAGCACTCCGGCCGATGGCCCCTTCACGCCGGGGTCGCCCTACTACGGGCCGACCGGGTACCCGAGCTACAACCTCGGCAAGGCGAAGTCACTGGTCGCCCAGTACCAGAAGGAGCGAGGGCCGATCTCGTTCCAGTTCTCCACCGTGAACAATCCGGCCGCGCGGGCGCGCAACGAGTTCCTCCAGGCCATGTGGAAGGAGGCCGGCATCCAGACCGAGATCATCGAGGTGGACCAGAGCGTGCTGGTCTCCAGCGCGATCGTCGGCGCCTTTCAGGCCGAGGGGTGGCGGCAGTTCAACTGCCCGGACCCGGACGCCAACTACGCGTGGTGGAGCAGCACGACCGCGGGCCCCGTTGGCAGGCAGGCGCTCAACTTCTCGCGCGTCAGGGATCCGCAGCTCGACGCGGGCCTCGACGCCGGCCGCACCCAGGTGGACCCGGTGGTGCGGGCCGCGGCCTACCGGCTGGTGGCCGCGCGGTTCGGCGCGCTGGTCCCGTACATCTGGCTCGCCCCGACGGTCTGGATCGTGGCCGCTCGCGGCTCGGTGGGCGGGCTCGGCAAGGCGACCATCCCGGATGGGAACAGGGCGAATTTCATGAACTCGGGCGTCATGTCCACGGCTGAGCTCTGGCACAGTGAGTAGACCTGCCGCGCCGGTGATGTCCGGCGCGCGGGCCACGACCGCGGGCCAGCGCAGGTGGAGGACCGCGGTGGTCCGAGCGGCGCCGTGGGCGTCGACGTGCGGCGCGCGCGCTCACAGATCAGACCGTGACTCGACCGGCACGCAGGCCATAGGGTGCGTACCAGCCGCCGCGAGCTGGACGACGGCGAGAGGAGGCTGATTCGGATGAGCGCGACGGAGCACGGGGACTTGCAGCCGCCCACGGCGGCCGACCTGGCGGTGGAGCGGTTCGACGCGGCGGAGGACGCCTACCGGCGGGCCCTGGAGAAGGCGCCCGAGGAGGCGTTGGGGCAGCGGCGACCCGGCGACGATTACACGCTGGCCGGCCTCGCGTACCACGTCAACGCTGTGCTGGCCCACTATCACGCGACGGCCCGAGCCATGCTGGAGGCGGGTCTGCGCGAGACGAGCGCGCCGGATTCCTCGAACCTGTTCGAGGCGGCGAACGCGAAGGCGGGCGGCACGCCGACCGGAGCCGAGCGGGACGCGGCGTTGGCCGAGACGGTCGAGCGGCACGCGGCGATCCGTGACCTGCTGGCAGGGGTCGACGCCAGGGACTGGGGCCGCACGGTGCCGGTCCGGTTCGGGCCCGGCGACCCGCACCCGACGCGCCTGCTGGACGTCCTGGGCTGGCTGACGGACCACTACGCGGAGCACACCGCACAGGTGGCCTCGCTGCTCGCCGACTGGCGGACGCTGGCCGTCCACGAGGCGATCGACCGTGCCCTGGCCGCTCGGGACCTGGATGCGTACCTGGCCTGCCTGGCGGACGACATCGTGTTCGAGAACACGACGCCCGCCCCGGACGGGGAGCGCATGGCAGGCCCGGCGGTGAGCGCGTTCTTCGAGCAGCTCTTCGTCTCGACCCCGAGCGCCCGCTTCACGACCGAGGAAGCGTTCGCGGCCGGCGACCGGGCGGTGGTCCGCTGGAGGTTCGATTGGGACGAGGGACCGGAGAACCGGGGCCATGTCCGCGGCGTGGACGTTCTCCGGGTCAGGGAAGGGCGCGTGACCGAGATGCGGTCGTACGTGAAGGGCTGAGGCGGGCCGGCGGGGCCGCCGGCGCGCTACTCGTCCAGCACCGGCCTGAGCCCGAAGGCCGGGAACAGCCCGCGGTCGCGGAACGCCGTCATCGCGGTCACCGCCCCACCCTCCAGCGTGACCACCTGGAGGGTGCGGAGCCGCCACACGCCGTCCGTCCCGCGGTCGTACACGCCGTAGGCGGGCTGTCCGTTGGCGGCGGTGGGCAGCAGCCGGAAGCGACCCGGAGGGCCCTCCCGCCACACCCACTCCAGGAAGAACCGGATCGCGTCGTGGCCCCGGTACCAGTGCGGGAACGGCGGCATGCTCAGGACGGCGTCCTCGCGCAGCAGGGCGACCAGCCCCTCCACGTCGTCGGTCTCCCATGCCCGCACGTAGCGCTCGAGGAGGGCGCGCTGCCCGGCGTCGGGCCCGGCGGCGGCCGGCCGCGCGCCCGGCCGGTCGCGCGGAAACCTCGTCTCCAGCGTGGCCCGCGCCCGCTGCAGCGCGCTGTTGACCGAGGCCACCGAGGCCTCCAGCAGCGCGGCGGTCTCCGCCGCCGACCAGCCGAGCACGTCGCGGAGCAGGAGCACGGCCCGCTGCCGCGGCGGCAGGTGCTGGATCGCGGCCACGAAGGCCAGCTGCACGGCCTCGCGCATCTCGTAGCGCGCGTCCGGGCCCGGGGCCGCGTTCTCACCGCGTTCACGACTCCTCCTGCATGTCCGGGTCCACGTGGCGCGCCGCGGGTGGCGCGCACCGGTACTGATTCAGCGGAGGTCGGAAACTCATCGGATGCCGCGCCGCGGGGGGACGCCGGCGGCGCGGCGGGCGGATTCGAACGAGCCGTTACGCTCACTGCGTGAGGGAGGGAACGGAGAGCGCGCCCCCGCGACTGCCCGCGCCCGGCCCGTCTGCGGTCAGGTCCCTGATCCGTCGGGCGGGCGAGGCGGTGAGCGCGGCGCGCGCCCTGCTGGAGGGTGACGAGCGGGCGGCGCAGGCGGTGCGTGACGCGTACGGCGCACTGCACGCCGAGGTCCTGCGCCAGCGGCTCGCCGAGGTGCCGGTCGAGCGGCTCAAGGAGATCGTGCCGCGCCTGCCGGCCGCCAGGCTGGAGAAGGCCGGGTTCGCCGACATCGGCGCGGTGCTCGACGCCGGGACGGCACGACTCGAGCAGATCGACGGTGTCGGGCGGCAGAGCGCCGCGCAGGCGGTGGCGGCCGCCCGGCGAATGGCCGAGGCCGCCGGACAGGACGTGCGGATCACCGCCGACGTGGACGATGAGCGAGGCACGGCCCTGCTGGCCGCCCTGCACCGGGTGCGCACCGCGCAGAGCGCGCTGGACCGCGCCCGCGAGCCGGCGCGCCGGATCGGCGACCAGTTCGGCGGCCTGATGTCCGCGGCCAGGCCCCTGAGCGGCCGGATACGCCGGGTGCTGGTCGGCCGGCGCCGCCGGGAGGCGGCCCGCGCCGCCGTCGCGCAGCTCGAGGAGGCGCTCGCCGCGCCCGCCACGGACCGGGACCTCAGGCGCATCGAGGCCGCGAACGAGCGCCTGCGCGCCGCTCCGGCGCGCCAGGCGACCGTGCGGCGTGACTTCGAGAAGCGCGCCGCCGACTACTTCGCCGCGCTCGAGCGCATCCTCGGCAGCCGCGAGGAGGCCGAGGCCGCGCGCGGTTTCCTGCCCGAGGACCTGATCGGCAGCATCGGGAAGCAGCGCCTGGACACCACGCACCTGCGGGTCTCGCTGCGCGGCTACCAGGAGTTCGGGGCGCGGTTCGCCCTGGCCGGCCGGCGAGTGGTGCTCGGCGACGAGATGGGCTGCGGCAAGACGGTGGAGGCGATCGCCGCGTTGGCCCACCTGCGCGCCGAGGGCGAGCGGCACTTCCTCGTGGTGTGTCCCGCCAGCGTCCTGATCAACTGGATGCGCGAGGTGCGCGGCCACAGCAGCCTGCGGCCCCACCGACTGCACGGCGGCGAGCGCGACGAGAACCTGCTGGCCTGGGCGAAGGGCGGCGGTGTGGGCATCACCACCTTCGAGACCGTGCACGGCCTGCCGCTGCCGGGCAGGCCGCGGGTGGCGATGCTCGTGGTCGACGAGGCGCACTACATCAAGAACCCCGACGCCCGGCGTTCGAAGGCGCTGCGGGAGTGGACTCGCCGGATCGACCGGGTGCTGTTCATGACCGGCACGCCGATGGAGAACCGGGTCGAGGAGTTCCGCAATCTGGTCGACTATCTGCAACCGGGCCTGGTGGCCTCGGTGGACGGGATCGACGCGATCGGCGGGTCCAGGGCCTTCCGCCGCGCGGTCGCGCCGGCGTACCTGCGTCGCAACCAGGAGGACGTGCTGGCCGAGCTGCCGCCGCTCACGCGCATCGACGAGTGGGAGGAGTTCGGACCGCACGAACTGGCCGCGTACCGGCAGGCGGTGGAGGCGGGCAACTTCATGGCGATGCGCCGCGCCGCCTACGCCCCGGGCACGGCGCAGGGCTCGGCGAAGCTGCGGCGGCTGATCGAGATCGCCGACGAGGCGCGGCAGTCCGGACGCAAGGTCGTGATCTTCTCCCACTTCCGCGACGTGCTCGACATCGTGTGCGCGGCACTCGGCGAGCGCGCGCTCGGGCCGCTGAACGGGTCGATGCCGTCGCCGCGGCGCCAGGAGCTCGTGGACCGCTTCGCCAGGGCGCATGGGCACGCGGTGCTGGTCAGCCAGATCCAGGCCGGCGGCGTCGGGATCAACATGCAGGCCGCCTCCGTGGTCATCCTGTGCGAGCCACAGGTCAAGCCGACGCTGGAGACGCAGGCGATCGCCCGCGCGCACAGGCTCGGCCAGGTCCACAAGGTGCAGGTGCACAGATTGCTGGTGGTCGACAGCGTGGACGAGCGGATGCTGGAGCTGCTCGAGGGCAAGACGGCGCTCTTCGATGCCTACGCCCGGCGCAGCGACACCGCGGACGCCGCGCCGCAGGCGCGCGACGTGTCCGAGGCCGAGCTGGCCCGTCGGGTCGTGGACACCGAGCGCGCCCGCCTGGGCCTGGCGACCGCCCGCAGCGCGTGATGCGCGGACGCCATCCTCCATGTTGACGACCCGGCGGATTCATCCGGGTGGCCGATGCCGGCGGGTCCAGGCAGGCGGCACTGTGACGGTCATGCGCATTCCGATTCGTCTCCTCGGTATCGGGGCCGCCGCCGCCGCGGCGCTGCTCGCCGCGCCGGCCAACGCCTCGGCCGCCGCCGCGCCGGCCCACCCGGCGCCGGGCCCGGCGGCGGTCGCGCCGGCACCCGCCGCCGGCGTCTCCCCCAACGCCTGCGTCGCTCCGTTCGTCGAGGCACGCAGCAACATCCGCACCGGCGCGTCCCGGTCGTCCGGCCTCCTCGCGACGACAACCGGCTGCGCCACGACGAACAGCGGGATCATCTGCTTCACGCGCGGCGAGCGTGTCACCGCGGGTGGCTACACCACGGACGTCTGGTACCGGTTCTTCGATCTCCACGACCCCTCGGGGTTCGTCGTGCAGAACGGGTGGACCTGGGGCGGCAACGCCATCACGCCGAACCACGTCGATCCCGACCCGCTCTACCCGCACTGCTGATCCCCTCTCCTCAGCTGCCGCGAGCGGCCTCCCATCGCCGGGGGCCGCTCGTCGGCCTCCAGCAGGTCATCAATGGAGCTGCCACTCGTCGTCGCGCAGCAGTGGGACCGGCCCGAGGCCGGCCTCGAGTCCATCGACCTCGATGCCCGGCCCGCCGATCATGACGTCCCTGTGCTGGCTCGACATGTTGACTCCGAGGGTGGACAGGTCCTGGCGATGCGGCTGCGGGCGCTCGACCCCGACGGCGTACCCCTGGCCGAGCGCGATGTGACAGGTGGCGTTCTCGTCGAACAGCGTGTTGTGCAGGGTGAGGCCGAGCTGGCCGACCCGGGACGAGCCGTCCACCAGCGCGACCTCCCCCAACCGTGCGCTTCCCTCGTCGGTCGCCACGAACGCGCGCATCGCGTCCTCGCCCGAGGTTGCGCTGAGCTCCACCACCCGACCGGACTCGAAGCGGAGCACCAGGTCGGCCACCGTGACCGCGCCCACGGAGAGCGGGCGTGTGCAGCGCACGACGCCCTCCGTGCGCCGAGGATCGGGAGTCGTGAAGATCTCCTCCGTCGGCATGTTGGGCAGATATGACCGTCCCCAGGTCGTGGTGTCGCTGCCGCCGCACCACCACACCGAGACGGGCAGGAGGCCAACCGTAAGGTCAGTGCCGGGGCCCCTGAACCTGACTGCGTCGAAGCGTCGTTCGTCGAGCCTGGCTCTGCGAGCCTGGAGGCTGCCGCAGTGATCCCGCCACGCCGCGACCGGGTCAGGCTCATCGAGCCGCACCGCCCGTTCGACGACGCTCCACAGTCGGTTCACGTCGGGTTCGCCGAACACCTTCCGCGCCCACCCCTGGCTCGGTCCGGCGATGGCGCACCTGTTGACCTCCCCGCTGTTTATCAGGCGGACCAGCGCGGCACCATACGCGGACTGACGCGCCTGTCCGACTCGCCGTCCATCGAGATCATCCATCAGACCCGGTTCGGCATCGCCCATGATCGTCAGCTTGCCGCTCCTCCGCTCGATCGCCTCATCGAACCGGCCCACGACCCAGGCTGGCGTCCAGTCCAGAGCGCCGTCGGCTGCCAGCATGATCTGGGCACGCAACACGTGGCGGTCGGTGTAGACCACGTCGACGTGATGAGCCCCGGCGGCGTACGCTGCCAGTGCCGCCTGACGGGCCAGCGGCGCGTGGGCGATGTCTGCGTCGATCAACAGATCCTGGCCTGGCGCGAGGTTGACGCCCACCTCTACGGCGAGACGGGCATATCGAGCCAGCAGTTCGCTCTCCGGTGCTGTCAAGGCTCCTCCTCATGACGTGCCGCGAGGACGGTTGAACTCGTGCGGAGGTCGCGCCATCGCTCCCGGTCCCCGGCCATGGCGGGACACTACCATGCGTTCGCTGTCGAGTTCGCCCCCCCTGGGCACCCTGGCATGATGGGCGAGTGACCGACCACCTCCGCACGATCTTCGAGCACCACGTGTGGGCGACGCTGCGTCTGATCGACCACTGCCTGGAACTGGAGCCGGCCGGCCTGGACCTGACCACGCCCGGCACCTACGGCACGATCCAGGAGACGCTGACGCACCTGGTCGGGGCCGACGCCCGGTACCAACACCGGCTCGAAACCGGCCAACCCAAGCCGCGTCATGATGGACCGCCTCCCTCCCTGGCGGACCTGCGCGCCGACATGGCACGACAGGCGGATCGGTGGCGGGACCTGCTCGGGCGCCTGGACGAGTTCGACCCGACTGTTCCGGCCGAGCCGAACGAAACCCCGCCCTATCCCGAGGTCCCCCACGCCGTCGGGCTGCTCCTGACGCAGGCCATCCACCACGGCGAGGAGCACCGGGTGCACGTCAACTCGATCCTCGGCGCTCATGGTCTGGAGGTGCCGGAGCTGAGCGGTTGGGAGTACTTCCGGCAGCTGGTGGTCGGCGGCGTCTGAGCGCTGGCGGAGTTCGGCCTCCCCGCTCCGCGTCCTGCGCTTCCGGCCGCGGCGGCGGTGGCGCGCGTCTTTCGGCCGTGGAATCGCTCGCCCAGGATCGGTCAGATGATGCCGAGCGGCCGAAGCCCAGCCTCGGTCGTGTAGTCGACAAACGTCGGGTCCGACAGCTCGCCGACGAACCGGCCCTCGCGCTCGCTCACGAACCCGATCAGTTGCCAGGCGCCGGCCAGGTCGCGCACGAGTCGCGGCGCATACAGGTGCGGCCATGGCACAGGACGGGCCAGCGCCACGTCCCACGGACCGGTGACCGACGAGCCCGGCGCCACCCAGATCCGGTCGCCGGGTCCGGCATCCGACCGGCTGACGCGATCGCTGCAGAACAGCAGGAGCGGCTGGCCGTTCACCACCGCGGCCTGCGGCACCTCGAGGTGCCCGAACCCCGCCGGTTGCGTCAGCGGGGGCAGGACCTCCCAGCGCAGCAGGTCGGCGGAACGCGCGTGACCAATCACGCCCCGCCCGCCGGCCGGACCCAGGCCGGCACGGGCAGTGACCAGCATGTGCCAGCCGTCGCCACCGGGGTCGGGGTAGACCCAGGGGTCGCGCCACGCCTCTTCCGGCCAGACAGACGCGTCGAGCCGCTCGTACCAGGCCGGGTCGGCCTCGACCAGCGGCTCGCCACCATGTCGCCGCCAGGTGTACAGGTCATCCGAGGTGGCCAGACCGATTCGTTGAACGCGGCCGCCATCCGCCCGGCACACGCCGGTGTAGAACAGGTGCCAGCGGCCGCCCGGGCCGCGTACGACCGAGCCGGTCCAGGTTGCGAGATCGTCCCAGGACGGTCCGGCGGCGGCGGCCAGCGCGTCGGGAGCGAGCTCCCATGTCCGCAGATCGGCCGAGACCGCGTGCCCGATCGACGCGTGCCGGTGCCGGCGATCGGGATCGATCAGGGCCCGCGGCGCGCGCAGGAAGAACGCATGGTGGCGACGCTGGTCGTCCTCGGCGTACCAGCTGTCCCAGACCCACGCGTCCGGCAGACGGAGCATCGCTCGCCCTCCAAGGTGGTGCCCGGCACATTCTGGCGCGCCGCCGACCAGGAGCCGGCCTTCACCCTCACCCTTCCCCACTGCACCCGCCCGGCACCGTGCTCGGGCCGGAGGGCTCGACGGGCTTCTCCATCGGCTACGGCTGCCAGAGCTGGAACCGCGCGCCCTGGTCGTCCGCGCAGCGGGCAACGCGGCCGAACGGCTCCCGCGTCGGCTCCTCCGCATGGCCGCCGCCTGCCCGGACACGCTGCAGTGCTGCATCGAGGTCGTCCACCCGGAAGAGCAGATCAACCGTGGGGGCGTCCACCTCGCCCCAGAGCGCGACCCTCGGCGGCCGCCGGTCCGCTCCCGGCTCGAACGTCCAGCCGAGGACAGCCTCGTAGAACCGCTGCGCCCGCTCCAGGTTCGGCACGCGGACGGTCACGTAGCCGAGCTCGCCGTGCCGCGGCTCCTGCCGGTGTGCGGACACGGCCGCTGGCGGCGTCGCCCTCGCGTGACCGCGAGGCGGACCGTAGCGTCCGCGTCCGGCACCAGGATGAAGATGGACGAGCCGGGCGCCTTCGCGCCCGGGTGGCGGTCCTCGCCCAGCATCAGCGTCGCGTCGCCGATCTCCAACTCCGCGTGCCCGATCTTGCCGTCCGGATCGACGACGAAGTCGCCGCTCCGGCGCGCCGCGAAGACCTCCTCGTACCAGTCGAGCGCCCGCGGGGTATCCACCACCGCGATGTACGGCGTGAGCGTCCGGTAGCGGCTCGACATGGTCAGGTCCTCGGATGCGATCGGCTCGACCGTGTAGCCGAAGTCGCCCGCGAGGATCTCCGCAGCGCCGTGGTCGATGACCTGGTTGAGCGTGGCCATGACGCCGCGGCTCATCAGCTTCTTGATGACGTCGCCGGGCCGGACACGGAGACGCCTGGCCAGGTCCTTCACCGAGATGGTCGGCGGCAGTACCACCTGGCGGTTCCTGGGGAGCTGGGGGGTATAGGCGCTGACGGTGGGGCTGAGCTGGTTGTGGGCGGCCTCGATCGCGGACGGCGGCAGCGGGCTCGTGGTCGCCGTCGCGGCCACTCCTCCTGTCGGGCCGCGCAGCGCCTGGACGATGCGCCGGCGCAGGTCGCCCGCGAACGCCGGGTCTGGATCGATGGGGACGATGGGCTCGCGCAGCCCGTCCAGCGGGTCAGGCATCGCGGGCCTCCTCCCCGCCGTACGCGCGGCGGAATGCAGATCGCGCCCTGACCAGCAGCGCCTCGGTGGCGTGGACTGTCCGACCCAGGTGCGCCGCCACCTCGGGGACCGCCAGCCCATCTACGTAGCGCAGAGTCAGCGCCGCTCGGTGGTGCGGGCCGAGGCCGTCGAGCACCTCGCGGGCCCGCAACGCGTCCAGTCGCGCCTCCCAGGGATCCTCGCCGGGCTCGTCACGCTCGTCGTGGACGAGCCGGAGACCATGCTCCTCGCGCGCCTGCCGGCGCCAGTGGTCGGCCAGCTTGTGGCGGGCGATGCCGACGAGCCAGGCGGGGCCGAGCGGCGGCGCGGGCCGCTGCCGCGAGGCGGTGACCGCCGCCAGGAACGTCTCCGCGGTCAGGTCCTCCGCCAGCGGCCGGCTCCGGCAGCGCGAGAGCAGGTAGCCGTAGACCTGCGGCAGCGAGACCTCGTACAGGTGCAGCAGCACATCTCCCGGGTCCGCCGATGTGGGCTGCTCCTGCGTCACGCCCATCTATCGTTCGTGAGACCGTTCCTCCGACGCCAGCGGACACATTTTTTGGCGGCTGGCCGGAGTCGGCGCCGGCCGACGGCCCGGGCGGGGGCATCCGCCCGTTGCCGCTCCTGAGATCCCGCACGACCTGGTCGGCGAGTTTCTCTAGCTGACGCGCCGCCCGCTCCAGGCGATCATGGTCTCGCCGGGTCCGCCGGTCGAGAAACAGTCGTGACCGCGCACTGAATCAGGGCGCGTAGTAGGCGCTGATCTGGATTCGCCCCTGCTGGCACACCGGGCCGCCCGGCCATGCCACGTTGAACTGCTGGGTCTCGTCCGGCGGAATGATCCTCAGGGTCGCCGGCTGCGGCTGGCATGGCCCACTCTGGTTGTCCCCCACACCGGGTACGTCGCCCCACTGGAGGTTGGCCACGGCGAGGCCGTTGTTCGGCAGGGTGACCAGCGACGGTGCTGGCGGCAGGTCCCACACCGCGTTGGTCGGGAGCACGGTGCCGTTCGCGTCTACGAGCTGCAGCCCGCTGAAGCCGAACAGCGTGCACTCCTGCCCCGCGTTGAATACCACCAGCCGTCCGTAGATGTTCCCGGCCGCGGCACCGAGCACTACGATCGCGCCGCGCAGAACGCCGGCAGTACATCGCGCCATCTCTGACCTCCATCACGTGCCATGCATCACGGATGCGGGCTGCACTTCTCCACACCTTACTGCTCGACCGCGCCACCGGGCGCTGAAGCGGCAGCGCGCGAGCTTCGAGGCGGCCCGTCTGCGCGGCCGAGGTGATCGTGGCGGGTGGCCGTCGCAGAACCTTCTGCGACGGCTGCCGCCTCGCGGCTTGACCGGTCAGGGCCGGCCAACCCCGGGCACCGATACGGGGAGGGCCAGGATCTCGCCGGTGCGCGGACCGTCCTTCAGCCGCGCGAGGTTGACGACGTGCCCTTCGGCCAGCCGCCACTCGGCGGTCAGGATGAACAGCGTCCGCCGTTCAGGGCCACCGAGCATCAGCGCGAACGGCGCGCGATGCTCGGGGAGCTCGACGTGCTGCAGGACACGGCCGCCCTGGGCGACGCGCACGATCGAGAACGGCCCCGTGGTCGCACCGCCGCCGGTCCAGACGGCGCCCTCGGCGTCGAGGCAGATGCCGTCCGGGCCGAACCCCTCGGCGAAGACCCGCCGGTTGGAGAGCCCACCGTCAGCGTCGATGTCGAACGCGGTCAGGCGGCCCGCGAACGACTCGGAGACGATGAGCGTCCGGGCGTCCGGCGTGATCACCATGCCGTTGGGGAACTGAATGTCGTCCGCAACCTGGCGCAGCTCTCCATCCGGCGTGATTAGCTTGACGTAACCAGGTTTGGGCGCCGCGCCTGCCACGAAGTCGAAGTCCGCGCCGTTGATGTACGCATTGCCGCGCCTGTCCACGACGATTTCGTTCGCGGGCTGGTCGGCGTGGACGACCATGGTGCCGTCCGGCTCCTGGCGCCGCACCTTGTCGCCGGTCACGAGCAGCCTGCCGTCGGGCAGCCAGCCGATGGAGTACCCCATGGGGTGGACCGGGCACGTCACGGAGACGACCTCCTTGCTGCCGTCGAGGCCGGCGGCCACGACCTGTCGCTCGATCCAGTTGCAGAACCACAGCCGGCTCTCGTGCCACCGCGGCGACTCGGGGATCCCCAGGCCACTCAGCAGAACCTTCGGCTCGGACATGACGGCTCCTCCTGTACCTCGCTTCGCTCGTCGAGCTGCGCCAACCCCTGGTCGGCTGCTCCACCCACTACACGAACGACAGCCGGCCCAATCGACAGGCACGGCGGCACTCGCAGGCGCGCCGCCAGGAGAGCTGGGAGCTGGACTCGTTGGAGCCGACCGTGCTCGGCCAGCGGGACATGATCCTCGACCACGACCGGGCGGCGGGTGGTGGAACGCTGCCGCGATGGCCGGCTCGGAGCAGATATCGTACTCTCGATCAGTCATCAGCATGGGTGCAGGAGGGTTGACCGATGAAGGGGCCTCTCTTCGTTCTCGCTCTGGCCGCCGCCGCCACTCTGAGCGGCGGCTCAGCCCATATCGCATTGGCCGCGGAGCATCGATCCGAGGCGCAGCTCTTCGCAACCAACAACACGGCGATCATCACCGATCCGAACGATCCACGGCTCAACGACCGGCTGGTTCAGTTCGGGGAGCAGGTCACCGACATCCTGGACGATGGCGGGGCCGACGCCGAGGGTTCGACGCTACTCAACGGCGTGTTCTTCGACTCGACGGCGCAGGCCGTTACCTACGAGCGGTCTCGCGAGTTCGACGTCCAGGACGTCAGCCCGGCCCGGCTGCACGCGCTCGCCGCCGTCGTCCGCGATCGATTCCACCAGGACTCCGTCCTGACATTCCGGTTCCTGCCTCGCTCCTCGCCCGATGCCACCGCCATCGAGGTGCAGACGCCGGGCATCAGCGTGCAGAGACTGCACGACGCACTCGTCGCCGACCCCGCCGCCGCCAACGAGCTGGGCGGCGGCTCCGTCACGCTCGAGGGCCGGCTGATCGAGGTGGCGCCGCTGTCCGACCTCGACCTCGTCGAGCGGCTCGTGGCCGAGCTGGGCGGCAGCTGGACAGCCAGCACCATCCGCTACGGCGCCGAGGAGTTCGTCTGACGGGTCGCCGCCGAGCGACCACGCCGTCGTGGTCCTCCGGCTCAGCCCACGCGGCGCTCCTGGCCCGCCCAGTAGCGCTCCCGCAGGGCCCGCTTGTCGGCCTTCCCCACAGGCGTCATGGGCAGGGCCTCCACGAACTCCAGCGACTTGGGGGCGTGGACCGGGCCCTTCCTCTCGCGGACCAGCGCCACCAACTCCTCGGACTCCACAGTGGCGCCCGGCCGGAGCACGACCAGGGCCTTGACCGCCTCGCCCCAGCGTTGGTCGGGCACCCCGATGACCGCCGGAGGCGTGGCTGGCGCTGACCGCCGCGGCACTCGCCGGCGGCCGCGTCACCGCGCTGCGCCCGCTCGGCTCCCTCTCCGACCACCTCCACGCCTGCGCGTCGTCCGCAGCGGCCTGCTGGCCGAGCACGACGGACGGCTGGGGGCCGGCGGCGCGTCTGGTCGGAGGTCGTCGCCGCGCCGGGCCGCGTGCGATGCCGGCCGCTCGACCACCTACGATGGCCGGCATGCATCGCGCCTTTCGCTTCGGGGTGGTGGCCGCTCCCACGGGGGATGGTGAGCAGTGGCAGCGCATTGTCCGCCGGGTGGAGGAGTTGGGCTACTCGACGCTGTTGGTGCCCGACGGTCCGCAACTGCTCTCGTCGTTCCCCTCCCTGGCCGTCGCCGCAAGCGCCACGCGCACGATCAGGGTCGGTTCGTACGTCGTCGCCAGCCCGCTTCGGCACCCGCGCCTGGCAGCTTGGGACGCCCACAGCCTGTCCGTGCTCACTGGCGGCCGCTTCGACATGGGCATCGGGACCGGGCGACCCGAGGTCGCCGAGCAGGCGGTCGAGCTGTTCGGCCAGCCGCGCACCACCGTGGGGCAGCGCCTGGGTCAGGTCGAGCAGACCATCGACTGGCTGCGCGAGCTCGACGGTGACCAGCGTACCCCGGTCCTGGTCGCGGCCGGCGGACCCAGGGCCAGGGCCCTGGCCGCGGCCAAGGCCGACATCGTCGCGCTGAGCGTCGGTCCACTTGGCAGCCGCCAAGACATGGCGCGTGCCGTCGCCGAGCTGCACGACGCCGCGGGCGAACGCGCCGACCAGGTCGAGTTGCAGACGAACATTTTTGTGCTCGGCGACCAGATGCCGGAGTGGACGGCGCGGTTCCTCGGGACCGACCCGGCCACTCTGATTGCGCATGACTCGCTCGTGCTGCTGCGAGGGGGGAGCCCCCGGCAGATGGCGGACGAGCTCCAGCGGCGGCGCGACGCTTTCGGCGTCTCCTACGTCAGCATCAACGCCGCCTTCATGGAGCAGATGGTGCCCGTGGCTGAACTGCTGACGGGCACGTGAGTGGGCGTTGAGCGGGCCGGAGTGCGGCCCGGGCCCGGGGCTGCGGTGGCTTGCGCGCGCCTGAGGCTCATACGGCTGGTTGGCCGCCCTCACCAGGGCGAAAACCACCAGCACCGCGACGCGTCCGGGAGCTCGGCCGCGCGATCGTGGCCGCTGCCGACGACCCGGACAGGATCGTCCCCACGATGCGCTGCGTCAGTGCCCGATCAGTAGTTCTCGAGGGCCCGGGCGGACAGCGGTGAACCTACCCCGACCCCGGCAGCGCCAGCACG
>VBJR01000254.1 GCA_005880175.1 Chloroflexota bacterium
CCCGGGCACGTACTCCCAGCTCGCGCTGCCGTCGACCCCCGCCGCCCCGTCCGAGTCGTGGACGCGCTCGATCGTGATCGGCGCCTCGCCCCACACCATGAGCTGGACCTCGCGGTCGGAGACGTGCCGTGCCTCCAGGGGCGGGGGCGGGTCGGCCGGGTCGATCAGGCCCTCGACCAGGATCACGCCGCGGCACAGGAGCTCGGCGAGCACGTCCAGCCAGGGCGGCGCCTCGGACGGGCTCGGCCAGAACAGCTCCAGCCAGCGCGTGAGGTTCACGATGTGGGAGACGCCGCGGGCCTGGATGGACTGCCGGATGCCGGAGGTGAACTTCGCGTAGTCGGCCGTGCGCCCCGCCATCGCGAACAGCCACTCCAGGTGCGGGGGGCGGTCGGGGTCGTCGGTCTGGGCCCTGGTCACCTGCTCGCGGACGAAGTCGTCCGCCCGCGCGGCCTGGCCGGGCAGCATGCCCCGCATCAGCGCCTGCGGGTCCGGGTCGATCCCGCGTGGCGACGGCCTGCTCGACGAAGCGGTCGATCGACGCCCGCAGCTCGTCGGGGACGAGCGAGCCCGCCGGCAGGCCGGCGTCCATGCCGATGGCCTCGGCCGGCAGCGGCATGCCGAAGCCGTCGCCGGTCAGCTCGTCGCCGTCGTTCAGCTGGTCGAGCTCGAAGGCGACGTTGAAGGCCTGGCGCGGCCGGTCGAACGGCAGCGGCTGCTCCATGGGCGCCAGCGTCTGGAGGTCGAGCGACCACCAGGCCACGGTCTCGCCCGAGCCGGTCGTCCCGGTCGTGTTGATCGTCGCGACCTGGTAGCCGAGCAGGAACAGGGCGCGGATGGCGGGCAGCAGGGCGATGACGAGGTCGGAGGTGAGGGGACCGTCCGCCCAGGCCTCCTCGTTCAGCTCGTCGCCCAGCAGCACGTCCGGGGCCGGCCAGAACGCGTTCGTCATCTCCCGGCGAACTATCCGTCTCCGGAGCCCGCGCGTCATCGGAGGATCCAGTGGTTCTGGCGCCGGCCCGGGCCGGTGGCCAGCGGTCGGAATGGCAGGATGCTGCCATCCCGACCGTGCCGCGGGTCAACGCGGTCGCGCTCACCCCGGCAGGACGCCGGGCACCCTCAGCGCAGCGCGGGACTGACCGCCCGGCCCTCCCGGGCGGCCCTCGCCGCCCCGACCAGGGCGGCCGCCGCCGCGTCCACGTCCGCCTCCGTCGTCGAACGTCCCAGGCTCAGGCGGACCGCGCCCAGCGCCCGGGCCTCCGGGACGCCCATCGCCGCCAGCACTGGCGACGGCTCCGTGCGGCCGGTGTGGCAGGCCGAGCCCGTCGATGCCGCCACCTCCGGCGCCCGCGCCAGCAGCTCCATGCCGTCGGCGCCGTCCGCCGAGACGTTCAGCGTGTTGGGCAGCACCTCGGTCGGGTGGCCGTTCCGCCGCCAGCCGTCCGCGCGCAGCGCCTGCCAGAGGCGGTCGCGCAGCGCCGCCACGCGGTCCGTCTCGCCGGCGGCGTGCGCCTCGGCCGCCGCCGCGCACGCGGCGCCCAGGCCCGTGATGCCGGCCACGTTCTCGGTTCCCGGCCGGAGCCCGCGCTCCTGGCCGGCGCCCCGCAGCACCGGGTCGAGCGACACGCCGTCCCGCACGTACAGCGCGCCCACGCCCTTCGGGCCGTACAGCTTGTGGGCGGCGACGGTCAGGAGGTCGGCGCCCAGCTCGTCCACGCGGGCGGCCACCTTGCCGACCGACTGGGCGGCGTCCGTGTGCAGCAGCACGCCGTGCTCCCGGACGACCCGGGCGATCACGGCGATCGGCTGCAGCACGCCGGTCTCGTTGTTCGCGTGCATGATGCTCACCGCGACCGTCGCCGGCGTCAGGGCCCGGCCGACGTCGTCGGGGTCCACCCGGCCCTCGCCGTCCACCGCCAGGTACGTGACCGCGCAGCCCCACCGCCGCTCCAGGTGGCGGCAGACCTCCAGCACCGAGGGGTGCTCGACCACGCTGGTGACGAGGTGGCCGGCCCCGCGGCGGGCGGCCGCGACCGCGCCGACCAGCGCCAGGTTGTTGCTCTCGGTGCCACCCGAGGTGAACGTCACCTCGCCCGGCCGGCAGCCGAGCAGGGCGGCCACCTGCTCCCGGGCCGCCGCCACCGCTGCGGCCGCCGCCTCGCCGTAGGCGTGGCCGCTGGACGGGTTGCCGAACAGCGCCTCGAGCGAGTGGCGCATGGCCGCGACCACCTGCGGGTCGAGCGGCGTGGTCGCGTTGTGGTCGAGATAGACGGCCATGGACGCAACGGTAGACGCGGGGCCCGGGGGCGCGGGGTCAGCGGCCGCCGGCGAGGACCGGCTTCACGTCCAGGACCGGCGTCCCGTCGAGCGCTTCGAGGTCACGCACGAGCACGCGGAGGCCGTCGATCGCCACGATGTGGACGCGGTGCAGACCGATCGGGTTCGGCCGGTCCTGGGACCGGGTGCTGAACACCCCGGTCAGCGGGTTGCGCGGGTCGTCGCGCGGGTGGACCGCGAGCACATCGCGCTCGGCCCGGTCGAGCCAGGTCAGCACGAAGTCGTCGGTGTCGGCGGCGAGGTCGCGCGCGGCCTCCGCCATGTCGGGGTCGAACACCAGCCAGGCCTCGGGCGATCCCTCGAACCCCTGCCTGGGCGCGTCCGCGCGGTCCACGAGGGGCGACTCGACGTGCCCGACCGGCCTGACCTGGTACTGCGCCGCCGTCACGATCGGTCCAGGGTACGGCCCGGGGCCGCGACCGGGGCGGTCCGGCGTGGACCGCCCCGGCCCTCCTACCGGCCGGCCTCCGGGGAGTCCTCGGCCAGGATCGCGTAGAGCTGCCGGCGGGCCTCGTTCAGGATCCCGATCGCCCGGTCGACCTGCTCCTTCGAGCCCGCGTGCGTGACCTGCATCGCCGCGGCGCCGAGCTTGAGGGCGGCGTCCCGCAGCCCGTGCAGGGTCTCGTCACCGGCCCCGAACTCGTCCCAGGGCGCCCGGGCTCCCTCGTTGTGGCTCTCGACCTGGGCCCGGCCGGAGTCGGTCAGCGAGTACACCCGCTTGCCCTCGACCTCCTGGCCCGCGATCAGACCCTCCTCCTCGAGCATCTGCAGCGTCGGATAGACCGACCCCGGGCTGACGCGCCACGCGCCGCCGCTGCGGTTCTCGAGCTCCTGGATCACCTGGTAGCCGTGCATCGGCCGCTCGGCCAGCAGGGCCAGGATGGCGGCGCGCACGTCGCCGCGCCGCGCCCGCGGTCCACGCGGGTCCCACGCGCCGCGAAAGCCGCGACCGAAGTCCCGGCCGAACCCGAAGCCGCCCCAGGCGCCGCCAGGGCCTCGCGGTCCCGCGAACGGGGTGAAGCGGCCGCCCCAGGGGCCCCGCCCTCCCATGAATCTCGCCTCCATTCTTGAACCTCCTCGTTCGATTGCGAGCTTATGCGATATATCGTAACCACTCGCAAGCGTCGCGAAACAGAGGTCCGAGACAGAGGGCGGGGCCGCTCAGCGTGTCGTCACCAGGTCATCGGGATTCGACCCGCGCCTCCTCGAGCTGCTCGGCGATGTCGGCCTTGACCATCTCGGTCGCCAGCTGCGCGCCCGCGGCCCGCAGCTGCTCCTCGAGCTGGTTCACCCAGCGGTGCTCGATGATCGCGATCAGTGCCGACGTGCCCGGCTTGAGCGCGTCGCCGATCTCGCGGAGCCGCTTGTCCGGGAAGCCGGAGTCGCGCAGCCGCGCCGCGAGCACGCCCACCGCGGCGCCGCCCACGGTGACCCAGCCGACCGGCCCCGCGATCAGGCCCACGACCGCGCCGGCCACGCCGCCCAGGACCGCGCCGCGGCCGACGTGGTGCGACTCCTTGATCTCCAGCTTGCCGTCGTCGGTGCGGACCAGCACGGCCGCCTGCTTCACGCTGAGCAGGTCACGGTCCACCTTCCGCAGCTCCTCCAGCGCTCGCGATGCGCCCTGCTCGTCGGGGAAGGCCGCGACGATCGCGTCGAGTGGTGCTTGTTCTTGCATGCGCACGTCACCTCCGGACCCAGCGTGCACGCCGGGCGCCGGGACCGGAGTTCGTGGCCGCCGAACGGCTAGACAGAAACCTCCCAGCGGCGTTCGCCCCGACGGCCGGACGCCACCAGCCGGGCTACGGCTCGACCAGCCGGTTCAGGTTCACCGCGTCGGCCATCGCCTGGTAGCCGGCGTCGTTCGGGTGGAGGTGGTCGCCGCTGTCGAAGGCCGGGTTGAACATCTGCGGGTCGGCCGGATCGGCGGTGGCGCGCGCGAAGTCGACCACGCCGTCGAACGCCTCGCTGGTCAGGATCCAGCGGTTGACCGTCTCGCGCGTCTGCTCCCCGGCCGGCGTCCAGTAGAACGCGCCCTTGAACGGCGTCAGCGTGCCGCCGAAGATCCGGAGGCCCCGCGCGTGCGCCTGGGCGATGATCTGCTGGTAGGCGGGGATCAGCTGGTCGGCCGTGGCCTGGCTGGCGCCGATGTCGTTGACGCCCTCCAGGAGGATCACGGCGCGGGCGCCCGGCTGCTCCAGCACGTCGCGATCGAGCCGCGCCAGCGCGTTGACGCCGGCGATCCCGCTGTCCCGCAGCACCTGGTTGCCGGCGATGCCCTCGTCGACGACCGAGAACGTCGGCCCGCGCTTCGCGTCGAGGCGGCGAGCCAGGTCGTTGGGCCAGCGGTGGTTGGCGTTCACCGTCGAGAACGTGCCATCGGTGATCGAGTCACCGAGGGTCACGACGGTCCCCACGACGCGGCCCTCGGCGGCCACGCTCACTCCATCCACGAACCACGAGCACGCGTTCACGGTCGGAAAGGGGTTCGCCGACGACGCCATCGTGAAGTCGCCGGGCGCCGAGATGAAGTTGTCCTGCTGGGCGTCGAAGTGGTTCGTCGCGGGCCCACTCGGCCCCGGCACGAACACGCTGACCGCCAGGTCCTGGAGCGCGGGCACCGCCATCGCCACCGGGTCGCTGAGCGCCTCCGCGCCCGGCGGGATCACCACGCCCGGCGCCCCGGCGAACGTCAGCGCGCGGAGCGTGCCGGCGCGTGCCGCAGCGCCCGACCCGGCCAGGCCGATCGACGCGCTCCCGACCGCCAGCGCCTGCGTCCCGAAGCTGTTCGTCAGCCGGACCCGCACCCGGTCGCCGCCCACGCTCGTGAAGACCACGTCCCGGACCGTCTGGCCGTTGACCCCGGTCGCGGACTGGCAGACCAGGCCCGGGAAGGGCGAGGCCGCGCCGACGACCGGGCTGGCGCCCCACGTCCCGATCCAGCTGCCCCCGTCGCGCCCGAACACGCTGGGCCGCGGCGACGCCGCCGTCGCCGGCAGGACCGTGAAGGCGATCGCGCTCACCGCCACGAGCACGACCGCGGAGCCGAGGTGACGCAGCCGCTGCCCGCCCCGGGCGGACGCCCCATCCTTGCCCATTCGCTCTGCCCTCCTCTCTCTCCACCTGTCGCGTACCGCGCGAGGTGTGACGCTCCTAGCGTGGCGCCCCGCGCGCCGCGGCGCAACCGGGGAGGCGGGCGTTACCGATGCCGGGGCGCCCGCGGCACGACTCCGAACCTAGACTGGTGTCGGACGCACGAAGCCGCCTGCGCAGCCCGGAGAGAGGGGGGGACCAGCCATGTCGCTGACGCGCCGCGAACTGCTCGCTTCGACGGTCGCCGCATCGGTCACGGGCATCGTCGCCGGCCAGGCGCCGGCCACCGACGCCCTCGCGGCGGACGATGACCGCTCCGGCCCCGGCGTGCCGCCGGAGCTGGACCTCGAGACGGCGACGGTCGCCCAGCTGACCGCGCTGCTCGACGCCGGCCGGATCAGCAGCGAACGGCTGACCCGCGCCTACCTCGACCGCATCCGGGCGCTGAGCGCGCAGCCGCCCGCCCTGAATGCGGTTCGGGTGCTGAACCCGCGCGCGCTCGAGGAGGCCAGGGCCGCCGACGCCGCCCGCCGGCGGCGGGGCGCGGCCCACGGAGCCCTCCTCGGCATCCCCGTGATCGTCAAGGACAACATCGACGTCGCGGGCCTGCCGACCACCGCCGGCTCGGTCGCGCTGGCGCACTCGCTCCCGGCGGCCGACGCCCCGCTGGTCGCCGGGCTCCGGCGTGCCGGCGCCGTGATCCTGGCCAAGGCCAACCTCACCGAGTTCGCGAACTTCCTGACCAACGGCATGCCGAGCGGCTACAGCTCGCTCGGCGGCCAGGTGCTCAACCCCTACGACGCCTCGGTGACGCCGAGCGGCTCCAGCTCCGGCTCCGCCGTGAGCGCCGCGACCGGGCTGACGCCGCTGGCCGTCGGCACCGAGACGTCGGGCTCGATCCTCAGTCCGTCGGCCGCCAACTCGGACGTCGGCGTCAAGCCCACCGTGGGCCTGATCAGCCGCACGGGGATCGTGCCGATCGCGGCCAGCCAGGACACCGCCGGCCCGATCGTCAAGACGGTCGCCGACGCCGCCCTCCTCCTGACCGCGCTGGCGGGGACGGACCCGCTGGATCCGGCCACCGCGGGCAACCCCCTCGCCGGCCACGACTTCACCGCCGACCTGCGCGCGGACGGCCTGCGCGGCGCCCGCATCGGGGTGGTGGCCAACCAGGTGCCGCCCGCCGGCACCGACAACCGGGCGCTGTGGGACGCGGCCAACGCGGTGCTGGCGGCCCAGGGCGCGGTCCTCGTGCCGGTCGTGCTGGACACGACCAGCAGCATCGCCGGCGGCTCGACGGTGCTGACGTACGAGTTCAAGCGCGACCTGGACACGTACCTGTCCCGCCTGCCGGCGGGAGCGCCCGCGCGGACGCTGGCCGACATCATCGCGTTCAACGCCGCCCACGCCCAGGTGGCGCTCAAGTTCGGCCAGGTCCAGGCGCTGGCGTCCCAGGCCATCGACCTGAGCCCCGGCAGCGCCAGCACCGCCAAGTACCAGGCCGACCGGGCGCAGGACCTGGCCGACAGCAGGGGCCGGATCGACCCGCTGGTGGCGGCGAACGGCCTCACCGCCCTGCTCTTCGCCAACGCCGGCAGCGCGGCGATCGGCGCCCGGGCCGGGTACCCGTCGGTCACGGTCCCGGCCGGCTACCAGGCGAGCACCCGGCGTCCGTTCAACCTGACCTTCCTGGGCCAGGCCTTCAGCGAGCCCACGCTGATCGCCTGCGCGTTCGCCTACGAGCAGGCGAGCAAGCTGCGCCAGCCGCCGTCCGCGATCAACCCGACGCTGTTCCAGCGCCGGACGGAGCTGTGAGCCGGGCGACCTACAGCAGCTTCGACGGGCGCGGCGGGCGGCCCTGGACGTGCTGGTCGCAGAAGCCCAGGACCGTCTCGTACCAGATCTCGGCGTTGGTCGGGCTCAGGATCCAGTGGTTCTCGCTCGTGAACTGGAGGAAGCGGTGCGGCAGCTCCTCCGGCGGCCCGTCGAAGCGGCTGACCAGGTCCCACCAGAGCCGGAGAGCCTCGCCCAGCGGCACCCGGTAGTCGCGGTTGCCGTGGATCACCAGCATCGGCGTGCGGATCGCGTCGGCGAAGTTGTGCGGGGAGTTGGCCGCGTACCACTCCGGGCGCTCGGAGGGGAGGCCGAACACGGCCGCCTTCGCGGCCGCCGAGTCCGTGGTCGGGTGCTGCTGGTCGAGCGCCCACAGGCCGGCGTGGGTGACGATCGCGCGGAAGCGGTCGGTGTGGCCGGCGACCCAGTTCGTCATGAAGCCGCCGAACGATCCGCCCAGGCACGCGGTCCGCTCGCCGTCGAACTCGGGCCGGGCGAGCACGGCGTCGAGCACCGCCTCGCAGTCCTGCCATACCCGGGCGGCCACCCGCGGCCACGCCCGCTGGAACCAGCCCGGGCCGTAGCCGGTGGACAGCGCCGGGTCGGGGAGCAGCACGGCGTACCCCCGGGCCACCGCCGTCCACGGGTTCCATCGCCACGCCCACCCGTTCCACGAGCTGATCGGGCCGCCGTGGATCCACAGCATCACCGGCGTGGGACGGTCGGACGGCGGCGGGGCGCACAGCCAGGCGCGCACGATCGCCCCGTCGGACGCCGCCGCCGTCACCTCCTCCAGGCGGCCGGGCAGCGCGATCTCGCCGGCCGGCGAGGGCAGGCGGGCCGGCTCCTGGTCCTCCCGCGTCACGTCCAGGCGGACCGGCGCCGGCGGCGAGTCCACCGCCGTCCGGAGGGCGAACAGCGCGGCGCCGTCGGGGGACGGGCAGAGCGCGCCGTACACGGCGTCGCTGGCCAGCCGCCGGAGCACGCGGCCGGTCCCGCCGTCCACCGCGAGCACGGCGCCGCGGCCCCGCCAGTCGCCGCTCACGTACAGCGTCCGCCCGTCGGGCGCCCAGCGGTACTCCTGCGCGTGCACGTCGCCGAGGTCCACCTCGACCGGCCCGGCGGCGGGGTCGCCCAGGTCGTGCAGCAGGAGCGTGTGGGTCAGGATCGTGTCGAAGGCGCCCTGGGTGTCGCGCACGACCGCCAGCCGGCCGCCGTCCGGTGACAGCCGCGGCGCGACGAGCTCGGTGTCCGGGCCGGCGTCGAGCAGCCGCCGCGTCCCCGCCGGGACGTCGATCACCGCCACGACCTGGCGGGTCCGGCCCCGGGGCTGGCGGACCCTCCACGTGGTGGCCACGGTCCGGCCGTCCGCGGCGATGTCGTACGCGGCCTCGCCGAGCTCGAAGCAGGCGTCGGGCGCCAGGTCCACCGGCTCCGGCCGGTCCGGCTCGACCAGCAGCAGCCGCGGCGACAGGTCGCCGACCTCGTGGTCCCAGAACCGGATCGGCATGCCCGTGTGCAGGATCGCCGTGACGCCCCGCTCCTTGCGCTCCGTCCGCCGGTCCTTCCCGTCGCCCTCGGCCCCGACCGGCCGGCTCGCGCGCAGGAGCACCGACCCGGCGGCCGCCGCGACCACCGGGCCGCCGACGCCGCCCGGGTAGCGCGCCAGGGACCGCGCCTCGCCGCCCCCGCGCAGGGACCACAGCGCCGCCTCGTCCGCCTCGTCGTCGCCGCCGGGTCGCGCCGACACGAACAGCAGGGAGCCGTCCGGCAGGAAGGCGGGCGAGGACTCACCCCGGGCCGACCACGTCAGCCGACCGGCCGGCCGCCGGCCCGCCGGGTCGATCTCCCAGAGGCACGGGACGAACTTCGCGCGCTTCGCGTCGGGCTCCTCCACGGTCGCCACCAGGCGCGACCCGTCCGGGCTGAGCGCGAGGCCGGTGAGGCGGGGCAGCGCCGTGAACGCCGCCAGGTCGGCAAACGGAGTCGAGTCCTCGGGCACCAGAAGACTGTAGGGAACCGCGGTGGCGCACAGCGTGTTGTTCCGTCGGGCGGTCAGGCCGCGTTGACAGCTCTGGAGGAGGAACGGGCGCCTCGGGCGCATCCCGGCACGAACTGGTTCGCGCGATGGTCGTCGACGACGACGACATCAACCGCCACGGCATGGCCTGCCCGCTGGCGACCGACCCCCGGGTCCGGGTCGCCGCCGCGCTGTCGCACCGCGACGCGATGGGCTGGCCCGGCCAGGCGTTCCAGCGGGGCCGGGCGCTGGTCATCGAGCTGGCGGCCGCGGCGGCCGCCCCCAGACGCGCGACGACCTCGCCGCCATCCGGTCCCGGCTGGAGGGCGACGTCGCGGTCGAGGCGGACCGCCGACTCCGGGAAGTCGACGCCCGCCTGACCGCGCTGCGCGAGAGCGCCTGCGCCCGACTCCTACGCCTGGGCGAACGGCTGCCCGGCCGTGCTGGCCTGGCTCGCGTGCTGGCGGCTGCGCAGCCAGAACGACGCCACGATGGCGAAGAGACCGCCCACGATCGCCCAGACCGCCACCACGGTGATCAGGACGGCCGTGGAGAACTCGGGATTGAGCAGCAGCAGGGCGCCCAGCACGATGCTGATCACGCCGAGGACCACGGAGGCCACGCCGCCGCCCATGAACGCGCGGACGATCGCCGCCAGGCCGATCACGATCCCGAACACCCCGATGATCCAGGTCAGCGTCGTCGGGACCAGCACGCTGGCCCACCAGGGATGGCGCAGGATGGCCAGTCCGGCCAGGACCCCGATGATCCCCGAGAAGAGCTTCCAGCCCCACTGCGACTGGTCCACGAACAGCATCACCAGGTCGATGATCCCGGTGACCAGCCAGTAGGCGCCGAGGAAGACGACCAGCGTGAAAGGGCGGCGATGCCCTCGAGGAGCACCAGCCACCAGGGCGTGGAGGCCGCCGAAGCGTCGCCGAAGGAAACCATGGCTCCTGTCTATCGGTCGGCCCAGGGTTCCGGCTGGCCGACCCGGCCGGCCCCGTAGACAAATGGCTGCAGGGCGGCCCCGGTCCTGCGGGCCGCCACCGCCTCGCGCAGCCGGGCGTTCTCGGCGAGCAGCTCGTCGATCAGCCTCCGGTGCCCCGCGATCTCGCGGTGGTTGCGGATCTCCCGGAGGCGCGAGCCCAGGCTGGCGGAGCCGATCGCCACGACCAGCAGCGCCGCCGCGGCCGCGACCCCGATCACCGTCGGCGCCCAGACCGGGAGCGGCCCCTGGTAGCCGAAGAGGTGGAAGACCAGCGTGCCCTCGTTCTCGGAGGCGAACGCGCCGGTGAGGGCGAAGATCGCGAGCAGCAGCAGCACGTACACCTGGCGCGGTCAGGCGGGCGCCGGCCGGCCGGCCGGCTGCGTGTACCACTGGTCGCCCCGGCCCAGGTGGTCCAGCGCGCCGGTCATGAAGTCGTGCCACGCCGCGGCCGCCACGTCCACGCCGTCGGTGCCGGTGGCCATCGGGCGGCCGTCCGCGTTGCCCATCCACACCGCGGCGGCCAGCGACGGGGTCCAGCCCACGGTCCACCCGTCCGTGAAGGTCTCGGACGTCCCGGTCTTGGCGGCGGCGTGCCGGCCGGGCAGGTCCAGCGGCGTGCTGGCGCCGAACGCCAGGCGCCGGTTGGCGGGATCGGACAGCATCTGGCTGAGGGTGAAGGAGGTCGCCGGGTCCACGACGCGCTGGCCGGGGTCGCCGGCCGCGAAGAGCTCGGTCCCGGACGGCGACGCCACCCGGAGGATCGGCTGCGGGTCGTGCCGGACGCCCTCGGCGGCGAGGGTCGAGGCGCCGGTCGCCATCTGCAGCGGCGTCTCGCCGTACCCGCCCAGCGTGAGCGAGGGGCCGAAGGTGGCCGGCGGGTCGTTCGTGGTGTAGGCGGTGCCGTGCTGCTGGTACGGCGGCGCGCCCATCCGGCGGGCCTGGTCCACCACCGCCGGGACCCCGAGCGCCACCTCCACCCGCACCGCCGGCACGTTCAGCGAGCTGCCCAGGCAGACCTGGAGCGGGCACGTGCGGTGGTGCGGCTGCCCGTCGAAGTCCAGCGGCGTGTACGGCGGCTCCCCGGGCACGGGGACCGAGAGCGGGCTGTCGTCCAGGGGTGTCGTCGGCGTGTAGCGCCCGCTGGCGATCGCGGCCGTGTACGTGAAGATCTTGAACGCCGAGCCGGGGTTGCGCGGGATCGCCCCCGCGAGGTCGTACTCGCCGCCGGGCGTGCCGGGGCCCGCCGACGCGACGTACGCCAGCACCTGGCCGGTCGTCGGATCGACGGCCACCATGGCCCCGTCCGTCAGGTGGCGGGCCGCGGACGCCAATACGACCCCGCCCACGGCGCGCTGGGCGATGTCCTGGAGGTCCCAGTCCAGCGCGGTCGTCACCCGCAGGCCGCCCCGGGCCACGGTGTCGCGGCCCACCCGCTGGACCAGCTGGTCGCTCACGAGGCGCACGAAGGGCGGGACCAGGTTCAGCGGCTGGGGCGCGAACAGGTGCCGCGGCGGCGAGAGGTCCTCCGCGTAGGCCAGCCGGGCGTCGGCGTCGCTGATGGCGCCCGTGCGCACCATCGCGTCCAGCACCTGTTGCTGGCGCGCGCGGACCGCGGGCCAGGCGCGCAGCGGGTCGAGGCGGCTGGGCGCCTGGGGCAGGCCGGCGAGCAGCGCCGCCTGGGCCAGGTCGAGATCGGCCGCGCCGCGGTGGAAGTAGATCCGGGCCGCCGCCTCGGCCCCGTACGCCCCGTTCCCGTACGAGATCGTGTTCAGGTACATCTCGAGGATCCGGCGGCGCGAGAAGTGCTGGGAGACGGTGGCGGCGATCGCGACCTCCCGGAACTTGCGCGCGAACGTGCGGTCGTCGCCGATGAACCGCTGCTTGACGAGCTGCTGCGTGATCGTGGAGCCGCCCTGGACGATCGCCCGCGCCCGGACGTCGGTCAGCCCGGCCCGCGCGATGGCGAGCGGGTCCACGCCCGGCTCGTTCCAGAACGACCGGTCCTCGACCGCCACGGTGGCGGCCAGGAGGTACGGGCTCAGCTGCGCCAGCGGCCGCTGGTAGTGCTGGTACGCGGGCGGATGGAGGTCGGCGAGGAGGACCTGGCCGCTGCGGTCGAGGACCAGGTTGTCGTCGGGCAGCGGCGCGTCCAGGGCCGCGACCGCCTGCGGCACGCCGCCCACGCCGGCCGCCACCATCGCGCCGGCGCCCGCCGCCAGCACGAGCAGCTGGAGGCACACGGTGAGGCCGAACCGGGCCACGGCGATGGGCACGGCGAGCCGGGACGGCCGTCTCACGCGCGCCAGGTTACGAGCGGGAGCGCAAATAGTGGCGCAACGCCAGGTCACGTCTCGCTCGTGCGGAGCCCTGCGCGAATCGGAGGCGTCAGCTCTCCTCGAGCACGCGGGCGAACGCGGACACGTAGCTCGGGTCGCCCGCCCGCTCCCGGGCCAGCCAGTATTCGGCGCCCCAGAACAGGTACGCCTGGAGCGGGACGGGCCAGCGCAGGCACCGGTTGTAGTTCTCGATCACGTGCTCCGGGAGGCAGCTCGCCATCGCCCGGCCGGCCGGGTTGGGCGGCGTCGTCACCGCCTCCCACGGCTCCGCCTGGCCCTCGGTGACCATCAGGCGCCGCGGCGCGCCGCTCGGCCGGCCGGCGCCCTCCAGGTACAGCGTCGCGCCGCCCAACCGCACCAGCGCGTTGCGCGGGTAGTGGTCCACGCCGACCACGTCCGCCAGCCGCGCCGCCACGGCCAGCGAGTCGCCCTGGTCGCGGGTCCGCCACCACTGCAGCAGGCGGACCGGCGCCGAGGTGGGGAGGAACCCGTTCATCAGGATCGGCCGCGTCGGGTCGGCCGCCCGCACCGCGGCCACCTCCCGCTCGACGAACGCGGTCGACAGCCGCCAGGAGTGCTCGACGCCGAGCGGGTCCACCGCCTCGTGCTCGACCTGCCACGCGGCGATCGCGGCCCGGTCCCGGTAGCGCTCGACGACGCGGGTCGCGAACGCGGTGGCCGCCTCCAGCAGCCGGCCGTGGTCCGCCGGCTCGACCAGCCGGCCCTCGCGGAGCGGCCGCGGCAGGAGGTGGGCGGGCACGAAGAACTCGGGATAGCCGAACGTCTTGACCGGTCCCACGCAGAGGACGATCCGCCTGCCCGCGCGCTCGCACGCGGCGACCTGGCCGTCCAGCTCGCCGGCGTCGAACGCGCCGGCCACGGGCTCCATGCGGTTCCAGTACGCGCCCAGGCGCACGACCCGGAAGGGGTACGCGAGCAGCCGCTGGAGCGCCGCTTCCGCGTCCAGGCCCAGCGCCTCGGCCTGCAGCGGCCGGAAGCTGATGCCCAGCTCGGTCGCCCCGCGCGGCTCCACCGGCACGTGGCGCCACCGGTCCGTCAGCGGGCGCGCCGGACGCCGGACGCGCAGGCCGATCACGGCACCACCTCGAAGTGCTCGAACAGGCCCAGCGAGAACCAGACCGGGAAGACCCAGCCGAGCGACCGCCGCTGGCTCCGGTAGACGCGCCAGGCCCGGATCCTGGCCACCACGCCGCGGCCGGTGAACAGGCGCCCGGTGGGGACGGAGCGCCGGTCCTCGACCCGCGGCTCGCCGGTCAGCCGGGCGACCCCGCGCGCGGCCGGCGGCAGCGCGGCGTACCAGAGCGCGCAGTCGGGGAACCGCGTCCGCCGGAGCTCGGTGACCACCTCCGCGCACGCGATGTGGTCGGGGTGCCCGTACAGCCCGGCCAGGTCGTACGTGATCAGGAGGTCCGGCCGGACCCGCTCGATCGTGCGCTCCACGAACGCCGCCAGCTCGGCGGTCCGCTCGCGCAGGCCGCGCACGGCCGGCAGGCCCGGGTCCGGCGTCCCCGCCGGGCTGCCTCGCTCGCCGGCGGTGAGGAGGACCAGCGTCACCCGGGCGCCGCCGGCGGCCAGCCGGTGCAGCGTGCCGCCGCAGGCGACGACCTCGTCGTCCGCGTGGGGGAAGACCGCCAGGACGTGGCGGTGGCGGCGGGCGTCGAGCGCCGGCACCGAGAGGTCGGTCGCCAGGAGGACGCCCGCGATCCACGCGAGCGCCAGGAGCAGGAGGGCGACCAGCAGCGCCACGTGACGGAGGCTACCCGCGCCGTCACAACCGCCGCGGCCCCGGTGCGGTTGTTACGGTGCGACGTCCTCTCCCCGTGCTTCAGCACACTCGGACTGATCACCCGGCGCCGTCCCGGCCGCGGTCAGGCGGACTCGCGCACCACGATCCGCGGCCGCAGCAGCGGCAGCGAGGGCACGCGCCGCAGGGTCCCCCGGATCATGCCGTCCAGGGTGTCCGCCACCGAGCGCGCCGAGGCGACCGCCTCCAGGTGCACCGACGTCAGGCGCGGCCGGAGCAGGTCGCACAGCGGGAGGTCGTCCGCTCCCACCACCGCCACATCCCCGGGCACCCGAAGACCCGCGTCCAGCAGCGCCCGCATGAGCAGCATCCCGTACTCGTCGTTGTAGGCGAACACGGCGCTGGGCCGGGCCCCCCGCGCCCAGCGCCCGGCCACGAGCGCGGCGGCGGCCTCGTCGAACGCGAGGTCCACCCGCGCGACCGGGACCTCGCCGGCCGCGCGCCGGAACCCGGCCAGCCGCTCCAGGCCCAGGTCGAGCAGCTGCGGGTCCCACGGCACGACCGCCGCCAGCTCGCGATGGCCGTTCGCCGTCAGGTACGCCGCGGCGCAGCCGCCGACGCCGGCGTGGTCGTTCACCAGGGTGGGGACCCCCGGATGTCCGCAGCACCTCCACCGCCGGGCGCGTCAGCCGCCGGGTCTCGACGATGATGCCGACCGGCCGGAGCGACGCCCAGACCTGGGCGCCGGCCACCCCGCGCACGTGGCGATCGCCATGGACGACGACCGTGTACCCGAGCTCGGCCAGGCGGCCCTCCAGCGCCTCCTGGAAGGAGTCGAGCATCGGGCCCGGCGGGCTGGTCATCCGCGGCACCAGCACCAGGGTGCTGCGCCCCGCCCGCAGGGACCGCGCCATCGCGTGGGGGATGTAGCCGAGCGCGCCGGCCGCCTCGCGGACGCGCGCGGCCGTCTCCGCGCTGATCCGGCTGCTGGGCACGTCGTTGAGCACGTACGAGACAGTGGCCCGGGAGACCCCGGCCCGGCGCGCGACGTCGCCGCTCGTCGGCGGACGGCTGGTCGGCGCGCCGGGCGGTGTCATGTGCCGCCGATGGTAGACACGTCGGGCGGCCGGTGCTAGCGTCACGCTTACACGAGTAAGCGACCGCGTTGGAGGAGGAGAGACATGACGCTCCGGAGACTCGCGCAGGGCCTCGTCGCGGCGATCCTGCTCTGGCTGCTGGCCGGCGCCGGCATCGCCACCGCCGCCGCCGGCAACGACGGCCGCTCGGGGACGATCGTCCGCGTCCAGACCGGCCTCGTCCAGGGCGTGCGCTCGGGCGCCGTGGACAGCTTCCTCGGCATCCCGTACGCCCGGGCGCCCGTGGGCGACCTCCGCTGGCGACCCCCGCAGCCGCCCCTGCCCTGGAGCGGCGTCCGCGAGGCCACGGCGTTCGGCAACCGCTGTCCGCAGCTGGCCAGCACGAACGGTCCCCTCTCGGAGACCGAGGACTGCCTGTTCGTGAACGTGCAGCGGCCGGCGGGCATCGACGTCCGGGACCGGCTGCCCGTGTACTTCTGGATCCACGGCGGCGGCCTGCTCAACGGCGCGTCCAACCAGCACGACGGCACCTTCCTGATCGACGCCAACCGGATGATCGTGGTCACGATCAACTACCGGCTCGGCGTGTTCGGGTTCCTCGCCCACCCGGCCCTGACGCAGGAGGCCGGCCAGTCCGGCAACTACGGCTTCATGGACCAGCAGGCGGCGCTGCGCTGGGTCCAGCGCAACATCGGCGCCTTCGGCGGCGATCCGCGGCGGGTGACGATCGGGGGTGAGTCCGCGGGCGGCTGGTCGGTCTGCAGCCACCTGTCCGCGCCCGGCTCGCGGGGCCTGTTCGCCCAGGCGCTCGTGGAGAGCGGCTCCTGCGCCAGCCAGACCCTGGCCTCGGCCGAGGCCAGGGGCACGTCGATCGCGCAGGCGGTCGGCTGCGCCGGCGCCGCCACCGCCGCGCAGTGCCTGCGCGGGCAGAGCGCCGCCGCCCTGCTGAACGCGACCGGCGGCAACCCGATCGAGATCGTGCACGGCGTGCCCGAGCTGCCCCAGGACCCGGACACCGCGGTCCGGACCGGGAGCTTCGACCGGGTGCCGGTCCTCTTCGGCTCCAACCGCGACGAGGGCCGGACGTTCGCGACCGGCTTCATCGGCCAGGGGCAGGCGCAGTACGAGGGCTTCGTCCGGTCCCTGTTCCCGACCCGCGCCGACGCCGTCCTGGCGCTGTACCCGTGGCCGGCGACGTCAGACCAGTTCACCGCCGCGTACCTGGCGGGGGCCGTCTTCACCGATTCCGGATTCCTGACCGGGATCGGCGGCTGCGGCGACCGCGGCTTCACGCGGGCGCTGGCCGGCTTCACACACACGTTCGCCTTCGAGTTCGACCACCGGACCGGGCCGGGCCTGAACCCCAACCCGGCCGGCTACGTCTGGGGGGCGGGCCACGCCGCGGAGCTGGCGTACATGTGGCCGAGCTTCGACAACGGGGTGCCCATCGCGCCGACGTTCAACGCGGGCGAGCGCGAGCTGGCGCTCGACATGGCGCGGTACTGGGGCTCGTTCGTCCGCACCGGCCGTCCGTCGGCCCGGGACTCGTCGCCCTGGCTCCGGTACGACACGACGAAGCGGTTCCTGTCGCTGCGCGCCGGCGGCGACTCGACCCTGATCACCGACGCGGCGTTCGCGGCCGAGCACAACTGCGCGTTCTGGGACGCGTAGCGCGCACGACGAGGGAGGGGCGCGGCGCGCCCCTCCCTCACTCCTCGACCAGCGGCCGCAGCTCGACCCTCCCGAACCGGGCCACCGGGTGCTTGGACGCCACCTCGATCGCCTCGTCCAGGTCAGCGCACTCGAGCAGGTCGAAGCCGGCCATCTGCTCCTTCGCCTCGGCGAACGGCCCGTCCGTGAGCAGCAGCTCGCCGTCGCGCACCCGGACGGACGTGGAGTCGCGGGTCAGCCGCAGCTCAGAGCCGAGCAGTCGCACGCGGCGCTCCGTCATCTCGTCCACCCACGGGCCCGGGTCGGCCTGCTCGGGGGTCACCCGGGTCCCCTCCTCGACGCAGATCAGCAGCAGGTACTTCACGACGAGATCCTCCTCAGCTTTCCGGCGGCCGCGACGCGGCGCGCCGGCCGGCGCCCGATCCGGGCGATGGCGGTGATGATCTCCGACAGGCCCTGCGCGATGCGCCCGGCCTGCTCGTCGGCCGCCAGGCGGTCGGCCCGGCTCATCTCCTGCTGACGGAGAACCATGTGAAAGTGGTACTGGTCGATGGACATGTCGCGCACTCCTTGCGTTCCGCCGGCTCCGATGGGGGCCGTTCGCAGGGGACGTCGGAGCCGGGGGCCGGTTCTCGACATGCCGGCGCGATGACGTTCGAGAATGTGCTCCGCGAGCTGGCCCCCGGTGTGCTGGCGGCGCTCGTCCGCCGCTACGGCCACTTCGACGCCGCCGAGGACGCCGTGCAGGAGGCGCTGCTCGCGGCCTCGCTCCAGTGGCCCGAGCGCGGCCTGCCGGACAACCCGCGCGGATGGCTGATCACGGTCGCGTCGCGCCGCCTGACCGACCAGCTGCGCGCGGACGAGGCCCGGAGCCGGCGCGAGGCCGCCGCGGCCACCCGGGTCCTGCCCGACGAGCTGCTGGCGCCGGCGGCCGACGCCGAGCGCGCCGCGGACCGCGACGACACGCTGGCCCTGCTGTTCCTCTGCTGCCACCCGGCGCTCTCGCCCACGTCGCAGGTGGCGCTGACGCTGCGCGCCGTCGGCGGCCTGACCACCGCCGAGATCGCGAGCGCGTTCCTCGTCCCCGAGGCCACGATGGGCCAGCGGATCAGCCGGGCCAAGCAGCGGATCAAGGGCGCCGGCATCCCGTTCCGCATGCCTCGCGCGGAGGACCTGGAGGGCCGGGTGCGCGTCGTGCTGCGCGTCCTCTACCTGATCTTCAACGAGGGCTACACCACGTCCTCGGGGGCCGACCTGCAGCGGACCGACCTGACCGCCGAGGCGATCCGGCTGGCCCGCGCCGTCCGGGCGCTGCTGCCGGCCGACGCGGAGGTGGCCGGCCTGCTCGCGCTCATGCTGCTGACAGACGCCCGCCGGCCGGCCCGGACCGGCGCGGACGGCGCGCTGGTGCCGCTGGCCGAGCAGGACCGCGAGCGCTGGGACCAGGCAGCCATCGACGAGGGGGTGGCGCTGGTCACCGAGACGCTGGTGCGAGGCCGGCCCGGTCCATACCAGGTGCAGGCGGCGATCGCGGCGCTCCACGACGAGGCGGCGCGGCCCGAGGACACGGACTGGCCGCAGATCCTCGCCCTGTACGGGGTGCTGGAGCGCTTCACGCCGAGCCCGGTGGTCACGCTCAACCGGGCGGTCGCGCTGGCGATGGTGGAGGGGCCGCGGGCCGGGCTGGACCTGCTCGCCGACCTGGAGGCCGGCGGCGGGCTGGCCGGCCACCACCGCCTCGACGCGGTGCGGGCGCACCTCCTGGAGCTGGCCGGCGAGGCGGCCGCGGCGCGGGCCCGCTACGAGGCCGCGGCGGCCCGCACCACCAGCGAGCCGGAGCGGCGGTACCTGGAGTCCAGGGCCGCGCGGTTGGCCTAACATAGGCGGCTGTCAGGTGAACTGGCGGGGGAAGGGTGTGCCACCGGCGCGGTGGCGGGCACTCATCGGCTGCTTCGTCGCCACGGGAGTCGTGGTGACCGCCGGCTGCGGCGGCGGGTCCACGCCACCGGTGCGTGCGCGGACAACGGCCACGGCGGCGCCCACGCCGTCGGCGGCGGGCCTGGCGGCCTGGCAGAAGCTCGGCGCCACGCAGGCGCCCCCGGCGTCGCTGGAGCAGGTCTCGCTCGGCTCGATCCAGGTCGTCGACCAGGCGAGCGGCGTGAGCGCCACCGATGCCCGGGCCTGGGCGGAGGCGTTCCTGCGCACCTTCGGCTACGTGGACTGGGCGGTCCGCAACGACCAGGAGGCGTTCCTCGTCCAGTCCGGCCTGGGCACCACGGCGCCGGTCCTGGAGCCCAACGTGGCCCAGGCCGAGCAGGCCCGGCTGGCCGGCGCGCGGGTCGTGATCCAGCAGGAGACGATGCGCCGGCTGGTCATCCGAACCGTGCCCCAGCGCCTGCAGCCGACGTTCCAGAACGTGGGGTTCACGTGGACGCAGTACGCCATCTTCATCGACGCGGTCGGTCCCATCACGACCACCTGGGTGGATGGGCAGGGCAGGCAGACGGTGAAGTCGCAGATCCCCGCGGGCGCGGCGGCGTTCGAGCTGGTCGGGGGCCAGCTCGGCCGCAAGGACCCGATGGGCGACGTCTGGGTCATGTCCGCGGACTGGGACTGCACCTCGACGAACGCCCGGCAGGCCCTGGCCCCGCTCTGCGACCCATGACGAGGTGAGCAGCCGATGACGAACAGGTTCGCGCGACGCGTCGCTTCGATCGGGCTGACGGCCGCCCTGGCGCTGACCGCCGGCCTGACGCAGGCGGCGGCGATCGGCGGCACGCCTGGGCAGGGCCTCGCGTGCTCGGTGAGCGGTCCCGAGGTGATCGCCAGGTACTCGAGCCCCCAGGCGGTCTCGGCCGGCGGCGGGCTGCAGTGCACCTCGCCGGGAGCCACCGCGCCCGGCCAGTTCGGACCGCCGCCGACCGGCTCGTTCCCGGCGCCGAACCCGACGTCCGGCCCGTGCCACCTGCACTACGAGTTCCCGGTGGACTTCCGGATGGCGGGCGCGCCGGAGGCCTGGACCGAGGGCCCGGTGGCGCCGTCCGGTCAGAAGATCGTCGTCAACCCCAGCAGCCCCGGGCTCAAGGTCGACGGCTGGCACGGCCTCAACGACTTCGGCGTCTCGTCGGGCGACTACCAGCTCGCGGGCACCCAGGACGGCTTCCTGCCCTTCGACTTCGTCGGCCAGTGGAACGCGCAGGGGAACTGCGAGGCCACGCAGGGCCCGGGGACCGGCTGGGTGGAGGGCTGCAACGGCGGCAACACCGTGATCGTCAACGCGGTGTGCATGGACTGGTTCCCGCCGCCGGCGCCGATCACGGGGGGCCCGATCCCCATCGGGGCGCTGCCGATCGACCTCAACGGGTTCGTGCGCGGCCAGTTCACCGGGGGCACGATCAGCTCGCTGCCCAACAACCCCAGCCCCGGCCTGACCAACGTGGCCACCTGCTTCGCGATCACCGGCATGGCGATCCAGGGCGGCGGCAACCCGCTCGGCCAGCAGACGTGGGAGCAGATCGTCGAGGGGCCGCTGGTCCCCGGGGGCGAGGGCCGCCACATCTACTACACGATCGTGATCACCGTCTCGTACCAGGACACCACCTGGAACTGGGGCGACAACAGCGGGGACGCGCCGGAGACCGCGCCGCTGGCGTGCGGCGCCGCGCCGCCCAACGGCCTGCTGGTCGGCCACACGTACCGCCGGTACAGCACCGGCGGCGGGTTCCCCGTCAGCGTGACCCACCACTACACCGTGGACGTGACCGAGCTGTGGGACGACGCCCTGGGCACGCACAGCCAGGACTTCCCGGGCGCCGTCGGGCCGATCCCGGTGCCGGCCGCGCCGCAGCCGTACATCAAGCAGGTCATCCAGGAAGAGGGCGTCCCGATCGGGTGACCGCCATGCGCGCGGTGCGGGTCGAGCGGCCGGGCCAGATCGGCATGATCGAGGTCGATCGCCCCGCGGCCGGGGCCGGCGACGTGCTGGTCGCGGTCGCCGCGGTGGGCATCTGCGGCTCCGACGTGGAGCTGCTGGAGGGCAGCCGGCCGCCGGCGTACGTCCGCTACCCGGTCGTGCCGGGGCACGAGTGGGCCGGCACCGTGGCCGAGGTCGGGCCCGGGGTCGCCGGCCTGGCGCCCGGGGACCGGGTGGTCGCGGAGGGCTTCCGGGCCTGCGGCGCGTGCGACCGCTGCCAGGAGGGCCGCACCAACCTGTGCTCCGCC
>VBJR01000405.1 GCA_005880175.1 Chloroflexota bacterium
CTGATGCTCCCGTTGGCCGGCAGCGTGACCCAGACGTAGTGGAACTGGTCGGCGGTGTTCCAGATGTCTCCACCTGCTCCCTGGATAGTCCAGGTGCCGTTACTGAGCGACTGGGTGCCAACCGGCGTGGGGTTGCCGATGTCGGAGCAACTCCATCCTGTGGGGCAGCCGCTGGCCGGAGTCACGGCCACGGAGTCGAAGGTGGCGGTGCTGATCGAGGCAGCATGGGAAGTCACCGCCAGCCCGGCCAACATCGATCCGCTGATGCTCAGGGCTACGGTCGATCCGGAGATGAGCGTCCAGTTGACGCCGTTGGTCGAGGTGTATGCCTTGAGGCTCGTGCCGGTTCGTGTGACCTGTAGGTATGTCGGAGGCGCGCCCGCGACCTGGGCCGCCATGCTGGCGCTGGCTCCGGCACCCGTACGGTACTGCACGATGATCCCATTGCCGGGCGTGGTCAGCAGGGCATAGAAGGCCGAGTTGGGCGTGCTGAGCGCGCCGTCACCGGCCATGGGCTGCCACGCGAAGTGGAACTGGTCCGCCGTTCCCCAGATGTCGCTGCCGTACCCCTGCACCGTCCAGGTGCTGCCGCTCAGCGACTGCGTCCCCGAGAGGTCTGGATTACCGATGTCGGCGCAGGTCCAGCTCGTGGGACAGACGTTCGGTGGTGCGGCACCTGGCGCGATGTTGACGTTGTCGAACCCGACGGTGCTGAGGATGCCCGAATGCGAGGTTACAGCCAGTCCCGCCAGCATCGAGCCGCTGACCGACAGGTTGACGGTCGAGCCGGCAACCTGCGTCCAAGCGGTCCCGCTGGATGAGGTGTATGCGGAGAAGGTACCGGCGACCCGCGCGATCAAGAAGTATGCCGGAGGGCTACCCGCAATCTGGGCCGACATTGCCGCGGAGGCACCTTGGCTGCTCCGGTACTGCACCACGATGCCATTGCCGGGTGTCATCTCGAGGGCGTAGTATGCGGCACTCGGATCGGTGCTCTGCCGAAGCATGATGCCCGCCTTGGTCCAACCGTCAGTGTTCGTCTGCGATGTCACCCTGGCAATGACCGTTCCGTCCGTCGCCATTGCCTGGGACACGTAGTGAAACTGGTCGGCCGTGCCCCAGATATCACCGCCGGCGCCCTGGATGCTCCACACGCCATTCGTCAACGACTGGCCGCCGGCCGGGGTCGGAGCATTGACGTCGGCACATGTCCATCCGCTGGGGCACGTGTTGGCAGGCGCCACAGTGATACTCAGCACCCCCGTGCCCGATAGTTCGCCATCATTGGCAATGAGCGACAGCGAGTACGTACCGACATCGCCAGCCTGCGGGGTCATCGTCACCATCCCGATGCCATTGCCGGTATCGACGAAGGAGGCAAAGCCCGGCAAGCCGCTGACGGCCAGCGCGGGAGATTGGCTATCTGCGTCGACCGCCTGCACCTGCAGTGCGACCGAGTCTCCGGTCAGTACAGTTACAGCCCCGTCCTGCACGTGCGGCACGGTGTTGATGCTGAAGCTCCAGATGTCGCTCCACGGCCCCGCCCCCATCTCATTCTGAGATTGTGTCTGCCAGTAATACTGGCCCGGGGTGAGGCCGGATAGGCTCAAGTGGGCTCCTGTCGCCCACGACGGTGGCAGGTCGTATCCATTCGTACCCCACACGTGCGCCTGGTTGATCTGGTTCGGATCCGCACCATTCCAGGAAAGCGACACACTCGTCGTGGTGCTCGGCAGCACCGCACCCATTGCCGGACTCGGACCATTCGGTGATGGTGGCGCAGTATGCGGATAGATATTGATCGACTGGATGCCGCTCGCATATGGGCTGCCGAGGTCGGCCACGCTGCTATCGGCGTGATACAGCGCGCCCGTCTGATTCGGGCCAGTCCACAAGACGATGTGATAGTGATGATCGTAGGCGCTGCTGAAGAGAACAGACCTGGCACGGTTGGCCCATCCCGAATTGGAGAGGTTGGTGGTGCCGTCCGAGAACAGATGGCAGCTCATCGACCCCACACTGTGGGTGCCCAGGTCACCGACGTTTTGGTCGATCCACTCACACGTATTACTGAACCCGCTATCGCGACACAGTTGAAGCTTGACGTTGCTACCAACCTGAACGGACGACGTCGAGTCGTTCGGCAGGCCCATCGCGCCCGGATCAGGGTAGCTGCCGATCTCCTTCACCACGCACTGCCCGCCGTAGTTCGTTGCCACGAACAGTGCGACCTGGCTCGCGGTCGGCGAGCAACCGCCGGATTGCGCATATCCGCCGACGACGTTCACCGATGAGACCTGCTTCGCGCCGACGCTGTGCGTTGCGAGATCGGGAATGTCGAGCGTGGTCCATTCACAGGTATTGGACAAGTCATTGTCACGGCAGAGTTGGACGTTTATCCCACCGCCGAGCTTGACGGAGGAGATGGAGTCATTCGGCAGGCCTATCGCTCCCGGGTCAGGATACGAACCAATGCCTCTGACGACGCACTGTCCGCTGTAATTGGGGTCGACGAACAAGGCAACCTGGTTCGAACCAACGGTGCATGACGCAACGGTTTGACTTCCAGGGTTCGGCATGCCCGGCCCCGCCGCCCCATAGCCGTAGAGCCCGTCCCAGTAACTGATCTGGTTGGAGGGACAGGCACCTCCCTGGAGGCATATCATCCGGAAGCCTTGTGGAGCCAGATGGAAGCTGCCGTTCTGGGCGTAGACGTCCGCGCTGACAATGGTCGGAGCGGCCAGAGTGAAATGTGAGAAGTACTGGACCTGACCCGATGACACAGTCTTGGTCCCAGCATCGAGGGCTAGACGATTCCACGTCCGGCCGTTGTCGATCGACGTGGTGAAGTCGACTCGAGTCAGACCGCCGTTGCCGTTGTCAGTCGCCTGGAAGCCGAGCTGGATGTTCTCACCGTTCGGGCGAGGATTGCTTGGTCCCCATGTCCCGGTGGGCCCGATCCACCAGCCGCCCGGCTTCACGCCGGTCGCTTGACCAGGCCACGTGCTGTCCGGCATCCACCATCCGGCGATCGGCGCAACATATGTCATCGCAGTTTGGACCACGCCTGTGAAAGGTCCCTTCGTGAGCGGACTGATCATCTGCCCACCGCCTACCGAGATACCCACATGGCCGGCATCGGGGACTGAGCCGCCATTCGGCACGAAGAAGACCAGGACGCCCGCTGGGACATTCCCGGAGCTATCTCCTGCATGTGGATTGCCAAGAAACGCGAACAGCTCTTTCGCAGTATGGTCATTGCCCTTGCCGGTATAGTTGATGCTCAGCTTGGGTGAGACGTTGTAGGCATACTCCGCGAAGGCAAGACAGTAATAGTCAAAGTCGTGGTCGTCGATCGCTTTCTCTTGCTGTGCCCAGGCAATGGCGCCAGATTTGCCGGTTGAGTCGGCCGCCGCCACCGGCGTGAGTCCGCCCGTAGCCTGGAAGGCGACGGACGCGGCAACCACGTAGATAGATGCGACCAGGGCTCGACCAATGCGCCATCGCCAGCTTGCTGTTGCCATTTGTTCTCCCGCCTGCCATTGGCTGATAGCTACAACACGGTGTAGATCCGTGTCAGGTATAGCAGTGGCTCAGCAGGGCGGCAATGAGTCAAACATACTAGACTGTCCGGGACAGCGTGCGCGGGCGCTAGTCCCCATATGGCCGAGCTCCGCAGTAGCGCCTCAAGCGCCTCGTGATCGGATCAACCGAGGCTGCGTTGTTCATCGTGTGGTTCCTGGTCCTTGAGAACATGGCGCAGCAGTATCTTCCAGCCCTAACGCCCGCGGACAGTTCGAGCCGGCACCGGCAAGTTCGGCAGGCTGCTCCACTCGCGCTGGGTCGGGATATGGCCATGCCGTCCGTACCACTCCGACGGCATCGTCATCACCTGCTGCCGCTCGACCAGGTCGCGCTGGACGATGACGACGCGGACCGGTCCGAGCTCGGCGCTACTCCTCACCGCCGACTGAGCCGCTGTCCGCGGATCTCACGGCCGCCAGCTTCTCGGCTCTGGCCACTCGGGCCTTGACGAGGGCCACCGTGCGCTTCGCCAGCACCTCGGGATCGGTGATCGCTTGCGGGTCCGCTTGGGCTTGGCCACGGGAAGAACGAGCTCCTCCGTGCCACGTCGGCCGCGGCCACGCCGAGGGCCTCCGGTCAGCCGAGCGAGGCTCGATCCAATCTCCATGAGCTGGGCGCGCAGCTGCTCGTTCTGTGCCAGCAGCTCGGCATTCTCTAGGCGGAGGGACTCGGTTGCTGCGACGAGCTGGGCGATCTGGCCCACGACCGATCCGGCTTGGATTGCCGCCGAGGACCGGCGCCGGCGACTAATTGGGTTGGCGGTGCTGCCACGCGGTGTTCTCGGCATGACCATCCTCAATCCGTCGACAATGATCGATGACTGTATCAGAGGGAGTGGCTCGTGAACACGACCTAAGCAGGTAGGCACAAGTTGTGTCCGTAACGCGCGGAGCGCGTGCAGGGAGACGGCGCGGCGGAAGGGGGGCGGCGCAAAAA
>VBJR01000255.1 GCA_005880175.1 Chloroflexota bacterium
AAGACGTGAGCG
Source organism: Chloroflexota bacterium (assembly GCA_005880175.1). Next base: position 13 of record VBJR01000255.1, read on the forward strand.
GGACGCAAGAATGGACGTGGCCTCGTTGGACGTGGTGAGAAGCGCCCACGAGGCTACTTTTTTGCGCCGCCCCCCTTCCGCCGCGCCGTCTCCCTGCACGCGCTCCGCGCGTTACGGACACAACTTGTGCCTACCTGCTTAGCCGGATGGGTGTCGTTCAACCTGCAGGACCTGACCCAGGCCTTCATGTACTGGAGCGTGGCCCACGACCTGGCCCGAGATGCGGGCAACGTGAGCGTGCAGGCGCACGCGCTGGGCTCGCGGAGCCGACTGCACTCGCCCATCCACCGCGATCCCGGCGAGGCCGACCCGACCGCCGCCCTGGCGCTGCTCGACCAGGCGGTCCGGCTGGCCGAGCGCTCGGCGTCCCCGGCGCTGCGATCGTGGCTGCTGGCGAACCGTGCCCAGCAGCTGGCGGTGACGGGCCAGGCGACGGCGAGCTACCGGGACCTGGAGGCGGCGGCGCACTACGTGAGCCTGGCCGAGCAGGGCGACGAGGATGTGCTGTCGGGCTGGGACGAGGTGCGGGTAGACGCGTACCGGGGGATCTGCGCGATGGCGCTGGGTCGTCCCGGGGAGGTGATCGAGATCACGGAGTCGGTGCTGGCGCGGACCGACGCGGGGCGGGTGCAGCGGAGCCTGCAGCAGGCGGACCTGGCGGCGGCGTACGCGCTGCGAGGTGAGGTGGACCAGGCATCCGTGCTGCTGGGCGAAGCGCTGACGGTGGCGAGCCGGGCGCAGTTCCCGGAGGGGGTGCAGCGGGTCCGCACCACCCGGGCCAGGTACGTGGCCGGACACGCCGAGGCCCGGACGTGCCTTCGACTCGACGCTACCGGGTCGTAGCCGCGTTACGGGCTCCTGCAATCAGGTACCGCCGTCCCCCAATCCTATCGAGGCTAGACCTTTGCGGATGGCGCGCATGGTAGGGGCCTCGGCGAGCCATGGTCAACTTCAAAGGCATCGACCCCGAGATGAACGTAATCGTCCTTCGTCTCGCGCTCGTGCGTCGTCAGGTAGCTGGCGAGTTCGACTCGATGGACCAGATTGTCGACGCTATCGGGTCAGCCGGAGCACCATCTCACGCCCCTTCGCAGGCCCGGGACACCGGTCTCACGGTCGCACTCGCGGTGCTCGACATGAAGTTCGAGGAAGTGTTCAGGCCGATCAACCACGAAACTGCCTGAGCGCGGGCGTGGCGGAACGGCAGACGCCCGGGCCCAAACCTCCGGAGATGAAGGTTCGAGTCCTACCGCGCGGATGCAGCCTCGAATATGATTGAATCAATGCGATCCATCGATGTGGACTGCGAGTTTTGCCGGATCATCAACGGATCGGCCTACGCGCGCGTTGTGTGCCAGACTGACGTAGCTGTGGCGTTCCTCCCGCTAACGCCTGCAGTATTGGGTCATACTTTGGTCGTCCCTAAACGACATGTAACCGACCTTTGGAACGTTGACGAAAGCCTAGCGGGACTCATCATGCAGGCAGCGGTTCGAGTATCAAATGCAGTCAGAGTGGCGCTCGATCCCGATGGACTCAACTTGATCAGTTCTGTGGGCGAGGCCGCATCTCAGACAGTCTTTCACCTTCACTTCCACATAGTTCCGAGATGGCACCATGACCGGATTGGAAGGATCTGGCCACCCAGCGTGGCGTACCGCGATGATGTTAAGGATGAGATCGCGGAGCGGATTCGCCACGCCTGCGAGTAAGCATCTTAACACCATCAGGCTCAACTCCCGGGATGAAGAGCCGTCAAGGCGATCAGGACCAAGCCCGCTACAGCAAGACTTCCGTAGAAGAACAGTAGCGGCATGGACGTCACTGCGTCCCGGTACCTGCATGTTGGACCCAGGAACATTCGATAGTCCATCGTGAAGCGCTCAACTCGCGGATCACCGCTCACCACCGCATCGTAGAGATGTCGGAAGAGACGCTCGCGGTGCAGGAAGTACGCGTCGAGAGCCCAGAACGTGACGACCGGCATTAGCCCGACGGTCGCTATTGACCAACTCACTTCTCTTGCGGCGAAACCAAAGAATGCGGCACCGACTGTAAGCGCCCAACCCTTGAGAAGAAATCCGTTGTTTCCCATTCGAGTGATAACAGCCTGAATGAATTCAAGGTGTTTCACTCTGACGGTGTCGAAGAACTCATTCTGCTGTCGGTTGCTGTTGGCCGGCTCAGTCACTCCTGTCCTTCCTTCACCTGCATCAAATGTCACGGTACTTCGGCAACTCGTTTGAGTAGGTCTGCCAAACCGCGCAAGCGGAGTTGCGCCTCGTCAAAGGCAGTCTGAAAGTCGTCCGCATACTGCCACCTTAGTTCGTGCTCTCGTGGAGAGTCGTCCGGCCCGCGACTAGTCTCGTAGTCCAAGAGCCGTATGTGCCATTCCCAAAGCAGTGGTCGCAATATGTCATTGATCATCACGAAGGCGACGTGGCCGAAGGAGAGGTCTGAAGCTCCTTTGGGGCGCGCGATCGACGGGCCGTAGCTGCGAAGGAGACTACGTGACGTGCTGAACAGACTGTGCAGAGATGATAGGGCCTCTCTGAATGTGCCGGGGCGGCCCACTACTGCAACACGGGATTGCAGTTCAACATAGAGTTCCCATGATGCACGCCTCTCCTGCTCGTCTGGCTCCCATGCGCCCACAAGTTGGTGTCCGCCTGGCAGGTTCAGGGCCACGCGGAAGGCGGCGGGTCGATAGAGCCAGTCTCGGAGCGAGTCCAGCTCGTTCAGCCGTATCAAGCGCTCTCCGAAAGTGATGGGCTGATCAATCAGACGATGCCTGACCACATTGGCTATAGTGTCGGTTTCGTCAGCGGCCGGCCATCTCGTGTCTAGCAGCTCAGTGGGGATGTGTGATATCAGTTCCGAGTTCGGTGCGGCGATCGGTTGAACGACGACTATAGACGTCAATGCCAAGGCTCGTTCAGCAAGGCTTCCACCTTGCCGCACGATGGATCGATATGCGGCGAGAGCGGTCGCCCATTCCTCTTGACAGTACCGTCGGGAGAAGTAGACGGGGTCGACGTACGCAACCATCACTCGTGCGTTCAGAAGTGCTTCGAATACATTTCGTCGAATCGGCTCGCCTGGACCGATCTCGTCCGAGTCCAAGTAAACGAGAACTCCTTGGCGGGTGAGCGCTGTATGCAGTTGCTTGGCAAGTGCATGCGTCGTCTGCCAGGAGTATGAGATGAATACCTGCCACTGGCCATTGGGCGTTCCGTTAGTCGTTGTTTCGTCGTACGTCATCAATATAGCCGGAGCCGGTTGACGCCGAGCATCTCATAGATCCTGCACGGGTGGCCGGGCGGAAGGCGCGTATAGGGTTATCAATGGTTGTCACGAATGGCGATGGCTGCTTCGACCCATGCCGCTAGGTTGACGGCAATGTATGCATAGACGCTCGTGCTAGCAGTATATGGCGGATCGTAGGTCTCGACGACGCTGGAGAGTTTGGTCTTGCCATTGTTGAGGGTGAAGTCCTCGAAGGGATTTCGTCCCTTAGTCGTCTTGTTGCCGGCGTGGTCCTTGAGATTGTGAACATAGATTCCGAGCAAACCCTTCCCATCGTTCCACGCCTTCTCGATTTCGTACTTGATCCACTTGCGACCTGCCGTCGCTGCGCCAATCAGGACGATTGCGCACGACTTACCATAGAACTGTCCATCGATCCACTGGCGAATGGCAGCATCGCCACCCTTCTTGATGGTCTCCCATTCATTGTCTGTGACCGGCTTGTTCGCTTCGACCGTGCCGATGTTCCGGACTTGGCCAGTGCGCCAAGCGTCGGCGTTGAAATGGAAGCTGTAGAAGACGCGTCGTGCCATGCTGGCCCTCCTCCGCCAATAGTTGACGAGGAATGTTACTGGACTTGGCGGCAAGCGGGGATGCGGCAGTCGACGGCGAGCAGCCGCGCGGCACGAGGGATCGGGAGGTCGATGTTGCCGGTCAGGTCGACCAGGACCGTTACTAGCGGGCAGCTCACACGCAGCTTGCTGGCTTAATTCGTTCAGAGCGTGTAAACGAGACGTTCGGCAGACTCCGCTTACCTGCTGGGAAGTAGCTTCGTGACACGATGGCTGCCTTCGATCCGCCTGCCTGTGGTGCGCTCCGGCCAGGCCGATGAACGGTCCTGCATTGGTGGAGCGCAGGCTGTCCGCTCGTGGGCCCTGGCGAGTCTTCCTCAGCCGCATGGTCGGTCAGGCTGACATCTATGTTGGGATCATCGGTCTCCGCTACGGCGCCGTCGTCCGCGGGCGGCCCGAACTGTCGTATACGGAGTTGGAGTTCGACGAGGCGACTGCTCTTGGCCTGCACCGGCTGATCTTCATCATTCGTGAGGGCGCTCAACCCGATCTGATCGTGGATCAACCGGACGAGCAGACTGCTCGCCAGGCGGACTTTCGTCGGCGCCTTCTCGATGCCGGGCTGACTACGGCCTGGATACGTTCGACGTCGGAACTGCAGACTCTGCTGCATCAATCGCTCGTCGAACTGCAGTCGGAGTTGCAACGTGAGGCGAATCCTCCGCCGCAACGCCTGCAGACAGCGCGCGAGCTCCTTCATCACACGAGTGATGGAGCGGTTCACCCTCATGTCGATGTCGCTTGGCTTTCTGACCTCTGGGACCGCCTCGACCAGCCGCAGATCGGCGATGCGATCTCGCTGCTTCGGCAGCATGCAGACCTCACCCGCGCTCAGCTGATCGAGCGCATGTGCCAGGTCTCCGAGGAGCAGAACCCGGGGCTCGACATGTCGCTCGTCTACCGTTGGGAGAAGGGCGAGAAGGGTCGTCCGGGTCCCCGCCCGCGTCCTCGCTATCGGCGACTTCTGGCCCTGGTGTGCGAGCACGAGCTGCGACTGATGAGCGAGCCCCACCGGAGCGAGTTGCTGCGCCGGCTCAGGGCCCTCACGGCCTCGCCGGTGGTCGCCGGACCGACCGTCCTCGACTCGGGACGGCGCGCGTTCGTCGGCAGCCCCGACGGGCCGCTGCTGGACGGGATGGCGGCGCTGACCAGGAGCTACGTCCTCCTGCACAACACCGTGGCGCCGCTGGCTGTGCGGACAGCGATCGCCCGTCACTTCGAGGATCTGGCCGCGCTCACCTTGAAGTCACACGCGCCCTCGAGTTCGGCGACGATCCGCTCGCTGGCGGCGCAGACGGCGATCCTTGGCCGGGTGGGTGTCGTTCAACCTGCAGGACCTGACCCAGGCCTTCATGTACTGGAGCGTGGCCCACGACCTGGCCCGGGAGGCCGGCAACGTCAGCGTGCAGGCCCACGCGCTGGGCTCACGGAGCCGGCTCCACTCGCCCATCCACCGCGATCCTGGCGAGGCCGACCCGGCCGCGGCGCTGGGGCTGCTGGACCAGGCGGTCCGGCTGGCCGAACGCTCGGCGTCCCCGGCGCTGCGGTCGTGGCTGCTGGCCAACCGTGCCCAGCAGCTGGCGGTGGCGGGCCAGGCGGCGGCGAGCTACCAGGACCTGGAGGCGTCGGCGCACTACGTGAGCCTTGCGGAGCAGGGCGACGAGGACGTGCTGTCGGGTTGGGACGAGGTGCGGGTGGACGCGTACCGGGGGATCTGCGCGATGGCGCTGGGTCGGCCGGGTGAGGTGATCGAGATCACGGAGTCGGTGCTGGCACGGACGGACCCCGGCCGGGTGCAGCGGAGCCTGCAGCAGGCGGACCTGGCGGCGGCGTACGCGCTGCGTGGGGACGTGGACCAGGCGTGCGTGCTGCTGGGCGAGGCGCTGACGGTGGCGAGCCGGGCGCAGTTCCCGGAGGGGGTGCAGCGGGTCCGGACCACCCGGGCCAAGTACCTCTCCGGCGTCATCAGCCCGGCTGTCCGGCAACTCGACGAGCTGCTGGCCGCGACCAACTCGTAGACAGTCGACGGCATCACGAACATCGGTACGCCTATGGCTATCGCGCCGCGGAATGCACGGCATCCACGATTTGCATAGTGGTTTGCAGTAGCCGGTCGAACAACCGTCTGCTTTCCTTCGAACTACTTCGAGTTACTGCCATCGATGACACTGCCCTGCTTCATGCACGAGTGAGGTGCGAGTTGGATGAACACGATTGGTCGACGCGAGTTCCTGAGCCGGCTCGCTGCGCTCGCCGGTCCGTGCCTGGCGATAGGACCAGCGGTCCTGGACATGGCCCGGAATAGGTTCGGCGCCACCCCCGATGATCGGCTGCTGGACGAGATGGCGGCGCTGACGAGGAACTACCTCCATCTCCACAACACCGTGGCGCCGGCGGCGGTGCGCATGGCCATCGCCCGGCACTTCGATGACCTGACGGTGCTCGGGTTGAAGTCGCGTTCGTCGTCCATCTCGAGACGCATCCGCTCGACGGCGGCGCAGACCGCGATCCTGGCCGGGTGGGTGTCGTTCAACCTGCAGGAACTGACCGAGGCCTTCATGTACTGGAGCGTGGCCCATGATCTCGCCCTGGAGGCGGGCGACGTCAGCGTGCAGGCACACGCGCTGGCCTCGCGGAGCCGACTCCACTCGCCCATCCACCGCGATCCCGGCGAGGCCGACCCGACGGCCGCGCTGGCGCTGCTCGACCAGGCGATCAACCTGGCGGAGCACGCCGCGTCGCCCGCGCTGCGGTCGTGGCTGCTGGCCAACCGTGCCCAGCAGCTCGCGGTGACAGGGCAGCCTGTGGCGAGCTACCGCGACCTGGAGGCGTCGGCGCATTACGCGAGCCTGCCGGAGCAGGGCCACGAGGACATGCTGTCGGGCTGGGACCAGGTGCGAGTGGACGCCTATCGGGGAATCTGTGCGATGGCTCGGGGGCGCCCAGACGAGGTGATCGCCATCACGGAGTCGGTGCTGGCGCGGACGGATCCGAAGCGTCTCCAGCGCGCTCTGCAGCACGCGGACCTGGCCGCCGGGTACGCGCAGCGTGGTGATGTCGACCAGGCGTGCGTGCTGCTCGGGGAGGCGTTGACCGCGGCCAGCCGCGCCCAGTTCCCGGAAGGGGTGCAGCGGGTTCGAACCACTCGCGCCAGGTACCTGTCCGATGTCGACAGCTCCGCCGTCCGCCAGCTCGACGAGATGCTCGCGACCATCAGTTCGTAGGTCAGACCTCGCTCACGACGGCCCGAGAGGAACGTCTCCGAACGTCGTCCACCGGTAGACGCGTTCGTCTCGATCCAGCACGATCAGTTTCGCCGCCCGCACCTTCAGCGTCGCCGCCCCGGCCGCCACGCGATCGATGGCGTCGCCGACCGGCTCCGATGGCGCCTCGCTGTTGCTATACGCGAGACTGACGTGTGGCTCGAATCCGTGAGCGTGCTCTGGTGCCTCTGGCACCTCATCCCGGATGGAACCGATCGCGGCGCGGACCGCGTCCCGTACCTGACAGACAGGATCAGCAGGATGGGGTCGCAAAGCTACGCCCTCGCCGCGCACCTCCACTTCGTCCATGACGAGCTCGAACGCCTGCAGGCTGGTGCATCGGATGCGGGCTTCGTCCAATACGGCCGCTGCTTCGGTCTCACTCACTTCGTCAGTGAACCCGACGTTCTGCATCGTCAGGTGCAGCCACTGGAGCGGGACCATGTCCAACCCCGGCAGCGTCGCGAGCTTTCGCTGATAGTCCGTCGCGAGACGATGAAGCTCGTCCAACCCCTCCACGGCGGCTTCGTCGTCGAACGTAATGTGGAACGTGTAGGCACGTCTGCCGACGTGCCAGCCGGGCCGCCACCACCAATGGTCCCGCACGGGCTGCGCACCTCCTGATCGATCGACCTGCATCGGTCGCATGATCGTACCTGGACCACGAGCGCGGGCTTCACGGTGTGCATTCGACTATGCACGATCTTTCATAGTCACGTGCAGTAGTCGGTTCAAACGGCGGCTGGTTTCCTTCGACTCGTGCCGTTCTGCTTCCCGACACCGACGCCCGGCCACCAGCAGTGTGCTGTCTGCGGCTCGCCGGTCGAGCGCGAGGACGCGGGCGCCGATGTCCGGCTGTACCTCGGCCCGGGCGACAAGCTGGCCGAGCTCTGGCTGCCGCTCTGCTCGTCCCACGTCGAGCGGTTCGTCCAGGCCCACGACCAGGAGATCGTCGAATGCCGGGTCGCCTCGGTGGATCGTGGGCGACTCGAACTGGAGGCGCAGCGGTGACCGAGCGCCAGCAGTCCCAGCAGTGGGAGCGCCAGGCACATCGCCGCCTCGCCGCTCACGCACGTCAGGCCGCGAATGCGATGCGCCGGCTGGAGGGCACCGCGCTGGTCTGGGTGGACGCGGTCCGGCAGGGTGTCGAGGAGCGGATGGGCATCGGGCCCGACGATCTCCGGGCCCTCGACGATCCCGTCTACGCGGCCGCCCTCGATCGCTGGGCGCAACTGCGCCAGCTCGCCGACCAGGCGGAGCAGGCGGCTCGAGACTTGCAGGCTTCCCGGTCGAGCGCGCGTCCGGCCGAGGCGCAGCAGGAGGCCGAGCGGTGAAGTGGCTCGACGTCCGCTTCGCCGGCACCGTCGATTCACCGGACGGAGAGCCCCAGCCGATCTATGTCTCCACCGACGGGCACGTGTGCAGCGTCTACTGCGGCAGCGGCCGTCACGCGGAGCTGCTCTATCGGGAGGAGCCCGGCCCGCTTGCACCAGCGCTCGTCCAGGCCGCCGTGGATCTGATCCGTCCCGGACTGGCGGTGCTCGACGTCCAGCCAGCTCCCGAGGCACCGCTGCCCGATGGCTTCACCACCGCCTGGCTCGTCACCTACGGACCGGCACAGCCCGTCCGTCCGGCCCGTCAGTCCGAGGCCGCCAAATGAGCGACACCACCGTGAGCCGGGCGCAGCGGCGGCTGGCTGAGATGGCCGGGCTGGAACACGGATGGCGCGTCGTCGCCGGCGAGCTGCTTGCCTGGATGGTCACCGGCCTGGCGCTGGTGATGAGCTATCGCGCCGAGCAGGATCTCGGCCAGTCCCTCGCCGCGTTCCGCGGCTGGCCCGCATACGTCTGGCCGCTGTCCGTGGACATCGCGGACGTGGCGATGATGGTCGTCTACCTCGAGTACAAGCGGCTGCGCCTGAGCACCTGGAAGGTGTGGCTGGGCATGGTCGCCGCCACGGCCGTGATGATCGCGGCCAACGTCCGTTCCGCCCTGCCCGATCCCACCGCCGTCCTCATGCAGGCGTGGGTGCCAGCCATCGCGCTCTGGCTGTGGCACACGCTCGCGGCGGGCCGCCGCCCGCGTGGGGCCCCCCTCGACATGAGCGTCGTGTGGGCACAGCTGACCGGCCTGGCCGGCCGCCCGTCCCACCGCCTCATCGAAGCGGCCGACGTGCCGGTGAATGGCGATGCGCCTGCGGATGACGGCCACTCAGAGGAGCGGAATCAGCAGGCACGCGTGCCCGCACGCGCGGAGGTGAGGCGGCTTCTGCGGCGGCACCGGGG
>VBJR01000256.1 GCA_005880175.1 Chloroflexota bacterium
CGCCCACGTACTGGAGGCCGAACTTGGCCGCCTGGTCGCTGAGCTGGGCGTCGCGGCCCTGGCCGATGCCGTCGTTCTGGGCGATCAGGCCGATCTTCTTGATCTGGGTCCCGTGCTGCACGTACCCGAGCAGCGCCGGGACGTTGGCCTGGTCCGGCGCCTGGGCCCGGAACGTGTACCGGGCGCCGGTCATCAGGTCGTCCGCCGCCATGCTGGTCAGGCAGTCGGGCACGCGCGCCTGGTTCACGTATGGCATGGCATCGAGGTAGAGGCCGGCCAGGCTCGGGCCCACCAGCAGGCGGACCGAGCGGTCGGCCAGCAGCTGCTTGACGACCGTGGCGGTGCGGGTCGGGTCGAGCTGGTCGTCGGCGGTGACGAGCTGGACCTGGTTGCCCAGCAGCCCACCCTGCGCGTTGACCGCGTCGATCTCAATCTGGAGGCTGTTCTGGAGCAGGGTGCCCTGCGACGCATACGGCGAGGTGCCGCTGAACACGTCCACGAGCGCCACCTTGACCGGCCCGTGCACGACGCCGGACCCGCCGCCACCGCCCATGAAGGGCAGGGCGCCGCCGCCGCACCCGGCGAGGCACAGGCAGAGCGCGGCCGCCAGCGCGGCGCGCAGCCTCATCGCCAGCCCAGCTCGCGCGAGAGCTGCGCGGCCGCCGTCTTCAGCAGCGGGGCCCAGCGGAGCAGGCTGTCCTCGTCGAAGCGGAACTCCGGTCCGCACACGCCCATCGCCCCCGTCACCCCGTGGCTGTCGAAGACCGGTGCCGCGATCGCCGCGGCGCCCTCGTGCCGCTCGCTCCGGCTGACCGCGATGCCCGTCGCCCGGACCGCCTCCAGCAGCTCGCGCAGGTCGGCCGGGTCGACCACGGTATGGGAGGCCAGGCGTTCCAGAGGCTCGGACAGCACCGACTCGCGGGAGTCGCCCGGCAGAAACGCCAGGATGGCCCGGCCGGACGCGCCGGCGTGCAGCGGGAACGGCCGTCCCAGCTCGACCGAGAGCGTGATCTCGCGCGGGCTGACCAGCTGGTCCACGTACACGCGCTCGCGACCCACGAGCACGCTGAGCGTCACCGTCTCCCACGTCTCGTGGTGGAGCCCGCGCAGGTGGGGCAGCGCCCGCGCGCGCAGCTCGACGTTGGAATGGTTGCCCCGGCCGAGCCTCAGCGCCGCGTGGCCGAGGCCGTAGCGGCGGTCGGGCCGCGCCTCCACATAGTGGTTCCGCACCAGCGCGCTGACAGGCTGGCCTCCGCGAGCACGCCGAGCACGGCCAGCGCCCGGTCGATGGCGCCGGCGGGCGCGCCGGATGCCTCAGCCATGCGCGGACACGTCGACTACGTTGCTGTACAAGATCCGTCCCTTCCCACACCTCGATGTTCGGAGCACCCGAACCAACAGGCCGCTCATTAGCGCTCACCGGCCGCCGGCTTGTCAAGTGAGCTGCCACGTGAGTCGCTGGCACGGCCCCGCCGGGACGCGGGGTGTTCGTAGACTGCACCGAGGTGAGCGACGAGGGGACGGCAGGCCGCATCTCAGCGCCGTCCGCTGCCACCGGCGGCTCGTTCAAGTGGGTCGTCCTCGGCCTGGCCACCCTCATGCAGGTCGGCGTGTCGCTGCCGCAGCAGACGCCGGCCGCCATCGGCCCGCTGCTCGCGCACTCCCTCAGCCTCAGCCGGACCGAGCTGGGCCTGCTCACCTCCGCCATCTGGGGCGGGATGCTGATCGGCATGCTGCCGTTCGGCATGCTGGTGGACCGCTACGGCGAGCGCTCGATGCTCCTGGCCGGCGGCACCCTGCTGGTCGGCTTCCTCCTGCTGGCGTCGCGCGCCGCGAGCTTCCAGCCGCTGTTCCTGGCCCTGGTGCCGGCGGCGGTCGGCGCCTCGGCGGCCTCGCCGGGCGGCACGCGCGCCCTCGCGGCCTGGTTCGAGCCGCGGCGGCGGGGCATGGCGATCGGCGTGCGCCAGACCGGCGTCACCGCGGCCGGTGTGCTCGCCGCCGTGATCCTGCCCCCGATCGCCCTCGCGTTCGGCTGGCAGGCGGCCTTCGTCACCGTGGCGATGCTGGCCCTGGCCGGGATGGTGGCCTTCGTCCTCTTCTACCGGGAGCCGCCCGCCGAGTCGCGGGGCTCCCGCCGCACCCTCGACGTCCGCGCGCTCCTGCGCAGCCGGACGTGGGTGGCGGCCACCGCGTACGGCTGGGTGTTCATGGGCGCGCTCGGCTCGGTCGTCGCGTACCTGGCCGTGTCGCTCAACCAGGACGCCGGCCTCAGCCCCGTGCGGGCCGGGCTGCTGCTGGCGGTGCTCCAGGTCGGCGGGATCGCCGGCCGCCTCGGCTTCGGGGTCCTGTCCGACCGGCTGGGCAGCCGGGGCCTGGTGATGTCGCTCTCGGCGACGCTGGCCGTCGGCGCGTGCGCGGCGATGGCGCTGCTGGGCCATCGCGGGGCCGGCGCGCCCCTCCTCGCCCTGCTCGCGTTCCTGCTCGGCCTCTCGTGCATGGGCTGGAACGCGCTCTACATCACGCTGTCGGCCGAGGTGGTGCCGATCCAGCACGCGGCCACGGCGGTCGGGGCCGGCACCACGATCACGTTCATCGGGATGTTCGCCGTCCCGCCCGTGTTCGGCCTGATCGCCGACCACACCGGCTCGTACGCGTGGTCCTGGCTGGCGCTGGCCGGGTGGGCCGCGCTCGGCGTCCTGGTCAGCCTGGCGATACGCGACCGGACGCGGCGAACCGCGCCGGACTGAAGCCGGCCACGTCGTGGCGGGTCCGGCCGTCCACGGCCAGGTCCACCGCGACCTCGCCCATCACCGGCGCGAACTTGAAGCCGTGGCCCGAGCAGGCCGACACCACCGTGACGTTCGGAGGCCCGGCCGCGCCGACCAGGAAGTGCAGGTCCGGGGTGTTCGTGTAGAGGCACACCGCCGACCGCGCCACCGCCGGCGTCAGGCCGGGCATCGTCTGGGCGACGAACGCCGCGGCCGGCGCCGTGTCGGCCTCGGTGACCGCCCGATCGACGGCGTCGGGGTCGGCCAGCCGGCCGCCGTGGTGGATCGCGACCTTCGCGGTGGCCCCGTCCAGCGCCGGCAGCCCGTACGCGGCGGGCCGGCCGGCCCGGTCGTGCACGAACACCGGGAAGCGGTCCGGCGCGAACGCTGATGGATCGGCCGCGGGGAACCACGCCATCACCTGGCGCTCGACGGTCAGCGGCAGGCCCAGGTCCGGGAGCAGGCGGCCCAGCCACGGCCCGGCGCAGACGATCGCGCGGCGGGCCCTGTACACCGTCCCGCCGGCGCGGACCGCCACGCCGCCGGCGTCCGCCTCGATCGCCGTCACCCGGACGCCGGTGACCAGCTCGGCGCCCAGGGCCACCGCACGCCCGGCGGCCGCCCGGATCGCCCGCTCCGGACGCAGGACGCCCGCTCCCTCCTCCCACAGCGCCACCTCGTCGGCCGCCAGGCGGTGCTGGGGGAACCGGGCCGCAGCCTCCGCCGGACCCAGCACCTCGCAGGCCAGGCCATGCGCCCGCGCGCTGCGCAGCGCCCCGCTGACCAGCTCGCCGGCCGGCGGCCCGATCATCAGCCCGCCCGTCATCGTCAGCAGCTCGGCGCCCGCCTCGGCCTCCAGCTCGCGCCACAGCGGGAGCGCGGCCTGGATCAGCGGCACGTACTCGGGGCCCTCGAAGTAGGCGGTCCGGGTCATCCGCGACTCGCCGTGCCCGGAGCCCCGGTCGTGCCCCGGCGCGAACTGCTCGATCCCCACGGCCGCGAGCCCACGCCGGGCCGCGTGCCAGAGCGCCATGCTGCCCATCGTCCCGGCGCCGATGACGATGACGTCTGTGGTCATGATGGTGTCATGTTCGGCGACATCGAGGACTTCCTGCACTACTTCCGGGGGCTGAACCGGCGCGCCGTGCGCGACGTGGGGGGCCTGAGCCCGGAGGCGCTGACGTGGACGCCGCCGGCCGGAGAGGGCGAGAGCGGGTGGGGCGTGGGCCAGATCGTGACCCATATGGCCACCAGCCGGGTCTTCTTCGCGCGCGCCTACGTCGAGGGCAGCTGGCACGCGGAGGAGTGGCCGGGGCCGACCGAGACCCATGACCAGTGGGTGGCGGCGCTCGACGGCAGCGCCGCCCGGGTGCAGGAGCTCCTGTCGGGCACGCCGGCCGAGTGGCTGCAGCGCCCGGTCCCGATGCTGGACGGCCGCCCGACGCCCGCGTGGCGCCTGCTGCTGTTCATGGTCGAGCACGAGGTCCACCACCGCTCGCAGATCCAGACGTACGCCGGGTTGTACGGCTGGGGCGTCCAGCACATTTACGGGCGGAGCGCGGAGGAGGCGGGCCTGGAGCCGCGCCGCCGGGAGGATCGCGAATGAGCCGGGCGCCCGAGTACGGCAACCTGATCGGCGGCGCGTGGGTGCCGGCCCGCTCGGGCCAGACGTTCGCCAGCGTCAGCCCGTCGCCGACGCCGTGGCCGCGGCCCGGCGGGCGGCTCCCGCCTGGCGGGCCACGCCCCAGCCGGCCCGGGGCGACCTGCTGCGCCGGGCCGCCGACCTGCTCCGCGGCCGCAAGGAGGACCTGGCCCGCCTGATGACGCGGGAGATGGGCAAGGTGCTGGTGGAGGCGCGCGGCGACGTGCAGGAGGCCATCGACATGGCCGACTACATCGCCGGCGAGGGCCGCCGGCCGTTCGGCGAGACCGTGCCCTCGGAGCTGACCGACAAGGTCTGCTTCACGTGGCGGGAGCCGGTCGGCGTCGTCGGGCTCATCACGCCCTGGAACTTCCCGGTCGCGATCCCGAGCTGGAAGCTGTTCCCGGCCCTGCTGGCCGGCAACGCGATCGTGCTCAAGCCGGCCGAGGACACGCCGCTGTGCGCCGGCCGGCTCGTCGAGGTGCTGGTGGAGGCCGGCCTGCCGCCGGGCGTCGTGAACGTGGTGCACGGGATCGGCGAGGAGGCGGGCGCCGCGCTGGTGGACCATCCGGACGTGCGCATGCTCAGCTTCACGGGCTCGGCCGAGGTGGGCCGGCTGGTCGCCGCCCGCGGCGGGCAGCAGTTCAAGCGGGTGTCGCTCGAGCTGGGCGGCAAGAACGCGATCGTGGTGCTGGACGACGGCGACCTGGACCTGGCCCTGGACGGCGCGGTGTGGGCGGCGTTCGGCACGACCGGCCAGCGCTGCACGGCGGCGTCCCGGATGATCGTCCACCGCCGGGTGCTGGACGACTTCACGGACCAGCTGCGCGGGAGGGCCGAGTCGCTCCGCGTCGGCAACGGGCTGGACGAGGCCGTGGACGTGGGCCCGATCGTTAACGACCGCCAGCTGCGCCGCGTCCACTCGTACACCGAGGTCGGCGTGAGCGAGGGCGCCCGCCTGGTCACCGGCGGCGCGGTGCTCGACGGCGGCGACCTGGGCCGCGGCCACTTCTACGCGCCGACGATCTTCGCGGACGTCCGGCCGACCATGCGGATCGCCCAGGAGGAGATCTTCGGCCCGACGGTCTCGATCATCGCGGCCGAGTCGCTGGACGAAGCGATCGCGCACGCCAACTCGACCGCCTACGGGCTGTCGCTGTCGATCTACACGCGCGACGTCAACCGCGCGTTCCGGGCGATGCGCGAGCTCCAGGCCGGGATCGTGTACGTCAACGCGCCCACGATCGGGGCCGAGATCCAGCTCCCGTTCGGCGGGATCAAGGGCACCGGCAACGGCCACCGGGAGGCGGGCACGACCGCGGTGGACGAGTTCTCCGAGCGGAAGTCCGTGTACGTGGACTACTCGGGCCGGCTCCAGCGGGCGCAGATCGACACCGCATGACCCGCACGAGAAGCGCGTGATGGCTGACGACCTGGTCGCCGAGGGCCTGTCGCGCTCGTTCGCGCCTGGTTGCCATCCTCGGCCGGTCGGACGCGGGCAAGTCCCCCGTCCTCTTTCTGTGCGGCGGTCTGGACCGGTTTCTGTGCGGCGGTCTGGACCGGCCGACCTCGGGCCGGGTGACCGTCGCCGGCCAGGAGGTGACCGCCCTCGGCGACGCCGCCCTCGGGCGGTTCCTCCAGCGGACGGTCGGCTGGGCCTTCCAGAGCCGACCGGGTCCTGCTGATGGAGGACGGCGTCCTCGGGGCGGCCGCGGCCCCCGTCCCGTGACGCGGTGAGCCCGTCGCGGGGCCGGCTCGCCGGGCGCCGCCTGCGCCGCCAGTGGGGCCGCGCGGGCTGCCTCGACGTCCGCGAGCAGCTCCGCCACCTCGGCTGACAGAGCGTACGCGGCCGGCGCTGCCAATCCAGCGGTCGCCGTTCATATGTGTACTTCACACGTTTTTGCGCGCGCGATTGCATTTGATGAAAGAATCCGACATCACACGCAACTCACGTCCGCTTCACAGTGTCTCACGTAGTACTGGTGTCCCTTGGCGATCGCAATCCCTGGGCCAGACGTCTCATTGACAGGCTCTTGACAGCCGAGTAGTGTGGTGCCCGCAGAAGGGCTGCGGCGGTAGATCCCAGGGTTCCAGAGGTCACTACCTACGCTTCGTACTCGACTCGCACGCCGTCATCTCAGCCAAGGATCCGGTGTGTGTGGGGGGCGTCTGAGGCATCGCAGTGCGGGAACTGCCGACGCTCCCCGAAGGGCGCGGTTCACAGGTGCGCTCCGGCGTCCCCGAGGAGGACGATCGGTGGCGACCGTTTCAATTGGTCGTGAGGACCTCTCGTGATGCGGGGGATCGTCGCGCTCAGCGTCAAGTTCCGAATCCTGGTCGTCGGCGCGGCCGCGGCCGTGCTGGCGCTCTCCGTGGTCCAGCTCCCCAACGCGCCCGTTGACGAGCTGCCCGAGTTCACGCCGACCGAGGTACAGATCCAGAGCGAGGCCAACGGGCTGTCCGCCGCCGAGGTCGAGCAGCTCATCACCGTGCCCATCGAGCACGACCTGCTCAACGGCGTCCAGTGGCTGAGCCAGATCCGGTCCGAGTCCACGCCCGGGCTGTCGTCCGTGGACCTGATCTTCGACCCCGGCACCGACCCGGTGAAGGCCCGGCAGGCCGTCCAGGAGCGGATGTCGCAGGCCTACGCGCTGCCCCAGGTGGGCAGCCCGCCGGTCATCGTGCAGCCGACCGCGGCTGCCAGCCGCGTGATGATGATCGGCCTGTCCTCCAGGGACCTGTCCCTGGTGGACCTGTCCGTGCTCGCCCGCTGGAAGATGAAGCCGCGGCTGACCGCCATCCCCGGCGTCGCCAACGTGACGATCTGGGGCCAGCGCGACAAGCAGCTCCAGGTCCAGGTGGACCCGGCCCGGCTGCGCCAGAACGGCGTGACGCTGGACCAGGTCGTCACCACCGCCGGCGACGCGCTGGTGGCGTCACCGCCTCTCGATCCAGCACGTGCTCCCGATCGACACGCCCCTGGGCCTGGGCTCGGTCACCCTCCAGGACGAGAGCGGGCGGACGCTGCGGCTCGACCAGGTCAGCACCGTGGTCGAGGACCACCAGCCGCTGATCGGCGACGCCGTGGTCTCCGGCGGCAGCGGCCAGGGCGTGATGCTGGTGGTCGAGAAGTTCCCCGGCGCCAGCACCCGGGACGTCACCGCGGGCGTCCAGGCGGCGCTCGACGACATGCGCCCGGGCCTGTCCGGGGTGCAGATCGACTCCAACGTCTACCAGGCCCAGTCGTACATCGACTCGGCGCTGCGCAACCTGGGCATCTGGACGCTCGCCGGCGCGCTGCTGCTGCTGATCGTCCTCGCTTTGGCCCTGTTCTCGTGGCGCCTGGTCGTGGTGGCCTTCGCGACGATCGTGCTGTCGATGACCACCGCGGCGCTGGTCCTGTACCTGGCCGGGGTCACGTTCAACCTGATGGTCCTGGCCGGTCTGGCGGTCGCCCTCGGCCTCGTCGTCGAGGACGCGGTCGCCTCCGCGACGGTCCCGTCCCACCCGGTCACCGTGCAGCGCGTGTGCGCGACGCTGCTGATCCTGCTGGCGCCGCTGCCGCTGGTCTTCCTGGGCGGCGTCGCCGAGACGTTCTCCCGGCCCGCGGTCATGGCGTACGCCGCCGCCGTGGCGGTCTCGACCGTGGTCGCGCTGGTCGTCGCGCCGGCGCTGGCCTCCCTGCTCTTCCGCGGCGAGCCGGCCGGCCCGCCCGTGAGCCCGCTGGCGCGGCCGGCGGCGTGGCTGTTCGATCGCAGCGTCCCCGCGTTCCTGCGCCGGCCCGTCTGGGCGTGGGGCGTCGTGGCCGTCCTCGCGGCGGGACTGCTGACCCTGGTGCCGCAGGTGGGCGGCGGCAGCTCGCTGCTGCCGAGCCCCCAGGACCGGAGCCTGGTGATCCAGTGGCAGGCGGCGCCGGGCACGTCACTGACCGAGATGGACCGGATCACGACCGCGGCCACCCGCGAGGTGGCGCGGATCCCCGGCGTGCGCGACGTCGGCGCCGACCTGGGCCGGGCGGTCAAGTCCGACCAGGACGCCCGCGTGGACTCGGGCCAGATCTGGGTCACGCTCGCCGACTCGGCCGACTACGAGACCACCGTGGGCCAGATCGACCGGACCCTCGAGAGCTACCCGGGCCTGCGCAGCGAGGTCGGCACGTATCCCCAGGACCGCGTGCAGGACGTCCGGTCCAACACGAACCAGTCCCTGGTGGTGCGCGTCTACGGCATCGACTTCGGCGTGCTCCACGACAAGGCGGAGGAGCTGAGCCAGAAGATCGCGAAGGTGCCGGGCGTGGTCCGGCCGACCGTGCAGTCCCTGACCACCCAGCCCACGCTCCAGGTCGAGGTCAACCTGCCCGCTGCGCAGAAGTACGCGCTCAACCCCGGCGACGTGCGGCGGACCGCCACCATCTATTTCCAGGGCCTCACCGTCGGCCAGCTCTACCAGGACCAGGCGGTGTTCGACGTCGTGGTGAAGGGCGTCCCGCAGACGCTCGCCACGCCGGCCGCCCTGTCCAACCTGCTGATCGACACCCCCTCCGGCGACCAGGTGCGCCTGGGCGACGTCGCCAGCGTCACCGTGGTGCCTGAACCGGCCCTCATCAGCCACGACGCCACGCTGCGCAGCGTGGACGTGACCGCCACGGTGAGCGGCCGCGACCTGGGCGCCGTGCTCGACGACGTGCGGGCCCAGGTCGCCGGCACGTCGATGCCCCTCGAGTACCACGCGGAGGTGCTCGACAACCTGACGCAGCAACGCTCGCAGGCCCTCTGGGTGGCTGGACTGGCGATCGGGGCGGCCGTTGTCGGCTTCCTCCTGCTCCAGGCCGCGCTGCTGAGCTGGCGGCTCGCCGCCCTGGCCTTCCTGACGCTGCCGCTGGCCGGCGCCGGCGGCGTCGCCGCGGCCAGCCTCGACGGCGGCCTGCTGACGATCGGCGCCCTGGTCGGCCTGTTCACGGTGCTCGGCATCGCCGCCCGCAACGCCGTCGTGCTCATCGGTGCCTACCAGGCGCTGGGGCAGGACGCGCGCGACCCGGCTGCCGTCCTGCGCGTGACACGCGAACGCGCCGGCGCCGTCCTCCTCACCGCGTTCGCGACGGCGGCCCTCATGGTCCCGCCGGTGCTGTTCGCCGGCATCCCGGGCGCGGACATCCTGCACCCACTGGCCGCGGTCGTGCTGGGCGGCCTGGTCACGTCCACGCTGCTGGCCCTGCTCGTGCTCCCGGCCCTCTTCGTGCGGTTCGCTCCGGCCCGGCCCGAGCGGTCCGACATGGCGGAGATGCCGGCATGACCCCCACTGGAGGCTCCAAGATGAACCGCGCCACCTGGCTGACCATCGCGCTGCTCGGCCTCGGCCTCGCACTCGCCGGCTGCGGCAACCAGATCGCGAGCGCCGCCGAGAGCCCCTCCCGGCTCGAGCCGGTCCAGGGCTCGAACGTCCAGCGGGTCATCCTGACGCCCGAGGCCGTGGGCCGCATCGGGCTCCAGACCGCGCCGGTGCGGCAGCTGCCGGGGGCCGGCGACACCGTCCCCCTCGCGGCGGTGATCTACCTGAAGGACGGGACCACGTGGGTCTACACCGTCGCGGGCACCCGGACGTACGAGCGGCAGCAGGTGACCATCGCCCAGGCCGCGGGCGACACGGCCACGCTCAAGACCGGCCCCCCGCCGGGCACCGCGGTCGTCACGACCGGGGCGGCCGAGCTGCTGGGCAGCGAGTACGGCGTGGCGGGGGGCCAGTGAGCATGGGCGGACGCCGGACGCTGCTGGGGTGGATCGTCGCCTCCAGCCTGCGCCTTCGCTTCCTGGTGGTGGCGGGCGCCGCCGGGCTGCTGGTGGTCGGCTCCCTGCAGATCCAGAACATGCGGATCGACGCGTTCCCCGAGTTCGCCCCGCCCCAGGTCGAGATCCAGACCACGTGCCTGGGCCTGTCGACCTCGGACGTCGAGACGCTGGTCACCCTGCCCATCGAGAACGCGATGAACGGCCTCCAGGGCCTGGACGACATGCGCTCGACCAACGTGCCCCAGCTCTCCTCGCTCGTGCTGGTCTTCAAGCAGGGCACCGACGAGCAGCTGGCGCGCCAGCTCGTCCAGGAGCGGCTGACGACGGTCCAGACCCAGCTCCCGACGTGGGCGTCGCCGCCGGTGATCATGCCGCTCGTCTCGGCCACCAGCCGGGTCATGCAGGTCGGGATGACGTCGAAGGACCACTCCCTGATCGAGATGTCGATGATGGCCTACTGGACGATCCGGGCCCGCCTGCTGCGCGTGCCCGGCATCGCCAACGTGGCCATCTGGAACGAGCGGCTGCAGATGATGACGGTCCAGGTCGACCCGAAGCTGATGCAGGCGCACGACCTCACGCTCGACTCGGTCATGCAGGCCACCTCGGACTCGGTCGACTCGGGCCTGCTCAAGTACAGCAACGCGTCGGTCATCGGCACCGGCGGCGCGATCCAGACCGGCTCGCAGCAGCTGGGCATCCAGCGCGTCCTGCCCATCCTGTCGGCCGCCGACTTCGCGCACACGACCGCCGTCGCCAAGGACGGGTCGCCCGTCCCGCTGGGCCAGGTGGCCAACGTGGTCGAGGACCACCAGCCGCTGATCGGCGACGCCATCGTTGGCGGCAGCCCCGGCCTGCTGCTGGTGCTGGAGAAGTACCCGTGGGGCAACACGCTCCAGATCACCAGGGGCGTCCAGGAGGCGATCGGACTTCATCGACGTCGCGATCCAGAACCTGACCCAATCCCTGGTCATCGGCTTCCTGCTGGTCGTCGTCATCGTGCTCGGCTTCCTGTTCGAGTGGCGCGTGGCGCTGATCAGCCTGCTCACCATCCCGCTCTCGCTGCTGGCCGCGATGCTGGTCCTGTACTGGCACGGCGACACCATCAACACGATGACGCTGGCGGGACTGGTCATCGCACTGGGCTCGGTGGTGGACGACTCGGTGATCGACGTGGAGAACATCCTCAGACGGCTGCGCCAGAACCGCCTGGAGGCAACCGGCAAGTCCACCGCCCGCGTCATCTACGAGGCGTCGCTCGAGGTGCGCAGCCCGATCATCTACGCGACGCTGATCATCATCGTGGCGGCCGTGCCCGTCTTCCTCCTGGAGGGCCTGACGGGCGCGTTCTTCCGGCCGCTCGCCGTCTCCTACACGCTGGCGATCCTGGCCTCGATGGTGGTCTCGCTGACGCTCACGCCCGCGCTGGCGCTGATCATGCTCCACCGGGCCCGGGTCGAGCGCCGGCGCTCACCGCTCACCGTGCGGCTGCAGCGCGGCTACACGTGGCTGCTGGCCCGCATCATCGACCAGCCCCGGGGCGCCTACGCCACGTTCACCGCGCTCGCGCTGGTGGCGCTGCTGATCGTGCCCCACCTCGGCTCCAGCCTGTTCCCGACCTTCCGCGAGCCCGACTTCCTGGTCCATTTCACGACGGTGCCCGGCACCTCGGTCCAGGAGGAGGAGCGGATGATCACCAGCCTCAGCAAGCAGCTGATGGCGATCCCCGGCGTCCACGCGTTCGGCTCCCACATCGGCCAGGCGTTCCTGGGCGAGGAGGTGGTCGGCGTCAACTTCGGCGAGAACTGGGTCGCCGTCGATCCCAGCGCCGATCACGACAAGACGGTGGCCGCGATCGAGCGGGTCGTGTCCACCTACCCCGGCTCCTACCGCGACGTCCAGACGTACCTCAACGAGCGCATCGAGGAGGTCCTCACCGGGGCCAAGGAGCCCATCGTGGTCCGGGTCTTCGGCGAGGACCCGAACGTGATCCGGGCCAAGGCCACCGAGATCGAGGGCAAGCTCGCCCGCGTCCAGGGCATCTCGGACGACCACATCGACCTCCAGCAGGACACACCGCAGGTCGAGGTCGAGGTGGACCTGAACAAGGCGGCGGCGTACGGGCTGAAGCCGGGCGACGTCCGCCGCGCCGCCTCCACGCTGGTCGCCGGCGAGGAGGTGGGCGACATCTTCCGCGCGGGCAAGGCGTACGACGTGATGGTCTGGAGCACGCCCGAGACGCGGGCCAACGTCCAGAGCATCAGCGACCTGCCCATCGACACGCCCACCGGCCAGGTGGTGCGGCTGGGCGACGTCGCCAACGTCAACATCCAGCCGGTCCCCAACGTCATCACGCGGGAGAACAGCTCCCGGTACATCGACGTGGCCGCCAACGTGAGCGGGCGCGACCTGGGCTCGGTGGTCGCCGACGTCCAGAAGTCGATGGCCGGCGTCTCGTTCGACCGCGGCTACCACGCCGAGCTGCTCGGCGAGTGGAAGGCGCGCCAGGACGCCCAGAACCGACTGTTCGTCACCGCCATCTTCGCCGGCATCGCCATCTTCCTCCTGCTCCAGACCGCGTTCGGCGGCTGGCGCCTGGCCACGCTGGTCTTCCTGACGCTGCCGATGGCACTGGTCGGCGGCGTGATCGCGGCCCTGGCCAGCGGCGGCGTCATCTCGCTGGGGTCGCTGCTCGGCTTCTTCACCGTCTTCGGCATCGCCTCCCGCAACGGCATCCTGCTCGTCAACCACTGCCAGCACCTGGAGCGGGTCGAGGGCGAGACGTTCGGCAAGGACCTGGTCCTGCGCGGCGCCCGCGAGCGGCTGGCGCCGATCGTGATGACCTCGCTGGCCACGGGGCTGGCCGTGGTGCCGCTGGTCGCCTTCGGCGAGCGGGCGGGCGGCGAGGTCGAGTACCCGATGGCGTTCGTGATCCTCGGCGGGCTGGCCACGTCCACCCTGCTCAACCTCTTCGTCGTCCCCTCGCTGTACCTCCGCTTCGGCAAGCGGCTCCGGGAGCGGCGGGGCCAGCGGCCGGCCGGGGCCACCGCATGAACGGACGAAGGGCCCGGACGCAGGAGGCCCGCGGCTACCACGCCGGCAGGGACGTGTACGCGAAGACGCCGCACGCGCCGCCCGGCGGCTGCCCGGCCGCGCGGTTCCCCAGGGGGGAGGCGGGCCTCCCCCTCCATCAGGGACTCAGAGAGGGACGCATCGTGATCCAGGTCGTAACCGCGAAGAGGAGGCAGGTCCACTACCGGTGGCGCCTGCGGGAGATCATGGCCAGCCGAGGTCTGTTCAGCACGACCGACCTCGCGCCGCTGCTCGTCGAGCGCGGGATCGAGCGGTCGCAGGCGCAGGTCTGGCGCCTGGTCACCGGGACCCCGGAGCGCCTGTCGCTGGAGGTGCTCGCCGCTCTGTGCGACATCCTGGACGTGACGCCCGCCGACCTCATCGTGACGTCAGCGGTGCTCGCCCCCTGAGCCGTCGTACCGGCAATCCCCACCCGCATCGACACAGGAGGCTCCCCCATGCTCGTTCGCAGACACCTGAGGGCCATCTGGCTCAGCGTGCTGGCCGTGGCCGCGCTGCTGCTGGTCGCCTCGCCGCCGGCGGCGGCCGCCGGCGCGAGCCAGGCGGCGCCGGCCGTCACGATCGCGAAGACCTGCAGCCCGGACCCGCTGCGCCCGGCGCGCTTCCCGAGCGTGCCGCGGATCGACAACCGGTTCTATCCCCTGACCCCCGGGATGCAGTTCTTCCTGGACGGCGTCGTGATCACGCCGGACGGCGTCAGCCACCCGCACCGCATCGCGACGACCGTGACCGACCTGACCAAGGTGATCGACGGCGTGCACACGCTGGTCATCTACGACGTGGACATCCAGGACGGCGTGCTCCAGGAGGCGGAGCTGTTCTTCGTGGCGCAGCGGAGTGATGGCTCGATCTGGACCCTGGGCGAGTACCCCGAGGAGTACGACAACGGCACGCTGACCGGGGCCCCGAGCACCTGGATCGCCGGGATCGCGCGGGCGCGCGCGGGACAGGCGATGCTGGCCGACCCGAAGCTCGGCACCCCGACGTACCTGCAGGGCCTCGCCCCCAAGGTCGGCTTCCACGACTGCGCGACCGTCTTCCAGACCGGCCAGCGGACGTGCGTCGCGGTCGGCTGCTTCAACGACGTGCTGGTGGTGGACGAGTTCGCCCCGAACGACCCGGAGGGCGGCCACCAGCGCAAGTTCTACGCGCCCGGCGTGGGGAACATCCAGGTCGCCGCCGCGGGCGGCGTGGACCCGGAGGCCCTGCAGCTGACGAAGGCGGCGGAGCTCTGCCCGGCGGCGTTCGCCGCGGTGCGCTCCGCGGTGCTGGCGCAGGACGCCCGCGGCTACACCGTCAGCCCGGACGTGTACGCGACGACGCCCCGCGCCCAGCGGACGCTGCACGCGGACACCTGCTGATCGGCGATGCCCGTCGAGGGCGGCCCGGCGGCCGCCCTCGCGGGCACCCTGGCCCGCCCTTTGTCCGCGCGATGTCCGGAGCGGGTCCGCAACTTTCGCCGACAATCAGGGGGTGTGTGCCACAGGCGGGCTTCGACGTGGGATCGCTCCCACCGTCGAAATCGCATCGATCTCGACCAGCCTGAGGTGGCGGTCGCGACATTGTTCAACCTACGCTTGACACGCCAAGGTTGCGCAAGTTACAACCGCTGCAAATGAGAGCGGTCCCCCGAACAGTGCCCAAATCGTCCGCGCCCACACTCAAGGAGGTAGCCCAGCTCGCCGGCGTCTCACGGGCCACGGCCTCGCGCGTCTTCACGGAGAGCCCGCGCGTCAGCGATGAGGCTCGGCGTGCCGTCGAGCGAGCGGCGAGGCGCCTCGGCTACGTGCCCAACCGGGCCGCCCGGAGCCTGGTGACCGGGCGCAGCGACTCGGTCGCGCTGGTCATCCCCGAGCCGACGACGCGGCTGTTCGGCGACCCGTTCTTCCCCCGCCTGCTGCGCGGCATCAGCGAGGTGCTCGCCGCCCACGACCTCCAGCTCGTCCTCGTCGCGCCGCAGAACAGCGCGGACGAGCGGCGGCTGGAGCGGTACCTGTCGGGCGGCCACGTGGACGGCGCCCTCCTGGTCTCCCTGCACGGCGCCGACCCGCTGCCCGCCGCCCTCCAGGCCCGCGGCCTGCCGGTCGTGCTCGGCGGCCGGCCGACCGGCGAGGGCCTGGTGAGCTACGTGGACGTGGACAACCAGGCGGGGGCGTTCTCGGCGGTCCGGCACCTGGTGCAGCTGGGCCGGCGCCAGATCGCCACCATCGCCGGCTCCCTCGACATGTCCGTGAGCCAGGACCGACTGGAGGGCTACCGGCGCGCGCTCGAGGCCGGCGGCCTGGCCTGGGACCCGGCCCTGGAGGAGAGCGGGGATTTCAGCCACGAGGGCGGCGTGACCGCGATGCGCACACTGCTCGAGCGGCGGCCGCGGCTGGACGCGGTCTTCGCCGCGTCGGACCTGATGGCGGCCGGGGCCCTCTTGGCGCTGCGCGCGGCGGGCCGGCGGGTGCCGGCCGACGTCGCCGTGATCGGCTACGAGGACTCGCCCATCGCCGCCACGAGCCTGCCCCCGCTGTCGAGCGTCCGCCAGCCCAACGAGGAGATGGGCCGCGAGATGGCCCGCCTGCTGATCGCCTCGATCGGCTCCCAGCGCCAGGTCGCGCGCCGGGTGGTCCTGGCCACCGAGCTGGTCATCCGCGACTCGACCGCAGGGTGAGATCGCTCCCACGCACGAGCTCAGTTCGGCGATAGGGCCGTAGCCCGGGAGCGCTCCCAGCCGAACTCGGCTCTTGACCCCGGCGCGGTGGGCTCCTATCGTTCGAATACGGGTTTCCGGCAGGCGAATTCGTGGGCGCCCCGTTGGGGGAGGGCGCCCGGCGTTCGGAAACGTTGGGGGATTGGACCAAGGAGGGTGCCATAGGGGCCACTGACCGCTACCGTGAGAGCGTTCTCACGCCGGTCCGGATCGCTGGCGTTCGGTAGGGGAGCCGCCAGGCTCGACGTGGCGCCAGCCCGGCCACACGTGACGTTCACGAGCCGTTCTGCAGAGCGGCATCCGGAAGAAGAGGGACCGTAGTCCCGGGCGGAGCGCCCGGGCGGGTGCGTTCGCGCGACCACACCACGAAGGAGAGAAGAACCCAGATGATCGCACGGTTGTCGCGTGTGAGATCGCTCTCATACGTGGCGGCATTCTTCGCAGTCGGTGCGGCCATGCTCGGCGTCAGCCCGAGCAGGGCCCAGGCCGCCGGGCCCGCCTGCAACGTCCAGGAGACGATCGTCAGCGACTGGCAGCAGGCGTTCCAGGCGAACATCACCATCACCAACCTCGGGCCGCCGATCAGCGGCTGGACGCTGGTGTGGCAGTTCAGCGGCGGCCAGCAGATCACCCAGATCTGGAACACGAACCCGGCGTCCCCCGCGGCACAGTCGGGCTCGACCGTCACGGTCAAGGACGTGGGCTGGAACGGGTCGCTGGCGACGAACGGCCAGACCCAGTTCGGGTTCATCGCCAACGAGACGCCGGCCGGCAACAACCTGACGATCACCAGCTACACCCTCAACGGGCAGAGCTGCAACCACCCGGCGCCGATCGTGGCGCTGACCAGCCCGGCCGCGGGCGCCACCTTCACCGCGCCGGCCACGATCGCGCTGTCCGCGACCGCGGCGGCCGCCGGGGGCGCGACGATCTCGTCGGTGTCGTTCTTCGACGGCGCCAACCTGATCGGCACCGTGGCCAGCAGCCCGTTCAACTTCAGCTGGCAGAACGTGCAGGCGGGGGCGCACAACATCACCGCCGTCGCCACGGACAGCGCGGGGGCGAGCGGCACCTCGCCGCCGGTCGGCATCAGCGTCGCCGCCGCGCCAGCCATATTGGCCACGGCATCGACGGTGAGCATCCAGGTCGGCGGCACCGCGACGTTCGGCGTGTCGCTGACGCAGGCGCCCTCCTCGAGCACGGTCGTGACCGTCTCCAGGAGCAGCGGTGACGCCGGCATCAGCGTGTCGAGCGGCGCGAGCCTGACGTTCACCGCGGCCAACTTCAACACGGCGCAGACCGTCACGCTGGCGGCCGCGTCCACGACCGCCTCGAACGGCAAGGCCGTGATCACGGCCTCGGCCACCGGCTTCGTGTCGGCGACGGTCAACGTCTCCGCCACCCCGCCGCTGGCGCTCCACGACCAGCGGTTCCTCCAGCTCTACCAGGAGATCAAGAACCCCTCGAACGGCTACTTCAGCCCGCTCGGCATCCCGTACCACTCGGTCGAGACGCTGATCGTCGAGGCGCCCGACTACGGGCACGAGACGACCTCCGAGGCCATGAGCTACTGGGTCTGGCTGGAGGCGTCGTTCGGACGCGTCACAGGCAACTGGACGCCGTTCAACAGCGCGTACGCGGCGATCGAGCAGTTCTTCATTCCCAGCCACGCCGATCAGCCGACGAACAACTTCTACAACGCGTCCAGCCCGGCCACGTACGCGCCGGAGCTGCCGCAGCCCAGCAACTACCCGTCCCCGCTCGACTCGTCCGTGAAGGCCGGCCAGGACCCGCTGGCGGCCGAGCTCCAGGCCACGTACGGCACGCCGGACATGTACGGCATGCACTGGCTCCTGGACACGGACAACCGCTACGGCTTCGGCCACTGCGGTGACGGCACGACGAAGGGCGCGTTCATCAACACGTTCCAGCGCGGGCCGCAGGAGTCCGTCTGGGAGACCGTGCCGCAGCCGTCCTGCGAGACGTTCGCGTTCGGCGCCACCGGCAGCGGCTTCCTGAACCTGTTCATCAGCGGCTCGACCCCCGCCCAGCAGTGGCGCTACACCGACGCCCCCGACGCCGACGCCCGGACGATCCAGGCGGCGTACTGGGCCGAGGTCTACGCGACGCAGCAGGGCCAGGCCTCCGCGGTCGCGGCGACCGTGGCGAAGGCGGCCAAGCTGGGCGACTATCTCCGGTACTCGTTCTTCGACAAGTACTTCAAGCAGCAGGGCAACTGCGTCGGACCGACGGCCTGCGCGGCCGGCACGGGCCGGAACAGCTCCGACTTCCTGCTCGGCTGGTACTACGCGTGGGGCGGCTGTCTGCCCCAGGGCTCCGGCTGCAGCTGGGCCTGGCGCATCGGCGACGGCACCGCGCACTTCGGCTACCAGAACCCGCTCGCGGCGTGGGCCCTGAGCAACGTCGCGGCCCTGACCCCGCTCTCCCCGACCGCCAAGTCCGACTGGTCGACCAGCCTGACGCGGCAGCTGCAGTTCTACCAGTGGCTGCAGTCGGCCGAGGGCGCGATCGCCGGTGGCGCGACGAACAGCTGGGCCGGCGCCTACGGCACCCCGCCAACGGGCGACCCGACGTTCGACGGCATGTTCTACGACTTCGAGCCCGTCTACCACGATCCGCCCAGCAACCAGTGGTTCGGCTGGCAGGCGTGGTCGATGGAGCGCGTCGCGGAGTACTACTTCGTGACGGGTGACGCCACGGCCAAGTCGCTGCTCGACAAGTGGACGGCGTGGGCGATGGCGAACACCACGATCAACGCCAACGGCACGTACACGATCCCCAACACCCTGAACTGGACCGGCCAGCCGAACACGTTCACGGGCACGGGGACGCCCAGCGCCAACACGAACCTGCACGTGTCCATCGTCGACACGACCAGCGACGTGGGCGTGGCCGCGGCCTATGCCAAGGCGCTGATGTACTACGCCGCCAAGTCCGGCGCCACGGCACCCAAGACGATGGCGCAGCAGATCCTCGACGGCATGTGGACCAACTTCTCGGACCCGATCGGTATCTCGGCGCCCGAGACGCGGACCGACTACAACCGGTTCAACCAGGCGTTCGACCCGACGTCGCAGCAGGGCCTGTTCGTCCCGTCGACGTTCAGCGGCAAGATGCCGAACGGCGACGCCGTCAACAGCAGCTCGACGTTCCTCAGCATCCGGTCCTGGTACAAGAACGACCCCAACTTCGCGAAGGTCCAGGCCTACCTGAACGGCGGCTCGGCTCCCAGCTTCAACTACCACCGCTTCTGGGCCGAGTCGGACATCGCCATCGCGAACGACGTGTTCGCGAACCTCTTCAACGCCTGAGGCGACTTTTCCCCACCTCCGGGTGGACGCGGGCCGTGCCCGCGCCCACCCTTTTCTTTGGAGGGGTCAGGACTCGCCGGGCCGGGCCCTGGGCAGGGCCATCTGCCGGCGAATGTGCGTGTCTACGGCTCCAGAGGGGACCACTCGCCGGCGGATGTGCCCTTCCGAACGGGGTTGATGCGTGGCAGGGGGAGGCCGGGCGGGCCTCCCCCTGCGACGGTCAGCTGGGCTCGGTGCCCCAGACGAGTTGGCCGTTGACGTACACCGTCACCAGCGTGCTCGCGGTGTACGACGTGTCGGTCGCGTTGAACGAGTAGTCGTTCGACTGCGTGTAGTTGCTCCAGTCGGCGCGGTTGAACCGGTCCTGGATCTCGCCCGTGCCGGCTCCAGCCGCCAGCGCAGGCAGGCCGGTCTTGAAGCCGACCTCAAGGTACGTGTCCGCGCCCGTCCTGGGCGTGGGCAGCGTCACGAACCGCGACGTCAGGTTGGCGCAGCCGACCACCGCGAAGTCGCAGGCCCACGTCTGCGGCTGCGTCGAGTCCGCCGTGTACCAGTAGCGGACCGTCACAGTGCTCAGATCCACCGCGGCCGTGCCCTTGTTGGCCACCTGCAGCATCGGCCGGATGATGTTCGTGGACGCGCTCGCGTCCCCGGTCCGGTACAGGGCCTGCAGGCCGCCGGGCGGCGGCGGGATGGTGGCCGTGGGGGTCGGGGTCGGCGTCGCGGTCGGGGTGGGCGTGGGCGTCGCCGTGGCCGTCGGGGTGGGCGTGGGCGTCGCCGTCGGTGTGGCGGTCGGGGTGGGCGTGGGCGTGGCGGTCGCCGTGGGTGTCGGCGTCGGTGTGGCCGTGCCCAGTGGCGGCACCGGGACGGAGCCCGGCGTCGCCGGGTTGGTGGTCACCGCCACCGCCGCGCTGGGCGCCGAGGCGTTGCCCTGGGCGTCCACGGCCTCGACGCTGAACGAGTGGCTGGTGCCGGTCAGCAGCTCGATCACGGTGCCCGACGTGGCCGAGGTCATGCCGACGACGCTGGCGCCGTCCAGCACGTCGTACTGCGTGACGCCGGTGCTGTCCGTCGCCGCGCTCCAGCTCAGGGACACCGTGTCACCCGTCTTGCCAGTGACGGCGAGGCCGGTCGGGGCGGCCGGCGGCGTGGTGTCCACAGTGGTCGGCTCGGCGCCGAACACCCTGACGCCGTTGTCGTACAGCGGCATCTCGAAGACCTTCACCGGCGTCGCTCCCTGCGCCGCCACGCCCCGGAACGACCAGTCGTTGGTCGGGTCCCACGCGCCCGAGCTGGTCATCCGGAACTGCACCTCGCGCCGGA
>VBJR01000257.1:0-3736 GCA_005880175.1 Chloroflexota bacterium
GGCCTCCCCGACGTACCCGGCCAGGTGCTGGCCGGTGAGGGTGTGCCTGCCGGCCACCAGGTCGGCCGGCAGGCCCTCGAACACGACCCGCCCGCCGTCGCGGCCGGCGCCGGGGCCGAGGTCGATGATCCAGTCGGCGTGCGCGATCACCGCCAGGTGGTGCTCGATCACGATCACCGACTTCCCGGCGTCCACCAGCCGGTCGAGCAGCTGGAGCAGCTGCTCGACGTCGGCCAGGTGCAGGCCGCTGGTCGGCTCGTCGAGCACGTAGATCCCGCCGTCGGTGGCCATCTGGATGGCCAGCTTGAGCCGCTGCCGCTCGCCGCCCGAGAGCGTGGTGAGCGGCTGGCCCAACCTCAGGTAGCCGAGGCCGACGTCCGCCATCCGGCCGAGGATCTGCCCGGCGGCCGGCGTCCTCGCCGCGCCGGCGCCGAGGAACGCCAGCGCCTCGCTGACCGACATCGCGAGCACCTCGGCGATGTTCCGGCCGGCGAGCCGGTACTCCAGCACGCTTGCCTGGAACCGCTTGCCGCCGCACTCCTCGCACACCGTCGCCACGGTGGCCATCATCCCCAGGTCGGTGTAGATCACCCCGTTGCCGGCGCAGTTCTGGCAGGCGCCGGCGGAGTTGGCGCTGAACAGCGCGGGCTTGACGCCGTTCGCCTTCGCGAACGCCGCCCGGATCGGGTCGAGCAGGCCGGTGTACGTGGCCGGGTTGCTGCGCCGGGAGCCGCGGATCCCGGTCTGGTCGATCGCGACCACGCCGGCCCCCTTCGGGATGGACCCGTGGATCAGCGAGCTCTTGCCCGAGCCCGCCACCCCGGTGACCACGCAGAGCACACCGAGCGGGACGTCCACGCTGACGTCGCGCAGGTTGTGCCGGGTCGCGTTGCGGATCTGCAGCCGGCCGGCCGGCCGGCGGGGCTCCGGCTTGAGCGCCGCCCGGTAGCCGAGGTGGCGACCGGTGAGCGTGTCGCTGGCGCGCAGGCCGTCCACCGTGCCCTCGAAGCACACGGCGCCGCCCTCGGGGCCGCCGCCCGGGCCGAGGTCCACCACGTGGTCGGCGATCGCGACGACCTCCGGCTTGTGCTCGACGACCAGCACGGTGTTGCCCTTGTCCCTGAGCCGGAGCAGCAGCTCGTTCATCCGCTGGATGTCGTGCGGGTGCAGCCCCACGGTGGGCTCATCGAAGATGTACGAGACGTCGGTGAGGCTGGAGCCCAGGTGCCGGATCATCTTCGTGCGCTGCGCCTCGCCGCCCGACAGCGTCCCCGCCGGCCGGTCGAGGCTGAGGTACCCGAGCCCGATCTCGACGAACGAGTCGAGAGTCTGGCGCAGCGTCGCCAGCAGCGGGGCCACCGAGGGCTCGACGACGCCCCTCGCCCACTCCGCCAGGTCGCTGATCTGCATGGCGCAGGCGTCGGCGATGCTGATGCCGCCGATCCGCGAGGCCAGCGCCGCCTGGTTGAGCCGGGTGCCGCCGCACTCCCGGCACGCGGTGAACGTGACGGCGCGCTCGACGAACGCGCGGATGTGCGGCTGGAGCGAGTCCTTGTCCTTCTGCAGGAACGATTTCTGCACCTTCGGGACGAGGCCCTCGTACGTCAGGTTGATCGACTCGACCCTGACCTTGCCCGGCTCCTTGTAGAGGAAGTCGTGCAGCTCCTGCTTCGTGTACTTGCGGATCGGCTTGTTCAGGTCGAGCCCGGCCGCGGCGAAGATGCGGGCCTGCCAGCCGTCGGCGGTGTAGCCCGGGATCTTGATCGCGCCCTGGGCGAGGGACAGGTCGCGGTCGAACAGCTCGTCGAGGTCCACGTCCGTGACCCTGCCGATGCCCTCGCAGGCGGGGCACCACCCGGCGGGCTCGTTGAAGCTGTAGTGGAACGCGGGGCCGGCGCTCGGCACGCCGGCGCGGCTGAAGACGATCCGCAGCATCGAGTTCGCGTCGGTGGCGGTGCCCACCGTGGACCGCGAGTTCGCGCCCATCCGCTCCTGGTCCACCAGGATCGCGGTGGTCAGGCCCTCGAGCACGTCCACGTCGGGACGGCTCAGGCTGGGCATGAAGCCCTGGACGAAGGCGCTGTACGTCTCGTTGATCAGCCGCTGCGACTCGGCGGCGATGGTGGCGAAGACCAGGGAGCTCTTGCCCGAGCCCGAGACGCCGGTGAAGACCGTCAGCCGGCGCTTGGGGATCTCCACGCTCACGTCCTTCAGGTTGTTCTCCCGGGCGCCCTGCACCCGGATGAGGTCGTGGGAGTCGGCGGCGTGCACCGGGCCAGGGTAATCCGCCCGGAGGTTCGGCTTCACGTCCATGGCCCGAGCCTATCGAGTGGCCGGCGGCGGCCGCTTCTCGATTCCTGACCGGGTCGGGCGGCATACGCTTGCGGGCGATGGACCTGAGACCGACGCCTGCGCAGCTCGCCCTCCGGCGGGAGATCGCGACCTGGATCGAGGCCAACCTGGAGCCCCGAGTGGAGGGCCGGGACTGGCAGCGGCGGCTGGCCGCGGGCGGCTGGGGCGCCCCGGCCTGGCCGGTCGCGCACGGCGGGCGGGGCTTCGGACCCAGCGAGATGGCGATCTTCAGCGAGGAGATGAGCCGCCTGGGCGTGCCGCGGGCGACCTCGCAGATCGGGACCGGGTGGGCCGGTCCGGCGATCATCGCCCATGGTGACGAGGCGCAGAAGCGCCGGTTCCTGCCGCCGATCCTGGATGGCGGCCAGATCTGGTGCCAGCTCTTCAGCGAGCCGAACGCCGGCTCCGACCTGGCCGGCCTGCGCACGAGCGCGGAGCCGCGCGGCGACCGCTGGGTCGTCAACGGCCAGAAGACGTGGAGCTCGTACGCCCACGAGGCGGACTACGGGATCCTGCTCGCCCGGACGGACCCCGCGAGCCTGCGGCAGGCGGGGATCACGTTCTTCGCGTTCCCGATGCGCCAGCCCGGCGTGGAGGTCCGGGCGATCCGGCAGATGGACGGCAGGGCGACGTTCAACGAGGTGTTCTTCACCGACGCCGAGGTCCCCGAGGACCACGTGATCGGCCGGGTCGGCGAGGGCTGGCGGGTGGCGATCACCACGCTGATGAACGAGCGGACGAGCCTGTCCACCGGCGCGGGGACGCTGTGGGGCTCGGGGCCGTCGCTGGAGGACCTGTTCAGCCTGGCCCGCGGCCTCCACCCCGACCGGCTCCAGCGCCAGAAGCTGGCCGCGCTCAAGATCGAGGCGGAGGCGATCCGGCTGACGGCGTGGCGCATGCTGGCGACCAACCCGCTGGCCGCGTCGATGGCGAAGCTGGCCGCCGACCAGTGGGGCCAGCGCGTCAACGAGCTGGCGATCGAGCTGCTCGGCATGGGCGGGCTGGTCGACAACCCGTGGACGGAGGCGTTCCTGTTCAGCCCCGCGCTGACGATCGGCGGCGGCACCACGGAGGTCCAGAAGAACATCCTGGCCGAGCGCGCCCTGGGCCTTCCGCGCGCCCGCTGACCCGCGGCGGGGGCCGCCCCGCGCGGCGCGGGGCAGCCCTGGTCTCCGGGGTCAGACCGTCAGCTCCAGGTCAGGAGCGCCGGGTTCGAGACCGCCACGATCGGGGAGTGGGAGAAGTTGTCGATCAGGCCCACGTACGTGTGCGTCTGGTTGGCCGCGAACGGGCCCACCACCGCGCTGAACGACGTCCCCGAGCCGGCCCCGCTGCCGAGCTGGGTCATCGTGCCGCCGGTCAGGTCGTAGATGCGGATGAAGTA
>VBJR01000257.1:3802-17978 GCA_005880175.1 Chloroflexota bacterium
TCGGTCGGCGGGTTGCTGGTCGCCGAGATGTACGCGTTGTACGTGTGCACGGCGCAGCCCGCCATGGTGACGGTCGTCGAGCAGGTCGTGCCGGAGCCGCAGACCGCGACCACGGTCCCGGTGGTCGAGTCCAGGATCACGATGAACCAGGGCGTCGGCCCCACGTTGACGTTGGCGCTGGCCGTCAGCGCCGTGGTCCCGCCCGCCGTCAGCGCCGCGGGCACCGCGGTCAGGCTCACGGACAGGCCCCAGCTCACCCACACCGGCCCGTTGCTGGCCTGGATGTTCGCGGGCGGCTCGGTCGTGCTGAAGCTGGAGACGTAGGCGACGTAGTCGATGATCACCGGGCCGCCCTGCGTGATGCTGACCGTGCAGGTCGTCCCGGACCCGGCCGAGCACACCAGCGCGTGCGAGACCTCGTCGAAGATCAGGATGAACCACGGCGTCGGCCCCACGTCCTGGTTGGCCGTCGCCGTCAGGGTCGTCGTGCCGCCGGTCCCGAGGTTGTTCGGGCTCGCCGCCGGGCTGACGCTGAACGCGAGCAGCGGGGCGCGGGGCGCCACCCGCGAACCGGCGCCCGAGGGCTTGGCCGTGGACTGGCCGGCCGGGGTCGCCAGCGTGCCCACGCTGTGGGCCGCCGCCGCCGGAGCCGTCCGGCAGGCCGCCGTGGAGCTGGACGGCTTGGCCGCCGTCGAGCGGCACGCGCTCGAGCCGGGCGGCAGGGCGATCCGGCCGGCGCCGGTTCCCGCCGGCGCCACGCCGGTTCCCCCGGCGGCGCCGGTGGGCACGGCGGATCCGAGCAGGCCCAGCATCGCCACCGCCGACACGGCGGTGAGCATGCCGAGTGAACGGAACGGGTTGCGCATCGGTCGTTGCCTCCTGGAATCCGGGTCGGCGCCGGGCTGGCGCCGGGGAGACCAGGATCGGCGGCGCCGCACGGGCGCCACGTAGTCGACCGGTGATCGAGATGCTCGCCGAACAGTCGATGAATCGTCGATCAGTTCGCGACCGCCCGGCCGCGCGCATCATGGGCGTCGCGGGGCCGGGGAGCCACGCCACACAGGGAGGAACGCACTTGCCGAAGCAGTCGGTCTTTCGCCACGCCATCGGGGGCTGCCTGGCGCTCGCGCTGGTCATCCTGACCACCGCGCCCTCCGCCCACGCCCACGCCCAGGAGGCGCCCGGCCCCGCTCCCAGCCCCACGCCCGTGCCCACGACCTCCGACATCTGCCAGCAGATCCCGTGCGCGACCATCGGCACCGACTCGATCTGGTGCTGGTGCCCGGACCAGCTCCTCGTGCTCTCGCCCGGCCGGGTCGAGACGGACGGGCGGTTCGGGTACGCGATGCTCGTCGTCAACGCGCTCCCGGTGGAGGTGGACCTCGTGGACGCGAGCGGCGCCCTCGTGGCCGCGATCCCGTCCGGCGAGAGCGGCCGCCTGGCCGTCCCCGGGCCCGGGCGCTACGCCTACACCGTGGCCGAGCCGAAGGTCGTCAGCCCCCCGGTCCTGACGGTGGTCGGACGGCGGGGCTGACCGCGAGCCGGGACCGGATCTCCCCCGCCTCCGGGATCTGGAGGGCCTCGCCCGCCGCGAGGCCCTCCAGCCACGCCTCCCGCGACTGCCGCGGCCGGCCGACCTCCTGGAGCACGTCGCCCAGGTCACGCAGCACCATGGCCTGGCCGCGCCGGTTGTCCAGCTCCCGGAAGATGCCGAGGCTCTCGCGCAGCGCGGCGATCGCCTCGTCGTGCCGGCCCATCGAGCGGTACACGACGCCCAGGTCGTGCAGGCTGTGGGCGCGCCCCCGGTGGCCGAACTCCCGGAAGATGGCGAGGGCCTCGCGCAGCCGCACGACCGCCTCCTCGTACCGGCCCAGCTCCCGGGCGACGGAGCCCAGGTTCGTCAGCACGGTCGCCTCGCCCAGGCGGTCGCCGAGCTCCCGGGCGATGGCGAAGCTCTCGTGCAGGCACTCGGTCGCGTCGGCGTGCTGGCCGAGCCGGCCGTGGACGGCCGCCAGGTTGCTCAGGCTGACGGCCTGGTCGAGGCGGTCGCCGAGCTCGCGGAAGATGGCGAGGGCCTGCCGCTGGCTGTCGATCGCCTCCGCGTACCGGCCGCGCCACAGCTCGCTCAGGCTGAGGCCGGCCAGGCTCATCGCCTGGCCGAGGCGGTCGCCCAGGCGGCCGAACAGCGCCAGGCTCTCCTCCAGGCAGGCGACCGCGCCGGGATAGTCGCCGAGCCGGGCCCGCGCCATCCCCAGGTCGTTCAGGGCGACCGCCCGGCCGGACTCGTCCCCGACCCGGCTCGCGACCCGCAGCGCCAGCTCGTCGAGGTGCGCCAGGTCGCGCCAGTGGCTGCGGACCGCCAGGAACGGATAGAGGGCGCGCGCGAGCTGGCCGGCCAGCGCTGAGGGCAGCGCCGGCGCGGGACCGAGCGCGTCGCCCGCGGCCTGTGCGGCCGCGGCGAGCAGGTTGGCCCGCTCGGCCTCCAGCCAGCCCAGCGCCGCCTCGGCGTCCGGGAACGCGAGACCGCCGCCGGTCCACCGCGCGTCGGCCGTCCCCAGCCGCCAGGCGCCCGGGCGCAGGTGCGCCGCCGTCGCCCAGGCGGTCGCGACGAGGAAGCCGATCCCGCGGGTGACCGAGTCGGCCCGGCCGGCCGCGTGGTGCCGGCGCGCGGCCTCCTCCCCCGCGTACAGGCGGGCGAGGTCGTGGAACTGGTAGCGGCCGGCCCGGGGCGTCTCCAGGAGCCGCGCGTCCACCAGCCGCTCCAGCAGGCCGCGGACGGCCGGCTCCGGCTGGCCCAGGACCCGGGCCGCCGTCGCCACGGCGAGGTCCGGCACCTCCAGCAGGCCGAGCGGGCCGAACGCGGCGGCCGCGGCCCGGTCCGCCGGGTCGGCGCTCTGCTCCAGGGCCCGCAGGGAGACCGCGAATGAGGCCCGGACCGCCAGCTCGCCGGCCTGGAGCGTCTCCAGGCGGCGGGTGGCGTCGGCCAGCTCCGCGGCCAGGTCGCGGACCGGCCACCCCGGCCGCGCGGCCAGGCGGGCGCCCGCGATCCGGATCGCCAGGGGCAGCCGCCCGCACCAGCGCACTACCTCCTCGGCCGCCTCCGGGTCGGCGAGGACCCGCTCACCGCCGGCGACCCGGCCCAGCAGCTCCAGCGCCTGGTCGCGGGCCAGGACGTCCAGGTGCAGCGTCCGGACGCCCTCCAGCGTCGCGAGCACGTGCCGGCTGGTGATCAGCACCGCGCAGCTGGCGGTGCCGGGCAGCAGGGGCCGCACCTGCTCCGCGCCGCGAGCGTCGTCGAGGACGAGCAGCAGGCGGCGCCCGGCGACGGCGGACCGGAACCGGACGGCCGCCTCCTCGACGCCGCCCGGGACCGCGGAGGGCTCCAGGCCGAGCGAGCGCAGCATGCGGCCCAGCGCGTCCACGGGCTCCAGCGGGGGCAGGCCGGCGGTGGCTCCCCGGAGGTTGACGTAGAGCTGCCCGTCCGGGAACGCACCGGCCAGCTGGTGCGCGGCCAGGAGCGCCAGCGCGGACTTGCCGACGCCGCCCATCCCGTCGATGGCGCTGACCGGCACCGGCCCCGGCGGCGTGACGGAATCGAGCGCCCTCGGGTCCAGCAGCTCCCGCAGCCGGCCCAGCTCGGCGGCCCGGCCGGTGAAGTCGGCGGGGGGCCGCGGCAGCTCCCGGGGGACCGGCGCGCGCGCGACGCCATGGCCCGCCTCGGGGACCGCCGGCCGCGGCTCCGAGATGAGGCCCAGCTGCTCGGGCGTCGCCTCGAACAGCGCACAGAGCTTCTCCCGGAAGAACGGCACCGGCTGCTGCACGCCGAGCTCCCACCGGCTGATCGTCAGGTTCGACGTCCCGATCGCCCGGGCGACATCGATCTGCGTCCAGTTGCGCTCCTCGCGCGCGCGGCGGAGCCGGCTGTTGCGGCCTGCCACCTGACCCTCCTGCACCACGTGAACCAGCGCCACAGCCGCTGGCGTCGCGAGTGTACGTCCGGCCCCCGGGCGTCAGCGAGGGAGAGGTGTCCCGTCCGGGGCGGCGCCTGTCCCGGGCTCGCGGCGCGAGCCTCCTATGCTCTCCGCATGGGCCGGGTGGTGGACCGCGGCGCGCGGGCGATCGTCCTGATGGGCCTCGCCGCCGTGGTGGCGGGAGCGGCGACCCTGTGCTACCTGCGGCCCCACGCGGGGCCGGCGCCGCGGGCGCGCGAGGCCACGCTCGCCGCCGGGCCGCCGTGGAGCCTCTCCAGCGCGTCGTTCGGCGACGCCCAGCACGGCGCGGTCAACGTGTACGCCGGCGGCCGGTTCAGCACGTTCCTGACGGCGGACGGCGGCCGCACGTGGCGCCCGTCCCCGACGCGGGCCGCGATCACCACGTTCCTGGACCGCGACCACGCCGTCGCCGTGGACCTCGGCCCGGGGAGCCAGCTCGGGATCAGCGACGACGCCGGGCGGACCTGGCGGACCGTCCCCCAGCCGGTGCCGTTCGGCGGTCCCGCCCGGATCCTCCCGTCGGACGTCCCCGGGCCGACGTTCCTCGACCCGGCGGACGGCTGGTGNNNTGGACCGACCTGGCGCCGGGCGGCGTCCCCGCCGCGGACGGGCGCGCGCTCCAGCCGGTCTTCGTGGACCCGCTGCGGGGCGCGCTCGCCGTCGCGGGCGGCGGCTCGGACGTGTGGCCGGCACTGCTCCTCACGCGCGACGGCGGCCGGACGTGGGCGCCCGCGGCCCCGGCCTGGCCGGCCGTCAGCGTTCCGGCCGGGCAGGGGCTGCTCGTGTCGCCCACGCTGCTCGCGCACGGCGAACGGCTCGTCCTGGCGCTGGACACGCTGGTCGATCGGAGCTCGGGCCCCAGCCAGCAGCGCCGGCGGCTCCTGGCCGCCAGCGCCGACGGCGGGGCGACCTGGGGCGCGTGGGCCGAGACGCCGCCGATCTCGTCCGCGGCGCCGATGCGCTTCGACGACGCCGGCACGCTGCTGCTGGCGGACGGGACGCGCCTGTGGTCCTCCGCGGACGGCGGCCGCACCTGGCGGTCGCGGACGGTCGCCGGTCCGGACGGGCAGCAGCTGGTCCTGCTGGCCGCCCAGGGCGGGATGCTGCTCGTCGCCCGGCTGGGGGGGCCCGGCGACGACACCGCGCCGAAGCTCCTGCGCAGCCGGGACGGCGGCGGCCACTGGACCGAGATCGCGCTGCCCGCCGTGCCGCGGTGACGCGTCGCGAGGACGTCGCGGCGGGCCGCCTGCACGGCGCGCTCTACCCGGGCGCTCCGGGCGGCACCGGCGTCCTGGTGCTGGCCGGCTCCAGCGGGCGCGTCGACGAGCCGCGGGCCCGGCTGCTCTCCGGGCTCGGAGCGACCGCGCTCGCCCTGCGCTGGTTCGGCGGGCCCGGGCAGACGTCGCGCATCCGCGAGGTGCCGCTGGAGCTGTTCTCCGAGGCGCTCGACCTGCTCGAATCGCGCGGTGCGGGCCGGCTCGCGATCCTGGGGATCTCGAAGGGCGCCGAGGCGGCTCTGCTGGTCGCCTGTCGGGAGCCGCGCGTCGACGCCGTGGTCGCGATCGCGCCCACGTCGGTGGCGTGGGCCGAGCTGGGCCGCACCGAGGCGGACGCGGCGCTCCCGCAGCGGTCCTCGTGGACGGCGCGGGGCCGGCCGGTCCCGTTCGTCCCCTACGACGACGCGTGGCGTCCGGCCGGGACCGGGGGCCCGGCCGCGTTCCGCGACCTGTACCCGGCCAGCCTGGCGCGGTTCCCGGAGGAGGCGGCGGCCGCCGCGATCCCGGTCGATCGCTCCGCGTGCCGGCTGGTGCTGATCGCGGGCGGCGACGACCGCGTGTGGCCGTCGGTCGAGTTCGCCGGGCGGCTGGCCGCGCGGCGGCGCGGCTCCGTCGAGCTGTTCACATCGGCCTCCGCGGGCCACCGGATCACCTTCCCCGGCGAGGCCCCGCCGGAGACGGATCCCGCGCGCGGCGGCACGCCGGAGGCCGGCGCCGCGCTCGGACGGGCGGCCTGGCCGGCGGTCCTGGACGCGCTGCGCCTGCACGCCGGTTGACAGGACGCGCGGCGCGCGACAAGCTCTCCGGCTGGAGGGCATGGCGAGGGCATCGCGGAGGCGACGCGTGTGAGGGCGCACCTGCGGCTCGTCGCCGCGCTGGCGCTGGCCGCCCTGGCGGCCCTCGGCACGTACGCCACCATCGCCGCCGGGTTCGTGTCCACGCCGGCCGCCGGCCAGCTGGCGTGGGCGGCGCTCGCGGCCGTCGTCGCCGGGGGCCTGGCATACCTGGCGGCCACGGCCGGCGGCTACGCGTGGCGGCGCCGCTCCGACCCCGGGCCCGGGCCCGCGGCCCGGTCGGACCGCCGGGACCGGCGGATCATGCTGGACCGGGTCCGGGCCAAGTGGATCGCCGGCGTCCTGCGCCCCGCGCTGGAGCGGACCGGCGGCCTCGATCCCCCGCTGGCGTGGCGGCCGGACGCGGTGGATCCCGCCGCCCGGCTCCGGCCGAACTCCGATGGGGCGGCCCCGGCCGGCGCCGGCGAGCTGTTCGACCGGGCCGGGCGCGCCCTCCTGGTCCTCGGCGAGCCCGGCTCCGGGAAGACCGTGCTCCTGCTCCGGCTCGCCCAGCGCCTGGCCGGCGCGGCCGAGGTCGACGAGACGCAGCCCCTCCCCGTCGTGTTCAACCTGGCCTCCTGGGCCCGGCGCGGCGCGGCCCTGGAGGACTGGCTGGCCGAGCGGCTCGTCGTGGACTACCAGGTCCCGGCCGGCGTCGCCGCCGCCTGGGCCAGGGACGAGCGGGTCCTGCCGCTCCTCGACGGTCTCGACGAGGTGCCGGAGGACCGGCGCGGGGCCTGCGCCGCGGCCATCGACCGCTTCCGCGAGGCGCACGGCTTCCTGCCCATGGCGGTGACCAGCCGCTCGGCGGAGTACCGGTCCACGCCCGCCCGCCTGCGCCTGCTCGGCGCGGTCGAGCTGTGCCCGCTCGAGCGGCCGGACGTCGAGGCGCACCTGGCCGCGCTGGGCCGGCCCGCGGACGGCGTGCGGGAGGCGCTCGCCCAGGACCCGCTGCTGTGGGAGCTGGCCGAGACGCCGCTCCTTCTCGACGTCCTGCTGGCCACGTACGGCGAGGGCGCGGCCGGCCGCGTGCGGCTGACCGGGGACCTCGGCGCGCGGCGGCGCCAGCTGTTCGACGGGTACGTGGACGCGATGCTGCGCCGGCGCGGCGCCGAGGGCGGCTCGCGGGCGACGCTGCTGGGCCGCCTGGGCTGGCTGGCCCGGCAGCTGATCGCGCACGGCCAGGTCGTCTACTACCCGGAGGAGATGCAGCCGGACTGGCTGGGGAACGCCGGCCACCAGCGTCTGGTCACCGCCGCGCCCAGCGCCGCCGCCGGAGCCCTGTTCACGCTGGCCGCGGTGGCGGCGTGGCTCGTACGCGCGGCCCCGGCGGTGGTCGCGCTGCTGCTGCTGACCGCCCTGCTGGCCGGCGCCTGGGCGTTCTCGCGCCGGATCGCCCCGGCCAGCCAGGCCTGGTGGTCGTGGGAGGCGCCGGCCTGGGCCGGCCGACTGGCCGCGGCTGGCCTGTTGTTCACGGTCGCGGTGGCGATTCCGTTCGCGCTGCGCGCGTCGAACGACGACTTCCAGCGGGTGGATCCGGGTGCGCTGCGGCTCGGCGCCGGGATTCCGCTGGAGTCCGCGCCGCTGGTCTTTGCCCTGGTGGTCGTGGACCCGCTGGGCCGCCTCGGCGGGCGCCTCGGGCCGGCGGGACCGGTGCGGCGGACGCTCCTGACCGGGGCGGTCGCGGCGGTCGCCGTGCTCCTGCTCCAGTGGGAGTTCACGCCGCCCGGACCGCTGTCGCTCGCGGTGGCCGCGGTCGCCGGGCTGATCGCCGCCGGCGTGCGCGCCGGCCTCCGACTGCCGGCCGCCGGTGGCGCCGGGCGCAGGACCGCCTCGGTCCAGGCCCTGCTGGTCGGCGGCGCCGCCGGCGTCATCGCGACGGCGTGGCGCATCGCGATGGCCGGGAGCCAGGCCGATGCCGGTCACCGGGCGCTCTTCGCCGCCGGCTGGGCGCTGTTGGAGGCCGGGCTGGCGATGGCGGCGGCGGAGATCGTGCTGCCGCGCGCGGCCGGCCGCCCTCGCGGGGCGGCGCTGGCGGCGTTCGCCACGCTGGCGGCGGCGTTCGCCGTGCTGCTGGCGTTCGGCGCCCCCTATGGCCTGGGGCCCTCGCTGTCGGTCTGGCCCAGCCTCCTGTCACGGACGCTGATCGCGGCGGCCGCGTTCCTCGCCCTCACCGGAGGGCCCGGCGCGGCGCTGGCCCGGCGCGCCGCCGCGTCGTGGCCATTCCTGTCCGCCCGGGCGATCCACGCCACGGCGCTGGCCGCGGCGGTGGGGCTCGGCTATGCGGGCATCGACCTGGCGGCCGGCGCGATGCTCGCGGTGTCCGCCGTCGACGGCCTGCTCGTCGCGTTCCTCGTCCTCCTCGTCTGGTGGGCGGCCGTACCCCCGGCGCGGGGCGTCGCCGATCCCGACCAGCTCCGGCGCCGCACGGCGGCGGCCGGCATCGGGTCGCTCGTGGTCCTGGTGCTGCTCGCGGCCCCGGGCAACCCGGTG
The DNA here is from genome assembly GCA_005880175.1 of Chloroflexota bacterium. The sequence continues at coordinate 12,398 of VBJR01000257.1, forward strand.
GCGTTCGTCGGCGGCATCGTGGTCCCGCTCGTCCTGCTCGCGATCGTCGCCAGTCGCGCGGTGCTGACCCGGGTGCCGCTGAGGTCTCTGGCTCGGGACGTGGGGGCGCCGGCACCGGGGCGCGTGGCCGCAGCCGCCGCGCTCGCCGGCGTCGTGGTCGCGGGCCCCGCCATCGCGCGCGCCTCGGCCCTGACCCTGCCCCTCCTGCCCGTGCTTGTGGTGGGCGTCGCGGTGCTGGCGGCGGTAGTGACGTTCCCCGCCTACGCGGTGGTGGGCGGCATGGGCGCGACCCACCTGGACCGGTCTCTGGTCGCGCGGCCCGGGCAGGTGACCGGGTCGGCCGGGCGCAACGCCCTGGCGGCAGGCCTCTTCGCCGCGGCGGTCTTCGGCACGATCGTCGGGGGTGGAACGGGCCTCGTGCTGAGCGGCCTGTCCGCGGCGGTGACCGGGGGGCCGGCGTCCGGCCCGCAGCTCTTCCCGCTGATCGGATCAGCGGCCGCGCTGCTGGCGTTCACCCACTGGTCCCTGCGCGAGGGCGGCCGCAGCCTGCTCCAGCTCCTGGCGCTCCGGCTGCTGCTCGCGCGAGAGGGCCGGCTGCCGTGGCGGGCCGTGGGCTTCCTGGAGGAGATGACGCGCCTGGGCTTGCTGCGCCGCGCCGGCTCGGGCCACCTGTTCCCGCACCGCCTGCTGATGGATCACTTCGCGGCCCGGCCGGCGGAGCCGTAGGCGGCGGCCTAGCCCTTCACGGAGCCGGCCAGCAGGCCGCGGACGAAGTACCGCTGCAGCGAGAAGAACACGATCAGCGGCAGCAGAATCGACACGAACGCGCCCGCCGTCAGCGCCTCCCAGTGGCTGCCGAACGAGCCCGAGAGCTGGGCCAGCCGGACCGTCAGCGGCGCCACCTGCGGCGTGCCCCCGGCGAACGTCAGCGCGACCAGCAGGTCGTTCCACACCCACAGGAACTGGAAGATCGCGAACGACGCCAGCGCCGGCGCCGACAGCGGCAGGACGATCGACTGGAGGATCCGGAAGTGCCCGGCGCCGTCCACCGTCGCCGCCTCCATCAGCTCGCCCGGGAGCTGCGCGATGAAGTTGTGGAGCAGGAAGATCGCCAGCGGCATCGCGAACATCGTGTGCGCGATCCAGACCGGCGCGTACGTGCCGCCGATGTTCAGGCCGGGGATGACCGTCGTGCCGTTGAACTGCACCCCCGTGCCCGAGAACAGCTGGAGGAGCGGGATCAGCGCCATCTGGAGCGGCACCACCTGCAGGGCGAAGATGATGAAGAAGATCGTGTCGCTGCCCCGGAACTTCACCCACGCCAGCGCGTAGGCCGCCATCGCCGCGATCGTCACCGGGAAGATCGTGCCCGGGACCGTGATCGCGATCGAGTTGATCAGGAACGGGAACAGGCCGCCGCTGCTCCCGAAGCCGCTGTGGAACAGCACCGTCTGGTAGTTGTCCAGCGTCAGGGACGGGTGCACGAAGAACGTCCACCAGCCCGTCGTCGCGACGTCGGCGGCCGGACGCAGCGACGTGACCAGCAGGCCCACCGTCGGGATGGTCCAGACGACCGTCAGCAGGATGACCAGGAGCGAGGCGATCGGGCTGCTGAACGCCCGCCGGATCGCCTTGACCGCCGGGACGGCCCGGGCCGGGGCGGCCTCCGGGGTGGCCTCCGTGGTGACCTCGGCCCTCATCGGATGCCCCGGTCCCGCCGCAGCTGGACGATGTTGTAGCCGACCAGCGGCAGCACCGCCACGAACAGGATCACGGCCAGCGCCGCGCCGCGGCCGTTGTTGAACTGCACGAACGACTGCGAGTACATCTCGTTGGCCAGCACCTGCGTACCGAAGTTGCCGCCGGTCATCGTGCGCACGATGTCGAACACCTTGAGCGTGGTGATCATGACCGTGGTGAGCACCACGATCAGCGTGTTCCGAATCATCGGGACCGTCACGTAGAAGAACGTCTGACCGGCCTGGGCGCCGTCGATGCGGACCGCCTCCAGGATGTCGGTCGGGATCGCCTTGATCGCCGCCGACAGCACCACCATCGCGAAGCCGGTCTGGACCCAGATCATGATGACCACCAGCAGGAAGTTGTTCAGCGGGAAGTCGAGGATCCAGTTGGGCGGGTGCTTCACACCCAGCCAGAGGGCGATCTGGGTGAGCAGGCCGATCTGCGGGAGCGAGGGGTCGCGGGCGTCGTAGACGAACTTCCAGATGATGCTCGCGCCGACGAACGAGATCGCCATCGGCATGAAGATCAGCGACTTGTAGACCGACTGGTTGCGCAGCCGGTCCACCAGCACGGCCATGGCGAGACCGAGCAGCGTGGCGAGGACGGGGGCCACGATGATCCACAGGAGCGTGTTGGCCAGCACCTGGTGGATGGTGTCGGTCGTGAAGGCCCACTGGAAGTTCTTCGCGCCGATGAAGCTCGTGCTGTCGTCGTTCTCGACGCTGAGCACGATCGTCCGGAGGGCCGGCAGCACGAGGCCGACCAGGAGCAGGAGGATCGCGGGCCCGAGGAACGCGACGATGGTCGCCGGCCGCGCCAGGCGGCCCGCGGCCCGGCCCGCCGCGAAGAAGATGACCAGCAGGACCGCGAAGAAGATCAGGACCGCCGCCACCACGTCCGCGAACTTGGCGAGCGAGTCGGTCAGCAGGGAATCGGCGTACAGGTGCGTCACGTGCGGCGGGTTCCTCGTTCAGCCGCGTCAGCGGCCGGGTGACGCGACCCGGCGGTGAACCGCCGGGTCGCGCCGGTGGCTCGCGCGATGCGAGCCGTCCGGTCGATCAGGAAGGCCAAGCCGCGTCGATGTCCTTCGCCACCTGGGCGATCGACTGGCCCTGCGCGAACCAGGCCGTCATCGACGTCCATTCCTGGCCCGCGCCGACCGCGGCGGGCATCAGGTCGGAGGCGTCGAAGCGGAACGTCGCCTTCGGGTCCGTGAGGTACTTGGCGGACAGCTGGTCGATGGGGTCGGTGTAGACGCCCTTGTCCACGGCCCCGTTGGCGGACACCCAGCCCGGCGCCACCTTGATCCGGCTGGTCGCCTAGTCCGACGTGGAGAGGTAGTTCTGCACGGCCTGCACCTCGGGCCGGCTGGAGAACGCGGTCACGAACTCGCCGCCGCCCTCGACGCGGGTCGGGACGGACGTGCTGACCGAGGGCAGGTAGAACGCGTTGACGTCGCCGTCCGGGCCGACCTTGGTGCCCTGCGGCCACTGCGCCTCGTAGAAGGACGCCTGCTGCAGCATCCAGCACTTGCCGGTGAGGATCGGCGTGCCGGCGGACTGGAACGTGGTGGTCGCGATGGACTTCACGTCACCGAAGCCGCCGTTGACCCAGGCCGGGTTCAGCATCCAGTTGGCCACGGTCTGCATCGAGTCCATGATCTGGGGCGAGCTGAACTTGATCTCGTGGCTGACCCACTTGTCGTAGACGTCGCCGCCGTACTTGCCGAGGACGACCTCCTCCAGCCAGTCGGTGGCGGGCCAGCCCGTCGCCGTGCCGGAGCCGATGCCGCCGCACCAGGGCTTGCCGTTGCCGGCACTCGCGATGGTGCCGCTCAGGCTCATGAGGTCGGCCCACGTCGTCGGCACCTTGTACCCCGCCTGCGTGAAGGCCTTGGGCGAGTACCAGACGAGGGACTTCATGTTGGCGCTCATCGGCGCGGCGTAGAACGTGCCCTTCACCGTGCCGTAGGTCTTCCAGACGCTGCTCCACTTCGACTCGTTGGCCACCGTCTGCTGCGGCGGCTTGACCACCTTGCCGGTCTTGACCATCTGCTGGAGCAGGCCCGGCTGCGGGATGATCGCGAAGTCGGGCGCGTTGCCGCCGGTCACGCGGACGGGCAGCTGGGACTCGAAGTCGTTCGAGCCCTCGTAGGAGATCTTGATCCCCGTGCAGTTGCTGAAATCAGCCCACGACTTCTGCAGCGAGTCGGACTCGGGGCTGATGATCGAGGCAAACATGGTCACGGTGGTGCCCGAGTGACCCGCGTATGCCTGGTACTTGGCACAGGCGCCGGTGAGCGTCTGTGTCGTCCCGGTGCCGCCCCCACTCGACGCGTTGCCGCAGGCGGCCAGGACGGACAGGGACGCGATGGCCGCTGCCAGCGTCCACCCCCTGCCACGACTTCGCCAGTTCATGCACTCTTCTCCCAATACAAAGCGTTCGAGGACGTCAGCGGCGTCCTGGCGGAGCCCCAGCCCCTGCGTGGAGCTTCATCGGGGTCCCAGCTTGGCAGGCGCCGCCCGGGCTGTCAACGCCGGGTCCCCCCAGTATGGGGCGAAGCCGGCCGCCCTGGCGCCGGCCGCGCCGGCCCGGCCGCTAGGAGAGGTACGCGAGCGGGTTCTGGTACGCGCCGTTCAGCCGGATCTCGAAGTGCAGGTGCGGCCCCGTGGAGAAGCCGGTCGAGCCCTCGGCCCCGATCTGCTGGCCGCGCTGGACGGGCTGGTTCACCGACACGGTGATGGCCGAGAGGTGCGCGTACAGCGTCGCGTAGCCGTTGCCGTGCGTGATGATCACGTAGTTGCCGTAGCCGCCGCCCCAGCCGAAGTTCACCAGGGACACGACGCCGGCGTCGGCGGCCCCGACCGGGGTGCCGAACGGAGCCCCGATGTCGAGGCCGGAGTGGAAGTGCTTCGTCGGGCAGTTGGGGTCGAACGGCTCCGCCAGGAAGTCGGTGCAGCCGAACAGCTGGGTGATGGGGCCCCGCTCCGGCCACCCGAAGCGACCGGTGCCGCCGCCGAGGGTCCGGGCCTGGGCGTCGAACTGTGTCTGGAGCTGTGCGACCTGGGCGTCGATCTGGGCCTTCTCGGCCTCCGTCTGCTTGCGCTGGGCGTCGAGCTGGGCCGCGAGCTGGTCGAAGTAGTCGAGCGCCCGCTGCTGCGTCGCCGTGGTCTGCTGGACCTGGGCCTGCTGGTCCAGCTCCTGCTCGAGCATCGCCGCCTGCTGGTCGCGCTGCCCCTGCAGCTGCTGCTCGAGCCGCTTGATCTGGTCGCGCTGCTGGCGCAGGGAGTCCACCAGCTTCTGGTCGCTCTCGATGATGGTCTGCGCGGTGACGATCCGGTCAACCAGCTCGTTGAAGCTGCGCGACGTGACGAACAGCTCCATGTAGTCCGCCGTGCCGTGCTGGTCCAGCACCCGGACGCGCCTGGCGAGCAGGCCCTGGCGGACCTGGAGGTTCGCCTCCTGGCGCGTGATGTCGGCCTCGGTGGCCTGGATCTGGCGCTGGGTCGCTGCCAGCCGGGTCCGCGTCTGCGCGATCTTCGCCTGCTGGGCGACGATCTGGGCCTGCAGCTGGCCGACCACGGCCTGCGTCTGGGTCGCCTTCGTCTGGGCGTCGGCCAGGCTCTGCTGGATGCCCTGCAGCCGCTGGCCGGCGTCCGCCTGGCTCTGCTTCGCGTCCTGGAGCTGGCGGCAGACCGTGTCGGCCGGCGCGCAGTCGGCGCCGGCCGCCGGGGCGGAGCCGGCGCCGAAGAGCAGGGCGGTCGCCGCCCCGGCGAGGAGGAGGAGGCCGAGCCGCATCACAGCGTCACGAACCGGCGGACGCTGACGTAGCCGCCCA
>VBJR01000258.1:0-9943 GCA_005880175.1 Chloroflexota bacterium
GGGCCGGCCGCCGGTGCTGCACGTAGACCGGACAGCGCTCCAGCGCCGGCCAGACCTGCCGTGCCGCCGATCGCCACGTGTGGCCCGAGATCACCAGGCCGCGCACGTCGGCGAACGCGCCGCTGGCGACGTCCGACCACGCCGCCCAGCGCCCGACGCAGTCGCCGGCCAGGTCGCGCACCAGCTCCAGGCCGGCGCCGGGCCGGACCGGCAGGACGCAGCCCAGCACCTGGGCCCGGACCTGCACCGCGAGCAGGGCGGCCGTCTCGATCGCCGCCAGCTCGCGCACGTCACCCCGCACCAGCGTCACCAGGCCCGGCTCGCGGGCGCTGCGGCGCGGGGTGACCGCGTTCATCCCGCCCTCGGAGGCAGCGGGGGCACGGCCGGCGTCTGCGAGCCGTGCAGCACCGCGAGGACGCTGCCGACCAGCGCGGCCACGAGCAGGACGCCGAACAGCACCCACAGGGCCGTCGAGATCGGGGCCTGGGGCACGAGCCCGGAGGCGCTGGTCCCGGCCCGCAGGATCGTGAAACCGCGCCGGAGCCGGCTCCTGGCGCCGCCGGCGAGGAGCTCCCGGCTGCCGGGCGCGGTCAGCCGGCCGTTCAGCCGCCGCGCCGCGGCGCCCAGGATCACGCCTTCGGCCAGCTGGCGCAGCGCGTAGGCCCGCACCGCAGCGTCCTGATGGCGGTGGACTCGCAGGGCACGCAGGCGGCGCTCGCCCGCCGCCTGGAGCCGATGATGGAGCGGCCCGGGATGCGGATCACCGTCGCGTTCGCGTCGATGCCGTCGTGGGCGTGCTCGCTGGCCGCGGCGCTGGGCTACCCGGTGTTCGTCCAGCACCCTTCCGAGGACCCGTTCCCGTGGCCGCTGGCCATGCGCGGCGCGCGCGGCGTGTCGGTGCCGACCACGCCACTGTGGGCGATCAGGACGCTGGCCGACGACCTGCGGCCGGACCTCGTCGTGCTCGGCCTGCACCGGCACCGGATCCGGGAGCCGTGGCTGGCGCACCCGACGGCCTGGCACCTCTCCCGCGAGCTGCGCACGGACGTCCTGCTCTGCCCGGTCGGGTAGACCCGGCCGCTAGCGGCCCATGGGCTAGCACTGTGCTGCCTTTGGGTGGCCAGTGGTTCACGACAGTACCTTGCCGTACGCCTGCCACCCCTCAGCCCGGTCGAGACGTGGCGCTCGTACGGCAAGGTCCGTTCGTGGCATAGTTGTCACCCAGAAGTGGTCCGATGCTAGCCCGCCCCCGCATGCCGGCAAGCGGGGCTCTCAACCTGTCCTAACTCACCGGCATTGCCGCTAGCCCTCAGGAACTTCGGGCTAGCTTCGCTTGTCCAGGTCCGGCATCGGCCAGACCGCGCTCGCCGTCGCCGCGGCGGGCGGGTACACCACGTGGTACTGGCCGGCCGAGAGCTGCTCCAGCACGCTGCCGGCCAGCGTGTTCTGGCCCGTCCGGTCGAACCGGATGCCGCGCCAGGGCATGATCGCGGGGGCGGCGGCATCCATGCCGGCCAGCCGGGACCGAAGGCGGGACGGGTCCGTCGAGTCGGCCGCCTCGATCGCCGTGCCGATCGTCAGCACGGCCTCGAAGTCGCGCGCCGAGTCCGCCGTCATGTCCGCGCCGAACTCGGTGCGGAACGCGCTCGCGACCGCGCCGGCGGCCGGGCTCCGGCGCTCGACCTCCGGCGACCACGGCGCCGACGCCACCACCGCGTTGGCCAGCGGGCCCAGCGTGGCGGCGAACCGGGGATCCGCGAAGCCGTCGCCCAGGCCCAGCAGCACCGGCGGCGTGTAGCCGACGCGCGCCATCGTCCGCACCAGCCGGACGCCGTCGTCCGTGGACGCGATCGCCAGGAGCGCGTCGGGCGCGTACCCGCCCAGCCGCTGCACCTCCGGAGTCAGGTCGCTGCCGTCGGCCGGGAGCACCACGTCCTCTGTGATCTGCACGTCCTGCGGCGCCAGCTTCTCGACCAGCGCCGCGCCGTCCCGCCCCGCCTGGTCGTCCGAGTGGACCACGACGAGCCGGGCGAGCGGCCGGTCCTTCGGCCGCTCGGCGTGGGCCGTGTGCAGCCAGGCGAACGCGTCCTCCACGTACGTGCGGTCGGACGGGCCGACGCGCCAGAACCAGCGCAGGCTGCGGCCGGTCAGGTCGGCCGCCGAGGCCGAGCCGCTGACCATGGGCACGCCGAGGCGCTCGGCCCGCTCGCTGGCGGCCGCCGTCGCGTCCGTGTCGAGCGCGCCCGTCAGCGCGGCCACGTGGTCGGTGCCGACCAGCCGGTCCACGGCCGCCGGCGCGCCGGCACCCGTGTCGGCCGGGTCCAGGACGAACCGCGCCACCTTCGTCCCGGCCAGTCCGGTGTCGGGGTGGGCGCCGTTCAGCACCTCGACGGCGAGCTGGGCGCCGCGCAGCGCGTCCTGGCCGGGCGCGGTCGTGGTCGGGAACAGCGCGCCGATCCTGACCTCGCCGAGCGCGACCGGCGAGGGGCTGGGCTTCGGGCCGTGCGCCGCGGTCCCGCCCGGGGTGCACGCGGCCATCGACAGCACGGCTGCCAGCACGGCGGCACGCCTCACAGCTGCCAGACGTCACCCCGCAGCAGGGCCACCGCGGTCCCGTCGGCCGCCAGGCCATCCACCTCGACCTCCGGGCCTCCGACCATGAAGTCGACGTGCGTGCCGGACACGTTGATGCCGCCCCGATCGGCCTCGTCCACTGCGAACCCGAGGCCGTGACCGAGGGCCAGGTGGCACGTGGCGTTCTCGTCGAGCAGCGTGTTGCCGAACGTCAGGCCGAGCTGCCCGACCCGCGACGTGCCATCCACCAGCGCCACCTCTCCGAACCGGGTCGCGCCCTCGTCGATCGCCACGATCTCCCGCATCGCGTCCTCGCCGGCCGAGGCGCGGACCTCGGTGACCCGGCCGTCCGACACCCGCAGCGCCAGGTCGCGGATCTCGGCCCCGGCGAAGTGGAGGAGTCGGGTGGACCGGACGACGCCCGAGGCGCGGCGCGGGTCCGGCGTCGTGAAGACCTCCTCGGTCGGCAGGTTGGGCACGTGGACCTGGCCCCAGACCGTGCGGTTCGCGGCCGACAGCCAGCGCGAGCCGGGGAGCAGGCCGATGACCAGGTCGGTGCCGGGGCCGCGGAAGCGGATCGCGTCGAACCGGCGCTCGTCCAGGGCCTTCGCCCGCGCGTCCAGCCGCTCGACGTGCCGGCGCCACGCGGCCACCGGGTCGGGCTCGTCCAGGCGCACCGCCCGCTCGAGCGCCTGCCACAGCCGCTCGACGTCGGGCTCGCCGAACACGGACCGGGCCCAGCCCTCCGTGGCGCAGCCGACGATGCTCCACGAGATCAGGCGCTCGCTGATCGCGCGCATGCTGGTCCGCCGCTGCTCGGCCGGCTGCGCCCGGGCCAGCCGGGTACCGTCGAGGCCCCGCATCAGGTGCGGGTCCGGGTCGCCCACGATGCTCAGGAACCCCGCCTGGCGCCGCATGCCCTCCTCGAGCATCGCCACCGCCCAGGGCGGCGTCCAGCCCAGCCCCTCGTCGGCACCCAGCTCGACCTGGGCGCGCACCACGTACGGGTCGTGGTAGTTGACGGTGACGTACCGGGCGCCCGCCGCGTACGCGGCGCGGGCGACCTGCCGGGCCAGCGCCGCGTGCTCCACCTGCGCCTGGACGAGCAGGTCCTGGCCCGGTTGGAGGTTGATGCCGACCTCGATCGCGAGCTTCGCGTAGCGCTCCAGGCGCTCGTCGCCGGTCACGGGCGCTCCAGCGGCCGCAGGCGGCCCTCGGCGTCGAACGGCATGGGCGCGGGCTCGCCCACCAGCTCCAGGTCGGGCCGGCCGCGCGCCTCGTCGAGCAGCGCCGGCGACACGCCCACCACCTCGGTGTGCAGCGTGTCGGCGATCCAGGCCAGGCGGAGCGGGGCGTCGCGGCCACGGCTCGCGATCGCGGCGCACACGGCGGCCAGGTCGGTCGGCATCACGCACGGGATGGTCATGCGCTGGATGCCGATGACGCCCGCCGTCAGCGCGTTCGTGTACAGGGCCTCGAAGTCGATCTTGCCCAGCAGGCGCGCGGTCGTGAAGTCGGCCGTGCCGATGCCCATCGTGTTGCCGTGCGACGCGTCGGTCACGTCCAGGGCGACGATCGCGATCGGGCCGGGCGGATCCGGCTCGGGCTGGCCGAACACGCGCATGCGGGCGACGACGTTCGTGGCCTCCGGGCGTCGTCGAGCAGGGCGGCCTCGGCATCGCCGCCGACCTCGGCGCCGGTCAGGCCGCGCACGAACGCGGTCTGGTCGCGCTGGTTCTCGACGATCGCCAGCCCGCCCAGCAGCAGGCCGCGCTCGGCGAGCAGGCGGGCCCCGGCGGGGATGCGGTCGCGCAGCCCGGCCGGCCCGCGCGCGTGCATGTGCCGCGCGCCCGCCTGCTTGCCGAGGCCGATGGCGCACATCTTGGCCAGGCCCGACTCGACGGGGCCGCGGAAGCTGGTGTGCGGCTTGACCCGGTTGACCAGGAAGACGGCGCCCGCCTCGACCACGTGGCGGTCCACGTGCACCCGCGCGCCGTCCACCTCGCCGACGACCTCGGTGTCCATCGTGGCCCGGACCAGGTCGCGCTGGATGCCGTAGCCGGCGAGCAGGTCGGCCTGGCCCTCGGCGGTGGCGGCGCCGTGGCTGCCCATCGCCGGCACGACGAACGGGTCGAAGCCGAGCTCGCGCAGCGTCTCGACCACGGCGCCGGCGATCCGGCCGATGCCCGCGATGCCGCGGCTGCCGACCCCGACGGCCACCCGCCGCGGGGCGACGCCGGCCAGCGCCCTCCGGACCTCGTCCGCCACGGCCCGCTCCAGGTCGGCGTCGGGCAGGGTGGACGGGTCCAGCCGCTGCCGCACCAGTGCCACGGGCGGCGGCTCGACGCCCTCCAGGAGCCGACCCGCCAGTCGCTGCAGGTCCGGCAGCAGCGGCGTCGGGTCGAGGCGGGCCATCAGCCCAGCGCCGCCCGCAGCTCGGCCAGGTGGTCGCGCTGGTGGTCGAGCATGCGCTCCATCGCCTCGCACAGCCGCTCGCCGGCGAACGTGCCCGCCCCGGTCGTCGCGTCCAGGTCGGCCGTCAGCAGCGCCGCGTGGATCTGCTCGGCGCCCCGCCGCATCTCGTCGGCCAGGTCGGCCGGCCGCCGCTCCTCGCGCTTGCGGAGCTGGGACGCGTTCCAGCGGGCCGGGTCGAAGGGCGGCCGATCGTCGTTCGCCTGCGGCGGCGGCGCCGCGATCACGGCGGGCAGCGCCGCCTGCGTGCTGGAGAGGTGGGCGAGGAGCTGCTTCGCGGTCCAGCCGGCCTCGTCGCCCTGGGCCGGCCGCGTCCAGTCGTTCCGCGGCGAGGCGGCGAGCGCGGCGGCGTCGCGGGCCAGCGAGCGGAACGCCGCGGCGATCGCGGTGCGCTCGACGTCCGCGGCGACCTCGGCGGGCCGGATCAGGGGGATGTCGTGCCGGGACTCGTACCAGCGCACCTGGGCGTCCGGCCGCAGCTCGACCACCTCGTCCACCGAGCGCCGGCGGCGGTCGGCGAACTCCCGCGGCGCCCCGGGCCACAGCTCCCCGGCCATCGCGAGGAGGACCGGGCCCTCGACGTTCGCGAACAGCAGCTCGGGCTGGAAGTCGAACAGCTCGCGGAGGATCTGGAGCCGGACGCCGGCGGTCAGGGTCGGCGACCAGCCGCCCGCCTGGGCCTCGACCAGGCCGGATCGCACGAAGTCGCGCAGGTCTTCGCCCCAGCTGTCGCCCAGGTAGCCCCGGGTGGCGGTCGCCGCCTCCTCCAGGTCCCGGTACGTCGGCAGCGGCGGCTGCATGCGCTCCGACGCCTGCTCCCACGTCATGAAGCGGCTGAACGAGGAGGTGGCGCCGTCGATCACCACCAGGCCCGCGGCCAGCTCGGGGTGCTCCGACGCCAGCGCCAGGGCGACCGCGGCGCCCCAGGAGTGGCCGGCGACGAGCGGGCGGCCCAGGCCGAGCTCGTGAATCGCGGCGGCCGCGTCGGCGACCAGCTCGTCGAGCTCGTAGCCGGACTCCGGACGGTCCGAGAGGCCGTGGCTGCGCTGGTCGAGGGCGACGATGCGGCGGCCGCCGAGGTGGCTCACCATCCGCTCCCAGAAGCGCCCGTTGGAGCTCAGCCCGTGGAGCAGGAACAGCGCCGGCTCGCGGGCTGGACCGTCCGGACGCCACTCGTACCACTGGAGGCGCACACCAGCGCGCTCGAACGCACCCTCTTCCACGACGAAATTGTATTTGGTGGGGAGTCTCCTCACCAGGGAATATCGTTTCGGGATACCCCAGTTGGACTATCTCGATGGCGAAGATCGGCCCGCTGGCGGTCGCGGTGCTGGGACTCCTCGCGGAGCAGCCCAGGCACCCCTACGACATCGCCTGCACCATGCAGCAGCGCCACATGCACGAGCACATCAAGCTCAGCCTGGGCACCCTGTACCACATCGTGGAGCAGCTCCAGCGGCTCGGCTGGATCCGCCCCACCGAGACGGCGCGGGAGGGCCGGCGCCCGGAGCGGACCATCTACGAGCTCACGCCGGAGGGCCACCGCCATCTCCTCGATCGCGTCCGGCAGCTGGTCGCCGAGCCGACGCGCGAGTACAGCGCGTTCGAGGCCGGCCTGACGTTCATGCACCAGCTCCCCCGGGATGAGGCGGTCGCACTGCTCCGCCGCCGGGCCGATGCCCTGCGCGAGCAGGTCGACCTCTGGGCCTACGCCCTGGAGCGGCTGCGCGACCGCGGCCTCGGCCGGCTGGCCCTCATCGAGGCGGAGATGGTGCAGGACACGCGACGGTTCCAGCGGGACTGGGCGCTGCGCGTCGCGGACGAGATCGAGAGCGGAACGCTCGAGTGGGCGGTGCACTGCCCCGCCCGCTCCGACAACACGGAGGTGACCCGATGACCGAGACAGGCAGGAACCCGTGGGCGGTGCTGGTCGTCCTGTGCCTCGGGTTCTTCATGGTGCTGCTCGACATCACCATCGTGAACATCGCGATCCCGAACATGGTGGACGGCCTGAACGCCAGCCTCGACCAGGTGCTGTGGGTCCTCAACGCCTACACGCTGACCTATGCCGTCCTGCTGATCACGGCGGGCCGGCTCGGCGACCGCTTCGGCCAGCGCACGCTGTTCGCGGCCGGCCTCGCGGTCTTCACACTGGCCTCGGCCGCGTGCGGCCTGGCCCAGAACCCCGACCAGCTGATCGCCGCCCGGGTCGTGCAGGGCGTCGGCGGCGCGCTGCTGACGCCGCAGACGCTGGCCATCCTGACCGCGATCTTCCCGTCCGAGCGGCGCGGCGCGGCATTCGGCGTCTGGGGCGGCATCGCGGGCCTCGCCACGATCGCCGGGCCCGTGCTGGGCGGCATCCTGACGACGTACCTCGAGTGGCGGTGGATCTTCTACGTCAACGTCCCGATCGGCATCGCCGCGCTGGTCGCCACGTTCCTGGTCATCCCCGACCTGCGGCCCGGGCGCGCCGCCGCGGTCGAGCCGGTCGGCGTCCTGCTGGCCTCGGCGGGCCTGCTGGCGATCACGTTCGGCCTGATCGAGGGCCAGCGCTACGACTGGGGCACCGTCACCACCGTGTCCGGCGTCGCGATCACGATCCCGGCCATCATCGGCGCTGGCGTGGTGCTCCTCGTCCTCTTCTTCCTGTGGGACGCGCGGCGGCCGACGCCGCTGGTGCCGCTGACGCTGTTTCGCGAGCGCAACTTCTCGCTGATGAACTGGGTCGGGGCGACGGTGAACTTCGGAATGGTCGGCCTGTTCCTGCCGCTGACGATCTACCTGCAGTCGGCGCTGCCGGCTCGCCGACCGGGTGGGCGGCAAGTACATCCTGCTGGTCGGGCTCACGCTGTTCGCGGCGGGCATGGGCTGGATCGACTGGCGGGCGGACGTCGACTCGACGTGGCTGACGTTCCTGCCCGGCCTGGTCGTGGGCGGCGTGGGCCTCGGGTGCACGTTCGCGCCGCTGGCCACGGTGGCCATGCGCAACATCCGGCCCCAGCTGGCCGGGGCGGCGTCCGGCGTCCTGAACACGACCCGCCAGGTCGGCGGCGCGGTCGGCAGCGCGATCGTGGGCGCGGTGCTCCAGAACCGGCTGGCCGTGGCGCTCCACGACCAGGCGGTGACGTACGCGGCCCAGCTGCCGCGCGACCTGCCGCAGGAGTTCCGGCAGCGGTTCGTGGACGGCTTCAGCAGCGCGGCGAGCGCCGGGTTCGAGGTGGGCACGAGCAGCAGCTCGGCGGCCGGCCGCATCCCGGGCGTGCCGCCGCAGATCGCGGACCAGATCGCCGCCCTCGCGCACGACGTCTTCGCCCACGCGTTCGTCGACGCGATGCGGCCGACCCTGCTGGTGCCGGTGGTCGTGCTGGCGGTCGGGGCGGTCAGCTGCCTGGCGATCAAGCGCCGGGCCCGGCCGCGGGCCCTGCCAGCGGAGCCCCCGGCCGAGCGCCTCGCGGCGAACCAGTAAGCGGCCCCGGAGCTCGAATCGGCTAGCCCTGATGGCTAGCCGATTCGTATCCTCCTGGTGATGACCGAACGCCCTCGGACCACAATGATGCGCGTCAGCCGGCGTGCCCGCGAGGACGCAGAGGCGCTCGCGGCCGCCACTGGCAAGCCGATGAGCGTCGTGGTCGAGGAGGCCCTCGCCATGCTGCGCAAGGCGGCCTATTGGCAGCAGTTCAGGGATGGCATCCGGCGCCTGGAGGCGGATTCGGCCGCCCAGGTCGCCGAGCGGTCGGACCTGGAGCTGTACGAGGGCACGCTTGCGGACGGCCTCGAGGACGAGGAGCCGTACCCGCATCCAGGTGGCCGATCGCGGTGAGCGTGCGGCCGAGGCGGGCCGACGTCTGGTGGACCGAGTTCGGGACTCCCGTCGGTGCGGGGCAGGCGGCCGGTCAGCGGCCCAGCGTCGTGATCAGCAGTGACGACTTCCACGGCACGGGAGCGCCCCTCGTCTTCGTCGTTCCCGTGACGACGAGCCAGCGGCACTACCTGAGCAGAGTGGCCATCGCCCCTGGTCGGTCGGGCCTCCGGCAGCCCAGCTGGGCGGCGGTGGAGCACACGAGGAGCGTCTCGACGGTGCGCCTGCTCGAACACCTGGGGTCGGTCAGCGACGGCGTCATGGACCAGATCTTCGGCTCCCTGAGCTGGCTCCTCGACCTGGATCCGCGCTGACCTCTGGGCTGGCGTCGCGCGATTACACACTCTTAACAGCGTGTGCAGCAACCGAGGGCGCGGCGGGCGTGTAATTCCTGGCGATGCAGGCTGACCAGGCCCTGGCGGCCCTTCGCGCGCAGGCCCCGGACGACTCGGACGTCGACGGGCTGGCCCGCGCCGCCCGAGGGGGCGACCTGGACGCGTTCGAGGCCCTGGTCCGCCAGTACCAGCGGCGGGTCTACGCGCTCGCCTATCAGCACCTGCGCGACACCGACGAGGCCCAGGACCTGGCCCAGGAGGTCTTCGTCCGCCTGTACCGGAACCTCGACCGCTACGACCCCGAGCGGCCGTTCCAGCCCTGGTTCTGGCGCCTGGCCGCGAACGTGGCCGCGACGTACCGCAGGCACCGCCCGGCCGCCGCCCTGGAGCTGCCCGACGTCGCCTCGGCGGCCGGGGCCGGCTCCGAGGACGCCCTGCCGCTGGAGCGGGCGCTGGCGGACCTGAGCGACGACCTCCGCCTGCCCGTGCTCCTCCACTACTACCTGGACCAGCCGCTGGACGAGATCGCGCTCGCCATGGGCCTGTCCCTGAGCGCCGTCAAGTCCCGCCTGCACCGCGCCCGGGCGCTCCTGCGCCGGCTGCTGGTCGAGGAGGACTGAGGTGGCCGCGATCTGCATCCAGGTCCGGGCCCAGCTCGAGGCGCTGATCGACGGCGAGGTCGACGACGCCGGCGCCACCCGGC
>VBJR01000258.1:10016-22525 GCA_005880175.1 Chloroflexota bacterium
GAGACGCTCGGGCCGCTCGGGCTGTGGGGCCCGCTCGCCGTCGAGGTGCTGCTGGCCACCGTCGCGCTCTGGTACGTCTCGGGCCTGAACGGGCTGTCCCTGCTGGTGCAGCGGACCGCGTCGGACGTCGGCTCGCTGATCGGCTGGGGCGAGGGCCTGACCGACCTGCCGGCGCCCGCGCCGGGCGACGTCTTCCTGCTGCTGGTCTGCGCGCTGCTGATGCTGACCACGCTCTCTCACCTGGCGCTCCTCGCCCGGCTGGGGCCGAGGCTGTCGTAGGTGCTCCGATGGGGATGGATCGCCGTCCTGGCCGGCCTGGTGGCGCTGGCCGTGCTGCTGGCGTGGGCGGACTCGAGCCAGTTCCGGCCCGCCTTCCCGCAGCCGTTCGAGCCGCCCAGGCGGGCGGGCTTCCGGCCCCCGCCGACGACGGACCTGCCGTTCGCGCCATATCGACTGGAGTTCCGGGGGCTGGGCCGGATCGGCGGCCTGTTCACGTTCTGGTGGTTCCTCAGCGTGGGCCTGGGACTGATCGTGGTCACCCAGGCCCTGCTGGTGGCGCTGCCGCTGCGCATCCGGCGCGCGGCCGAGCGCGTGCGGCCGTCCACGCTCCCCGTGATGCTGGCCGCCGGCGTGGCGACCGCGCTGCTGGGGCTGGCGCTGACGGTCCTGCTCCCGACCACGTTCGTGCTGCTGTCACTCGTGCCCCTGGTCTGGACGGTCCTCGCGATCTGCGTCGTCTTCGGGGAGGCGGCGCTGGTGCTCGCGTTCGGCCGCTGGCTGCGGGCGCGCCTCGGCCCGGCCCCGCCGCTGATCGGCGCGCTGGCCGGGCTGCTGCTCCTGGTCGACGTGGGACTGGTGCCCGTGATCGGCTGGCTGTTCCTCGTCGTCGTTGCCGTGATGTCGCTCGGCCTGACGGTGCTCACCCGGATGGGGTCGCCGTCGGGCTGGAGCTTCGATGAACTGAACTGGTAGGGAGGAATTGCGTTGTCGGTTAGCCAGAGGGCGCTCAGAGAAGAGGTGGGTGCCGGGCTGTTCACGCGGGAGCGCATCATTCCCATCGCGCTGGGGCTGGTGGCCCTGCTGCTGGTGTTCCTCATCGTCCACGACGTCCTCGCCCCGCCCAGCGCCAGCAGCGCCGCGGTCCAGCTCACCGCCGTGACCCGGGGCACCGTCCGCTCGGCCGTCACCGGGACGGGCACCGTCTCGCCGATGACGCAGCAGAACGTCAGCTTCGCCACGGGCGGGCAGGTCACGGAGATCGACGTCAAGGCCGGGGACAAGGTCACGAAGGGCCAGGTGCTGGCCAGGCTCGACCCGACCCAGCTCCAGCAGGCGCTGGACCAGGCCAACAACTCCCTGACGTCGGCGCAGGCGTCGCTGACCGCCACGCAGAACGGCAACACGGTCACCGTGGCCCAGCACAACCTCGCCAACGCCCAGCAGTCGCTGTCCGACACGCAGGCCCAGGTCAACCTGACGAATCAGCAGGACCAGGCCACGCTGTCGTCGGACCAGGCGCAGCTCAACACCGACAACGGCAAGGTGGGGCCGGCCCAGACGGCGCTCAACGCCTGCCTGACCACGCCGCCGCCGTCCCCCGGTGGGAAGCAGGACTGCTCGCAGCAGCAGGCGGCGCTCACGCAGGCGCAGTCCGCCGTCGCGCAGGACCAGGGCAAGATCACGCAGGACCAGAACAAGATCCAGACCGACCAGCTCAACGGCCAGAAGTCGATCAACCAGGCCAACAACGCGATCGTGTCGGCGCAGGACAACCTGAACAGCGCGTCGGTCTCGCGCCCGAGCCAGATCGCCCAGCAGCAGTCGTCGGTCAGCAACGCGCAGATCGGGGTGGACAACGCGCAGCGCAACCTCAACTTCGCGACCCTGACCGCGCCGTTCAGCGGCACCGTCCTGGCGATCAACAACCAGGTCGGTGACACCGTGTCGGGCGGCAGCGGCAGCGCGAGCAGCAGCAGCTCGTCGTCGTCCTCCTCCTCGAGCGGTGCGGGTGGCGCCGGCGCCGGAGGCACCGGCGGCAATGGCGGGACCGGAGGCACCGGCGCCACCGGCGCCACCGGCGGCTCCGCGACGTCGTCATCCGGCAGCGGCTTCATCGTGCTGGGCGACCTGTCCGGCCTCCAGATCGTGGCGCCGTTCGCCGAGGCGGACGCGTCCCGCGTCCAGGCCAACCAGCAGGCGACCGTCACGTTCGACGCCATCAACGGCCTGTCGCTGCCGGCCCACGTCTCCACGGTCGCCCAGCAGGCCACCGTCACCTCCAACGTGACCAACTACAGCGTGACCCTCGTGCTCGACCAGATCGACAGCCGGCTGAAGTCCGGGATGACGGCCAACGCCAATGTCGTGGTGCAGCAGGCCCAGAACGTGCTGACCCTGCCCAACTCCGTCATCACCCGCATCGGCGGCGCCGCGTTCGTCACGCTGCTCGGCAAGGACGGCAAGACGCAGACGCGCCAGGCCGTCCAGACCGGAGCGGTCGGCGACACGACGACGGAGATCACCGGCGGCCTGAACCAGGGCGACCGCGTGGTCCGCCCGACGCTCCGCACCGGCACCACGGCCGGCGGGGCCGGGGCTGGCGCCGGCCGCGGAGCCGGCGGGTTCGGCGGCGGCGGTGGCGTCCGGATCGGCGGAGGCGGCGGCGGATGAGCATCCCCGTCTCGCCCACCGATCGCCCGGCCACGATCCAGCTCGTGGACGTGGTCAAGGTCTATCGGATGGGCGACGTCCTCGTGAACGCGCTCCGCGGCGTCTCGCTCGCCGTGGCCGAGGGCGAGTTCATCGCGATCATGGGGGCCTCGGGCTCGGGCAAGAGCACGCTGATGAACATCATCGGCTGCCTCGACCTGCCCACCTCGGGCGACTATCTGCTGGACGGCATCGACGTGCGCCGGCTGAACGACAACCAGCTGGCCGCGATCCGCAACCGCAAGATCGGGTTCGTCTTCCAGTCGTTCAACCTCATCCCGCGCTCGACGGCGATCCACAACGTGGAGATGCCGCTGATCTACGCGGGGGTCTCCCACCAGCGCCGCCAGCGGGCGATGGCCGCGCTGGACGCGGTGGGCCTGGTCGAGCGTGCCAAGCACCAGCCGAGCGAGCTGTCGGGCGGCCAGCAGCAGCGCGTCGCCATCGCGCGGGCGCTGGTCACCGAGCCGGCCATCCTGCTCGCCGACGAGCCGACCGGGAACCTGGACAGCGAGTCCAGCATCGAGATCATGCGGCTGCTCGTCGAGCTGAACGAGGACGGCCGGACGGTCGTCCTGATCACGCACGAGAACGACATCGCCGCGTTCGCCAAGCGCGTGGTGCGGCTGAAGGACGGGCTCGTCCTGGAGGACCACTACCAGGAGCAGCGGGTGGAGGTCAGCGCATGAAGGTCGTCGAGGCGCTCGCGCTCGCCATCTCGGGCATCAGCGCCAACCGACTGCGATCCGCCCTCACGATGCTGGGCATCCTGATCGGCGTCGCCGCCGTGATCCTGCTGGTCGCGGTCGGCAACGGCGCCAGCGTCCAGGTCCAGAGCCAGATCCAGGCCCTGGGCGCCAACATCATCTACGTGTACCCGTCCACGCAGCGCGTGGGCGGCGTGGCGCAGGGCTTCGGCGGCGGTCAGACGCTCAGCCAGGCCGACGTGGACGCCCTCAACGACAAGTCGCAGGCCCCGGACATCGTGACGGCCATCCCCATCGCCCAGTCGTTCGGCAACATCGTGTACCAGGCCCAGAACTGGCAGGCCCCCGTCACCGGGAGCACGCAGGACTTCCCGTCGGTCCGCAACTACGACATCTCGGCCGGCTCGATGTTCACCGACCAGGACAACGGCAGCGACGCCAAGGTCGCGGTGATCGGCCAGACGGTGGTGGACAACCTCTTCGGCGGCGACCCGAACGCGGCCGTCGGCCAGTCGATCAAGATCAACCGCCAGACGTTCCGGGTGGGCGGCGTGTTCGCGTCCAAGGGCACCGGCGCCGGCGCCAACCAGGACAACATCGTCGTCGTCCCGATCAACACGGCGTGGGCGTACCTGTCCGGCGGGCGGGGCAAGAACATCGCCCAGATCAACATCCAGGCCAGCAGCTCGGACACGGTGACGGCCGCTCAGAACGAGGCGACGCAGGTCCTGCTGAACCGGCACAACATCAGCGATCCGACACAGGCGGACTTCACGACGCAGTCGCAGCAGGACATCCAGAACACGTTCGGCCAGATCACCGGCATCCTGACGCTGCTGCTGGGGTCCATCGCCGCCATCTCGCTGGTGGTCGGCGGCATCGGGATCATGAACATCATGCTGGTGACGGTCACCGAGCGGACCCGCGAGATCGGCATCCGCAAGGCGATCGGGGCCCGCCGCAGCGACATCCTCCTGCAGTTCCTGATCGAGTCGATGTTCCTGTCCGGCTTCGGCGGGCTGTTCGGGATCGCCGTGGGCGCGGGCGTCTCCACCTACCTGGGCACGATCGCGTCGCGCATCTCGAGCACGTTCCCGCCCCCGGTCGTCTCCATCCCGTCGGTGCTGCTCGCCTTCGGCGTGTCCGTCGGGATCGGTCTGTTCTTCGGCATCTACCCGGCCAACCGGGCCGCGGTCCTCAAGCCCATCGAAGCACTGAGGTACGAGTAAATGAACCAGCTCACCGCGGCGCTGATCGTCGTGATCGGCATCCTGGGCGGCTTCTACGTCGGGGCCAGGTACGGCCAGGGCCACCCGACGGCCGCGGCCAGCCCGAGCCCGTCCGCGGGCGCGTTCGCCGGGGCCGGCGGGGGCGGTGGTGCCGGCCGTGGTGGCGCCGGTGGCGCGGGCGGGGCTGGAGCGGGCGGCGGCGCGCTCGCCAACGCGACGCTGGGCACGATCACCGCGGTGAGCGGCGACACGATCACGGTCCACAACCCGCGGACCAACGCCGACGTCCAGGTGAACATCTCGTCCGCGCGCATCACCAAGACCGGTGACGGCACGCCGGCCGACCTCACGCAGAACCAGACGGTGACCGTGGTCGGGCAGACCGGCTCCGACGGGGTGGTGACCGCCACCACGATCGCGATCGGCGGCGCGGGCGGGTTCGGCGGCCGGGGTGGCGCGGGCGCGGCGCCGAGCCCCAGCCCGAGCACGTAGGCCGCCGGGCGAGGCCGTGACGAGGCTGGCCTGGTTCATCATCGCGGTGGTCCTGGCGCTGGTCGGCTTCGACCTGCTCGTCCGCGGCTGGCTGGGCTGGACCGGCTGGCTGGTCGCGGGCGTCGGCCTGGGCATCGGCAGCGGCGTCGTGGGGAGCCTGCTCCACGACGCTCTGGCCGGCCCCCGGGAGCGATTGCCCTAGGGTCTGGTACAATTCACAGAGCGTCCGCTAGAGGACGTGTTCGCCGTGGTCTCTGAAGCTTCTCTTCTCGAACAGACCCGTGCGTTCGGGCAGATGTTCGAGAAGGGGAGTCTATTGATGTCCCAGGGGACCATCAAGAAGGTCGTGTCGGACCGTGGGTTCGGCTTCATCGCCGCCGAGGATGGGAAGGAGTACTTCTTCCATCGGACCGGCATGGACTCGTCGCTGAACTTCGACACGCTCACCGGCGGTGAGCGGGTCACGTTCGACGTCGAGCAGAGCCCGAAGGGGCCGCGCGCCAACCGCGTGCGGATCGCTTAGGCAGCACGACCAGGAGGGGGCGCCCGTTCCGGGCGCCCCCTTTCTTGTTTTTGCGGAGCGGATGGACAGGATCCTCATCGAGGGCATGTCGTTCTTCGGCCACCACGGCGTGTACCCGGCCGAGCGCGAGACGGGCACGCACTTCACGGTGGACGTGGCGCTGGAGCTCGACGTCAGCGAGTCCGGCCGCACCGACCGGCTGGAGGACACCCTGGACTACCGCGCCGCGTACGAGCTGGTCCGCGAGGTGCTGGAGGGCGACCGGTGCCAGCTGCTCGAGGCTCTCGCGCAGCGGAGCGCGGAGCGGCTGCTGACGCTGGAGCAGGTGCGGCGGGCGACCGTCACGGTGCGCAAGCGGCCGCCCCTGCCCGCGGCGATCGGGTCGGTCGGCGTGGAGGTCACCCGCGGCCGGTGAGCCGGGTGGCGTACTTCGACTGCCCCTCCGGGATCTCGGGCGACATGACCCTCGGTGCCCTGCTCGACGCCGGCGCCGACCGGGCGCTGCTGGACGCCGCGGTCGAGGCGCTGGGCCTGGCGGGCGAGGTGCGGGTGGAGACGCGGCACGAGGAGCGCGGCCACCTGGGCGGCATTCGCGTGGAGGTGTCCTGGTCCGAAGGGCCCACGCGCACCCTGCCGGAGCTGGAGCGCGTGGTGGCCGCGGCGCCGCTGCCCGACCGCGTCCGGGAGCGTGCTCTCGACGCGCTGGGGCGGCTGGGCCGGGCCGAGGCCGCCGTGCACGGCCGGCCACCCGAGGAGCTGCACCTGCACGAGCTGGGCGGCGCCGACACGCTCGTCGACCTCGTGGGCGCGTTCTGGCTGCTGGAGTCGCTGGACGTGGACGCGGTGCACGCGTCGCCGCTGCCGGCGCCCCGCGGCCGCCACTCGGCGCCCGGGACGCTGCGGGTGCTGGAGGGCACGGGCGCGGTCCTGGAGCCGGACGAGCGCCGGGCGGAGCTGGTCACGCCCACCGGTGCGGCGATCCTGGCCACCGTCGCCCGGTTCGAGCGGCCCGCGATGGCGCTGGAGCGGGTGGGCTACGGCCTCGGCGCGCGGCCCGACCCGTTCAACGCGACGGCCCTGTGGCTGGGCCGCGTGGCCCCCGAGGCGGCCACCGTGACCGTGATCGAGGCCAACCTGGACGACATGGCCCCGAATCTGCTGGCCGCCCTCACCGAGGACCTGATGGCGGCGGGCGCGCTGGACGTGTCGGTGCTGCCGGCCTTCATGAAGAAGGGCCGGCCCGGCCACCTGCTGACCGTGCTGGCGGAGCCCGCACGCTCGCGTGAGCTCGCCGGCCTCGTGCTCCGCGGCAGCACTACACTGGGCGTGCGCATGGCGCCCGCGACCAGGCTGGTCGCCGGCCGGCGCGTCATCGAGGTGGAGACCGGCTTCGGCCGGGTCCGCGTGAAGGTCAAGGAGCTGGACGGGCGCCCGTTCGACGTCGCCCCCGAGTACGAGGACTGCCGGCGGCTGGGCGGCGACCTGGCGGTCGTGATGCGGCGGGCGGCGGAGGCCGCCCGGAAGGAGCTGGGCCTGTCGTGACAGCCGTGCGACTCGACGGCAAGGAGGTGGCCGGCCGCGTGCTGGCCTCGCTGGCGGAGCGGGTGCGGGCGCGCACCGCCGCCGGTCTGCCGCCGCCGCACCTGTCCGTCGTGCTCGTCGGCGAGAACCCGGCGTCGGAGACGTACGTGCGGGGCAAGCGCCGCGACGCGGAGCGGGTCGGGATGACGTCGTCCGACCACCGGCTGCCTGCTTCCGCGACCACGGCCGAGGTGGTGGCGCTGGTCGACTCGCTGAACCGCGACCCGAACGTCAGCGGAGTGCTGGTCCAGCAGCCGTTCCCGCCCCAGGTCGAGGTGGAGCCGGTCGTCGAGGCGGTGGACCCGGTCAAGGACGTGGACGGCTTCCACCCGGTGAACGCCGGGCGCCTGCTGCTCGGCCAGCGCGGCCTGGTGGCGTGCACGCCGGCCGGCATCATGCGTCTGCTCGACGACTACGGGATCGCGCTCGAGGGCCGGCGGACGGTGGTGGTCGGCCGTAGCAACACCGTGGGCAAGCCGGTGTCGCTGCTGCTGCTCGCCCGGAACGCGACGGTGACCATCTGCCACTCGCGGACGGTCGGGCTGCCGGAGATCTGCCGCGAGGCGGACGTGCTGGTGGTGGCGATCGGCCGGCTGTGGCTCGTCCAGGCGGACTGGGTCAAACCGGGGGCGGTGGTCGTGGACGTGGGCCAGAACGTGAAGCCCGACGGGAAGCTGGGCGGCGACGTGGACCCCGCGGCGGCCGATGTGGCCGGCTGGATGACGCCGGTCCCGGGCGGCGTCGGACCCCTCACGCGCGCCATGCTGTTGGCCAACACGTGTCAGGCGGAGGACGCGCGCAGACCGGGCTGACGTTCGAGCAGGCCCTGGCCTACGTCACGGGGCTGGGCCGCTTCGGCATGAAGCTCGGCCTGGACCGCATGCGGGCGATCCTGGACGAGCTCGGCCACCCGGAGCGGGGCCACCGGGGCGCGCTGATCGCCGGGACGAACGGCAAGGGCTCGACGTCGGCCTACCTGGAGTCGATCCTGCGGGCGGCCGGCCTGCGGACGGGCATGACCCCGTCGCCGCACCTGTCGTCGTACCTGGAGCGGGTGCAGCTCGACGGCCGGCCGATCTCGGAGGCGACGTTCGCGCAGGCGGTCGCGGAGCTGCGGCCGCGGCTGGAGCCGGTGGTCGCGCGGCTGGGCGAGCCGACGGAGTTCGAGGTCCTGATCGCGCTCGCGATCTCGTGGCTGGCGCCCCGGGCCGACCGGCTGGTAATCGAGGTCGGGATGGGCGGCCGCCTGGACTCGACGAACGTGCTCGACCTGGGCGTGGCCATCGTGACCAACGTGACGCTGGACCACCGCAAGCACCTGGGCTCCACGGCGCGGGCGATCGCGGGCGAGAAGGCGGGCATCATCAAGGCGGGCAACGTGGTGGTGACCGGCGCGTCGGGCGCCGCCCTGTCGGTCGTCGAGCGGGCCGCCGGCGCGATGGGCGCGGCGGACGTCTGGCGGCTGGGCCGCGAGATCACGGTGCGAGCGCGGTGGCACGGCTGGGAGGGCAGCTCGCTGGACGTGAGCGGCCCCGGCTTCAGCCACCGCGGGCTGCGCACGCGGATGGTGGGCTCGTTCCAGCCGGGCAACGCGGCGCTGGCGGTGGCGGCGGCGCACGCGCTGGGCGACGCGACGGCCGCGGCCGTGCGGGAGGGCGTGGAGTCCGCGCGCTGGCCCGGCCGGCTGGAGCTGGTCGCCGAGCGCGTGCTCGTCGACGGCGCGCACAACCAGGACGGGATGCGGCAGCTGGTGCGCAGCCTGCGCCGGCTGCTGGAGGGCGCCCCGGTGGTCGTGGTCTTCGGGGCGATGGCGGACAAGGACCTGTCGCTGGTGTTCGAGCAGATGCGCCGGCTGGGGCCGGAGCGGGTGGTGTTCACGGCGGCGCCCAGCGCGGGCGAGCGGGCCGTCCGGCCGGCGGCGCTGGCGGCGGCGTGGGACGGGCCGTCGGAGGAGCGCGTGGACCCGGCGGAGGCGCTGGCGCGCGCTCGCGAGCTGGCGGGCGCGGATGGCTGGGTCCTGGTGACGGGCTCGCTGTACCTGGTCGGGGAGCTGCGAGAAGCGGTGGTCTCCTGATGGAGCGCCACGTCATCGCGTCGTTCCTGTACCCGTTCCGGGGGGCCGCGCGGCTGCGCCGGTGGCTGGCCGGCCTGGTCCTGGTGGCGCTGCTGCCGGTCACGTTCCCGGTGGTCTTCGGCTACGCCGTGGAGTGCGTCCGGTCGGCGGCGTGCGACCCGGCCGCGGGGCCGCCGCCGTGGCGCATGCGCCCGGGCGACGGCGCGTGGGCGGCGCTCCAGGCGGCCGCGCTGACGGCGCCGTTCGCGGTGCTCGCGTGGCTGCTGGACATGCCCGTGGCCGCGCTGCTGGGGCCGGCGCTGGCCGGCCGGCGGACCTGGCCCGGGTCGGCCTGATCGTCGCGACCGTGCGCGACCGGTACGCGGACTGGAACCTGGTGCTGGTCGCGATCACCACCGCGTGGGCCCTGGCGGTGGTGGGCCTGGCCGTGGTTGGCGTCGGTATCGTGGCGGGTGCGTTCTACGCCATCCTTGTCTCTGCCCATGCCTGCTCCGCGCTCGCTCCGCATCGATCCGCTGGGTGACTCCGCGCTGCTGGTCGAGATCGGCCGGCGCGTGGACACGGCGCTGAACACGCGCGCGCTGGCGCTGGCGGAGGCGCTGCGGAAGCGGCGGGACGTGCGCGAGGCGGTGCCGGGCTACGCGAGCGTGGCCGTGCACTACGACCCGGAGCAGGTGACGTACCGGGGCCTGTGCGGGGTGATCCAGCGGCTGATGGAGGCGAAGCCGCCGCCGGCGCCGTACGGCCGGCTGCACCGGATCCCGGTGGTGTACGACGGGCCGGACCTGGAGGCGTCGGCGACGGAGCTGGGCCTGAGCGTGGAGACGCTGGTGCGGCTGCACACGGAGCCGACGTACCGGTGCTTCATGATCGGGTTCGCGCCCGGCTGGGCGTACCTGGGGCCGCTGCCGGAGGAGCTGCGCCTGCCCCGCCGCAGCGTGCCGCGGACGCACGTGCCGGCCGGGTCGGTGGCGATCGCGGGGGCCCAGACCGGCGTGTACCCGCTGCCGACGCCGGGCGGGTGGCACCTGATCGGGCGGACGTCGATGCGGCTGTTCCTGCCGTCGTCGGACCCGCCGTCGCTGCTGCGGACCGGGGACCGCGTCAAGTTCTTCGCGGCGCGGCTCTCGTGACGTCGTCCGCTGCCGCGCCGGTGCTCAGGCTCGAGGAGCCGGGCATGTTCACGACGATCCAGGACCTGGGCCGGCCCGGCCGGCGCGCCGCGGGGGTGCCGCCGGGCGGGGCGATGGACCGGTACGCCCTGGCGGCCGCGAACCGCCTGGTGGGCAACCCGGAGGGCGCGGCGGGGCTGGAGTGCTCGCTGACGGGGCCGTCGCTCGTGGCGCTGCGGACGTGCCTGGTGGCGGTGACGGGGGCGGACTTCGGGCTGACGCTGAACGGCGTTGCGGCTCCCGCGTGGACGGGCCTGTTCCTGATGGAGGGCGACCGGCTGGCGTTCGCGGGCCGGCGCTGGGGGGCGCGGGTGTACGTGGCGGTGGCGGGGGGCCTGGCGGCCGAGCGGTGGCTGGGCTCGGCCTCGACGTACCTGCTGGTCGGCCGGGGCGGGATCCACGGCCGGACGCTGCACGCGGGGGAGGAGCTGTCGGTGGTGGGGCCGGCGCCCCGGCCGGCGGTGGCGGGCCGGGGCCTGCCAGTGGCGCTGCGGCCCCCGTACTCGGTGGCGCCGGCGCTGGCGGCGATGGCGGGCCCGCACGCGCGGCTGCTGTCCCCGCGGGCGCGCCGGGCGTTCTTCCGGGAGGGCTGGGCGGTGAGCCGGGACGCGGACCGGATGGGCTACCGCCTGGAGGGAGCGGAGCTGGAAATCAAGAAGGAGGAGCTGGTGTCGTTCGGCCTGGCGATGGGCTGCGTCCAGGTCCCCCCGGCCGGCCAGCCGATCCTGCTGATGGCGGACCACCAGACGGCGGGAGGCTACCCGGTGGTGGCGGGGGTGGCCCGCGTCGCCCTGCCGCTGGCGGCGCAGCTGCTGCCGGGGGACCGCCTGAGCTTCGAGGAGGTGACGGTGGAGGCGGCCCAAACGGAGTGGCGCCGCCAGCGAGCGGCGCTGGACAGCCTGCGCTGAGCTGACGCGCCCGCGCTTCGGTAGTCAGCCGAAGCTGACAGAAATTGTCCGCGTTTTGTCCGCCTCAGCCGGCTAGGCTGTCTGCGGGGATACCGAGCATGAAGCAGAAGCGCGGCACCTGGTTGCCGCTGTTGATCCTGGTGCTGGGCCTGAGCGCCTGCCAGAGCGGGCAGCCGACCTCGCACACGTCACCCGGACCGCACACACCGACGGCGGCCGCGTCAGCGGACCCGCAGCGCTGCGCGCGGCTGGCGCAGCGCGGATTCACCCCGTGCCCGCCGACGCCCGACCGGCTGCAGCTGCCACCGACGACGATCCGCAACGCGACGAACGGCGCTGTGAGCGACGCGACGGCCCAACAGTGGGGCCGAGCGTTCCAGCTGGCCCAGGCCTACTACTACTGGGCAATGGAGAACAACGCGCGCAGCGCGTTGACGTCAGGCGTCCTGGCCGACTCCAGCGCCCAGGCGGTGGCGAACCTGTTCGGGGCTGACCTGATGGACCTGGACAACGCGAAGCAACAGGGTGGGCTTCTGGTCCTGCACCCGCTGCACATGCCCGCCACGCAGCTCGTCGCCATCCCCTCCGATCTTCAGCAGGCGATGCAGCGTCAGGGCTTGACGCCAAGCAACTACGGGCTTGCCGTCCACTTCACGGGCCCGAGTCAGCGATCGATCCGGTTGCCCGACGGCCGAACAACAGTGATTCTCTCCTCGGGCTCAGACTACTCCGCCACCATTCTGATCTGGGGAGAGTTCAAGGACGACACGGAACTCGGGGCCGTCTGGTATCAGCACGGCAACTACGGTTGCGCCGGAAGCGTGCGAAGTGTTTGCCAGCTCTAAGCAAGTACTCGCTGCGCTCACAGTTGCAACGTGCGCGTCCTGTGTTGCTGACGTCGCAGTGGCGGCGGAGCCACGTCCAACTCAGCCCCCGCCCAGCCCCACTGACTGTGTCGCCGTCTATCAGGGCACCCTCGCACAGCAGGGCACCCTCACCGACTACCAGGCCGGTGCCACCATCAACTGCGGCCGGCCCGGCAACACCGCGCCCTACGGCGCGGGCGGTGCCTTCACCCAGTCGAGCCCCGTCGCCGACGGCACCCCCTGCACCA
>VBJR01000411.1 GCA_005880175.1 Chloroflexota bacterium
AGCCCTGGCTCCGGCCCGCTCAGCCGCCTACGCGCGGACCTGAATAGTTACCGGCCGGTCAGGCCCTTGACGATCCCGGAGTACAGGACATTTGGCTCATTGCAAGGGACGCGCCGCCGATACACGATGACTGGCGAGGGCGTCCCTCGCTGGCTGTGGTGTGTAGTGGGTCCGGGAGGAGGTGATGAGCATGGCCTGACCGAGACCATCCTCCGGACGTCGTGATTTCGGGCTGCAGGTCGCGGCCCGAGGGAGGTACTCCCGTTGCAATCTGTCAAGCGTGTGCTGCTGGTTGTGGTGACGGCATTTACCGTCGTCTGCGTCACGGGCCTAGCGTTCTCGGCCAGCCCGGTCGCTTCCGGTCCGTTGCGGGCCGTGGGTGCGGGCGTAGCCCGGGCGGTCACAGCAGTTCGACCCGCCGCGTTCGCGCCGGCCGACGCCGCCGCGACCGAGTTTCTGCCGCCGATCGGCATTACGGTCGGCCCAAACGTCACGCTCCAGGACAAGTTGACGCTGACCGGGACGGTATCGATCAGCTGCGGACCGTTCATCTCGACGTCCTCGAGCTTCGCACAGGTTCAGGTCACCGAGCCGTCTGGCAGCACCGTCGCTCACGCGTTCGGCTCCGTGCCAGCGCTCATCTGTGACGGAGCGCCGCACACCTACGGCTTCACCGCAGCGGCGACCGACGCTCCCTTCCATCCCAGCGCCGGCCAGGTCCAGGTCTTCGCCGACGCCTGCGGTACGGCGTCCGACTTCACCTTCCAGTGCGAGTCGGCGCAGACCGTCTCGGCGGTGACCATCAAGCGGTAGTGCTCACAGGGAGCATTCCCGCGGTCCCAGGGAGGCCGGGCCCAACGGCCCGGCCTCCCGACGCAAGGCGCCGAGTTGGGGTCTGGGTGACGCAGGCCGGCGCCTTCCTGGTCCCGCTCGTCCCGAGCCCGGTCACGTTCGACCAGTTCGCGCTCCCGAGGCTTGTCCTCAGCAGGCTGCTGGTGGCCGGCCTGTTCGCGTTCTGGCTGGGCCGCGCCATCCAATCGGGCCGCCTGACCGTGCGCCGGACGCCGCTGGACGCGGCCCTGCTAGCCATGACAGCCGCGGCCAGCCTGTCGGCGCTGCTGGCCGTGAACCGGCCCGTCGCGGTGTACGGCCTCTACCTGCGCTACGAGGGCCTGCTGACCATCTGCACGTACTGCCTCCTGTTCTGGCTGGTCGCTCAGTCGCTCACGGGGGCGGGCGAGGCCCGCTCCGTGGTCCGTGCCCTCCTGGCGAGCGGCTACGTGCTCGCGCTCCTGGCGATCGCCCAACTGCTCCTGGCCGGCCGGACGGCCGGGGCGGACACACCGCTGACGTTCGACGGCTGGGATCGCGTAGACGCCACGTTCGGCAATCCGTTCTTGCTCGCCACGTACCTCGCCATGCTGCTGCCCCTGGCCGTGTGGGAGGCGATGTCTCCAGAGTCGGCCCTGGGCCGGGCGCTGGCCGTCAATGCGACCGTCGTGATGGCGGCCGCCCTTGTCCTCACCTTCAGCCGGGGGGCATGGCTCGGCGCCGCCGCCGGCCTCGCCATCGCGGTTGTGCCTCTGGCGAGGCGCTCGGCGGCGGTCCGCCGGGTGGCCCTGGCTGCCGCGGCCGGGACGCTGGCCGTCGCCGTCGCGACCGCTACCGGGGCGGGCCCGCCACTGCTGGCGACCGTGTGGAGCCGGGCGGCATCGCTGGTCGCGCCCCTGCAGGGTTCCGGCGGCGCGCGCGTGGCGATCTGGCATGACACGCTGGCCATGGTCGCGGCGCGACCACTGGCTGGCTGGGGACCGGATACCTTCGGCCTCGTCTACCCCACGTTCCGGAGCGCCGGGTCGGCCGGCGTGATCGACAAGGCGCACTCGGACCTTCTGCAGGTGGCGGCAACGCAGGGCTTGGTCGGCGTCGCCGCCACCCTCCTTGCGCTGGTGGCGCTGCTCGCGGCATTCTGGCGGGGCACCCGGACCCCGGGTGCCGTCGCGCTGCTGGGCGCGTTGGCGGCGTACGAGGTGAGCGTCCAGTTCGAGTTCGCGTGGGTCCCGGTGACCGCGCCGTTCTGGATTCTGGCGGCTGCGGCAACGACGGCGTGGGCCGGCGCCCGGCCGCCCCGCGCCCTCGTGGTCGCTGTCCCCATGGCCAGGGCGGTCCGGTTGCCGCTGGCCGTGGCCGCCGCGCTGTTGACCGCCGCCGTGGCGGCGCTGCTGGCCGCGATGCCGTTTGCGGCGGACGCGCTCTCTCTCCAAGGGATGGCCGCCCTCGCCGCGGGCGACGTCCCGGTTGCGCGGGCCAGGATCGCGGAGGCGCGCCTACTTGCGCCATACGAATCGACCTACCGCCTACCGGGACGCCGTCCGGCTGGGCACCGTAGAGCCGGTCGTCTACGAGCGGCTGGCCATCGCCGACCGCGCTCTGGGCCGGGACGCCGAGGCGGACGATGCAGCGCGATCGGCGGACCGCCTGACGAACACCTGACG
Source organism: Chloroflexota bacterium (assembly GCA_005880175.1). The sequence continues at coordinate 2,496 of VBJR01000411.1, forward strand.
GTGGTCGGCCGGCGATGGTACCTCGGGTCCGCGAATCCAGAATTCCGACTATCAAGCCACGCACCGCACGAACACGAGCACGAGGAACTCGATCCGCTGAATGAGCGCCCTCACTCGAGCAGGAAGATCCCGGGCCCCGCCACGACCGGACCCGCGTCGACGTCGAGCGCGATCAGCCGGACGGCGGTCGCGTGGCGTGCAGCCCGCAGTAGCTACTCGACGTGGTCGATCAGGCCCCCCGACGCCGCGCAACCGCACGATCAACGCCAGCCCCGGCACGGCGCCCGCCACCGACAGCAGCTCCCCGGGCGCGCTGCCGCCACCGCAGTCCCGCCACGTTCCGCAGCACCTCGCCCACGAAGCGCTCGCGATCGCGCGCCGGCAGCAGCAGGGCGAGGAGGCGTAGCAGGCGGGCGGCCGTGCCGGGGGCGGGCTCGGTGCTGTGGGCCCGCGCGACCCTGGTCAGCCACAGCGCGAGGAAAGCGATGGCCGGCGAGGCGATCTGGACGGACTTGGCCACGTTGCTCACCCACGGCGGCCAGGCGCCGTTCAGCAACGCGGCGACGCCGTTCCAGCGGCGCGCGATGGGGCTACGGCGGTGCCCACCGGCACCCTGCACCGCAAGCTACAGCGAACTGGCCAGCGTCTGGTGCTCGCCGTCGAGCTGGGCCAACACCCCCGGTTCACTGAGCCATTCGTGGCCGCCCCGGGCCGCAGATATCCGCCGGACGAGCATCCTTGCCTCGCGGTCTGGATGGCCGAGCTGGCGCAGCACCTTCTCACACTGGATGGTGTGCTGCGCGAGGTGCCCGGTGAAGCGGTGCAGCCGGAAGCGGACATCGACCGCGTGGCCAGTCCAAACCGACGGCCGCCCGAGATTGTCGCCAGGGACGGTGAGCACCTGTCGTCCTTCCTCTCGCACCGCAGACAGCCGCTGGAGCCAGGCAGCGATCGATCCCACATCCTCGACGAGCACGTTCGGTTCGATGCGGACGGGATCGTCGTCAGAGCGACTCGCCGCGTGAGCCGTCTGGAGCTGGTAGCGGCGCTCCACCCACAGGACGTGCTGGAGCACCTGACGCAGGGTCCATTCGCCGTCGCCGGGCTCGGCATCGAGCAGCGCGTCGGGCAGTCCGCAGAGCAGACCGCGCAGGTCGCCGAACGCCGCCTGGCCGAGCGCGAGGACGTGCGCCCGCTCGCCAGCGCCGGACCCGGCGGCGGCCAGTGCGGACAGCTCCAGCTCCAGTGACCGCAGCAGGGCGTCGCGCACCTCGAGCGCGGCGCCGTCGCGAGCGGGCCACCGCCACGGCTTGGACAGGTGCTGCTCCGGCAGGCCGGCGTAGCGAACCAGCACGTCCTCGAACGTCATCATGCGGTCAAGGATCGCAGCACGGAGCCTCGGTCATGCGCCCGGCTGGATGCAAGAAGTCTGGCCAATCTCATCGCCCCCGCCTCTGCCGCCCGCCGCGCCACATCATCCACGCGAGCCGCGGCATGCCGAACGCCAGGCCGACGAGCTGGTCCGACCCTACTCGGATACAGTCTCATGGCCGCGTGCTCAGCTGACGGCCGGTGCGGTTTTCACAGGCCGGACGGCGCGAACCGGGTGGTCTGCTGGCGCGTTCTCAGCGATGTAGTGGCAGAGTTCGACGATGATCTCATCCTGGAGGTCGAGGTGGTGCTGCAACTGCTCACTCTCGTGGAGAATCGCCTCTGCGTCGAGGTAGGTCTGCTGGGAGCGGTTGTCGGCAGCCTTGCCGAGGACGTCCTGGCCCACCATGATCACGAACTCCAGCACGAGCTGAAGCAGGCTCGACAGGAAGAGCATGAGCGCGAACGGGTATGGATCGATCCTGATGACCCCCGGCCCACATCGTTCCGACAGCACGCGTCAACCTGGCGGCGATGCGGCCGTTGACACCGACGTACTGGTCCACTACCCGGACGGGCTTGACCGCTTTTCGCCGCTCGATCCAGGGGTGGGGTTGGTGCTCGACCAGGACGACGCCCTGGTTCAGGATCTTGTCCTGCTCCATGAGGTGCCTGTGGAGCCGCACGACCTCGTGCAGGATGGCTTCCGCGTCCCGATAGGTCTGCAGCGCGCGCTTGTCGGCCGCCGCTCCGAGCACGGCCTGACCAACCAGGATGATGGACAGCAGCATCAGTTCCGCGACGTTGCCTAGGAACAGGAGGAACGCAAAGGGATAGGGGTCGATCGAGTGGAGTGGACCCCACGTACCAAGCGCCATCCAGAGCAGGATGAACCCAGTCACGAAGTAGACGGCCCACATCGTGCCAACCAGCCTGGTGACGAACACGGCAAGCCGGCCGTTGAAACCGGCGTGCTCGTCCGCCACCTGGGGCGGCTTGCGACGTTTGCGCTCCTGGACATGCGGGTGCGGTGTGGCTGCGTTGATGCTCATGCGCGGCAGGATAGCGCGGCGTCGGGGCCGCAATCCTTGGGCAACTGGGACCAGCAGCCGCAGGCTCAGCTGGGCCCCACGAGCACCCGCGGTCACGCCCAGCGATCGATGGGCCCTCACCCCACCGGCGGCGCCGCGACGAACCCCACCACCGCCGGATCCGGCCACGGCACCGACCGCAGGTCGAAGGTCGTCCAGTGCGGCTCCAGGTTCGGGCTGAAGTCCAAGAAGTTCTGCTCGCCGACCTCGTAGCGGTCGCCCTGCACGGCGCGGACGGTGGCGATGTGCCCGAAGACGCCGTAGGCGCTGCCGTACACGACCATGGCGCCCGGCGTGGGGTGCGAGTCGAGCTGGAAGCCCTCCGCCCGCGCCAGGCCGAACAGGTCGATCGCGTCGCCGAAGAGCGGCGGCGGGTGGTTCCAGCGCGGGTCGGCCGGGTGCAGCAGGGCCCAGGCGGCCAGCGCGCCCGCCACGCACTGATTGGTGACGCCGGCAGCCATCCGCTGTTCATCAGGCGCGGTCTCGGCGCTTGCCGCGCCACACCGTCCAGGCGAGCCAGGACTCGACCCAGCGCCCACCGCGCATGTGGAAGGGCCCCCAGACGCCGCTCCAGCGAAAGCCAGACAGCATAGCCAGGCCGATGGTGAACTGCACCAATCCGATGGTGGCTTGAACCAGCACGTACCAGGTCGGCCCGGTCGGCGGCAGCTTGCCGGCCAACTCCAAGATCGACGCAGGAACCCTCAAAACGCCGGCGAGGAAGGCGATCAAGATCAGCCAGAAGAGCCACCGCCAGCGGCGCACAACGCCGACGGTCAGCAGACCGATCACGGCCGTGACCGCGACCACGAATGCCAGCTCTGGTCCGAGGGAGCCGCCCGCGGGCACTTGGAGGGCGCCCGCGAACACGTCCGGCGCCAGCACGACGATGGCGATCAGACCGAGCCATGCGGCCAGGCAGAAGCCCAGCACGAGCGCCTGGGTGCGGTTGACGCTGATCATCCCCTCAGACCAACAAGCCGCCCTGCGCGAGGATCATGTTCCCGGCGCTCACACCCGCCCCCATCGCCCGTCGCGCCAGATCATCCACGCCAGCCGCGGCGTGCTGAGCGCCAGGCAGACCAGAACGTCCACGCGCTGCCACCGGCGCTCGCAGTCGCCGAGATTGCCCTGCGCCTCAGCCACGAAGCGCGAGCGCTCGGTGGCGGGCTGCAGTCTGGCCAGCCATCGAAGCAACCACCGGTCGGCGACCCACTCGTCGCGGCCGGACATATCGAGATGGTGTGCGCAATCCTGCCTATCCTATGCCCAGATCAGGTGCCTGGAGCGATCGAAACTCGGCCGTCGTCAGCGAGGACCGAACCGCAGGTGGCGAATAGCGCGAGCGTGATCGATGGCGTGCAGCCGCTGAACCATCGCGTACGCGTGCCACTCCAGTTCGATCGGAAAGGTCGCCGCCTCAACGGTCACCGCCCTGGCAGCGGCTGATCCCGATGCACTGCGGCCAGGTAGGCGCTGCAGCGCTGTTCAGAGAGCGCGTCGATGAACGCGTGCGTGCGCACCGCTGGAAAGGCCTGGGGCGTTGCCGAGATGCCGTTCTCGTCCACGGGCAAGAAACTCGAGTTACAGCCGTGGCAATAGTAGATCTCATCCCAGATCGCCCTCGCATAGCGCCATACCAGAACACGACCCTCGTGTCGTCGCCGGACTCTATGCCTCCGTCGGGCGAAGTAGATGCACCACGGGATGAGCACAGTTGCGGTGGCTGTGGAGGTGGCGACGAGCACAAACGCGACCCATCCCGGGGTCGGCGGTCCGTACGTGCCTCCAAAGAAGGGCTCCTCGCTGTTTCAGGTGGGTAGCGCGAAGTTGAGCTTGCCGGCGGTCATGTAGATCATGGCGATGTAGTTGCGCTTGCTGCGGTAGCCGCGAGCGCGCCGCTTGGCGGCCTGGACCAGGCTGTTGATGGCCTCGAGGATGCCGTTGCCGATGCGCG